>JAIXPL010000049.1 GCA_027486255.1 Comamonadaceae bacterium
GATCACCCTCACGGACAAATTCGATCACATGGCCGGACGACGCGAGCTGCGCCGACAACATGCGCGCCTCGTGCTCGCATTGGGTCATCAAGAGCGCCAAGCTCACCTCGTCTTGCGCGCCAGGCAGGGGGGTGCCCTCCAGGCGCGACAAAGACAGCAGGTCATTGACCAAGGTCTGCATGCGCTGGGACTGATGGGCCATCAGGGCCAGGTACTGCTGACGCTGCGCCTCGTCCAGCGGCAAGGTCTGCAGCGTCTCCACGAAGCCGGCCAGCACCGTCAGCGGGGTGCGGATCTCATGCGAGACGTTGGCCACGAAGTCGCGGCGCATGGCCTCGGCTTGCTCCAGGAGGGTGACATCGCGCGAAAGCATCATGCGCCGGCCCTGGCCGTAGGGATGCAACTGCACCGACAGGCGCACCGGCCGCATGGCTGTGCTCTGGCTGCCCGTGACCACCACGGGGCGGGCATAGTCGCCGGCGGCCACGTAGGCCGTGAAAGCCGGGTCGCGCACCAAATTCACAGCGTACTGCTGAAGATCGCGCTGCACGTCCAGACCATAGTGCTGAGAAGACATCAGGTTGCACCACTCGATCCGACCTTCGGCATCGAGCAACACCAGACCATTGGGCGAGGCCTGCATGGCCGCCAGGGTTTCATCCAGGCGAGCCTGGCTCTCCTTTCGGGCCCGCAATTGGGCTCGCAGCATGCGGCGCACGCGCTCGGCGAGCTCGCTGTACCAGCCCTGCGCAGGCGCTGAGACCGTGACCGCCTCCTCGCCCAAATCCTGGTCGGCCAATTGCAAGGCGCGCAGCCAGATTTCGAACCTGGCCAGCCGCATGGAATCCTGCAACAACCACAAGGCACCGCCTGCGATCACGCCCAAGAGGGCACCCGTCGCCCCGCCCAGCCAGCCACCGGCCAGCGCACCGACCAGGGAAAAGACAGCCCAAGACAGCCAGCGAAGCAGCATTCGTTTTAGCCGACCTGCGCACCCGAGGCGCTGAGGCGGTAGCCGGCGCCGCGCACGGTCTCGATCATCCGCGCGGCCTCGCCCAGGCTCTCTCGCAGGCGCTTGACATGCACGTCCACCGTGCGCTCCTCGATGTACACCTGATCACCCCAGACGCGGTCGAGCAAGGCGCTGCGGCTGTGCACCCGCTCGGCATGCTTCATGAAGTAGTGCAGCAGCTTGAATTCGGTGGGCCCGAGACGCAGCTCCTGGCCCTTGTAGCTCACACGGTGCGTCGATGCATCCAGGGTGAGCTCGCCCAGCGAGACGGCGTCCTTGACCAGCTCAGGCGCACGGCGACGCAGCACGGCCCGGATGCGGGCCAGCATTTCCTGGGTGGAAAAAGGCTTGGTGATGTAGTCATCGGCGCCCGCATCAAGCCCGGCCACGCGATCGACCTCATCGCCCCGGGCCGTGAGCATGAGAATGGGAATTGCCTTGGTGCGCTCAGCCTGGCGCCAGCGGCGCGCCAGCGCGATGCCACTCTGGCCGGGCAACATCCAGTCGAGCAGGATAGCGTCGGGCAGAGAATCGTTCAGCACAAGCTGAGCTGCCGCACCGTCTTCAGCGAGCACAGGATCAAAACCACCATGTCGCAGGTTCACGGCGATCAACTCGGCAATGGCCGGCTCATCCTCGACCACCAGGATGCGGGGGTGTTGCTTCATGTCGGTGCGTTGGGGCTCATTCGATCAGCGACTCAACCTGGTCGCGCGGGCTGTGGCGAACGTCCTCACCCTTGACGATGTAAATGATGAACTCGGCGATGTTCTTGGCATGGTCGCCGACCCGCTCAATGGCTTTGGCCACGAAGAGCAGGTCCAGACTCGAGGAAATAGTGCGCGGGTCTTCCATCATGTAGGTGATGAGCTTGCGCACAAAGCCGTCGAACTCGCGGTCGATCAGGTCATCTTCCTTCATGATGGCCAGCGCCGCCTTGACATCCAGGCGGGCAAAGGCGTCGAGCGCCTTGCGCAGCAGGCCAGAAGCCAGCTCGGCCTCCAGCTGAAGGTCCATGGAGGGCAGTGTACGCGCCGAACTGCTTTCCATGATGGACTTGGCCATGCGGGCCACCTTGACGGCCTCGTCTCCTGCGCGCTCCAGGTTGGCCGTGGTCTTGGACATGGCCATGAGCAAACGCAGGTCACGCGCCGTGGGCTGGCGCCGCGCAATGATGGAAGACAGCTCTTTGTCGATCTCGACCTCCATGGCATTGACACGCTGCTCAGTTTCCACCACCTGAGTGACGGTCTCCATGCTGAAGTGGGTCAATGCGTAGATGGCCTGGTGCAGCTGCGACTCCACCATGCCGCCAAGCTCAAGGACGCGGGTAGAGACGCCGTTGAGTTCGCTGTCAAATTGGGTGGACAAGTGTTTGTCGGGCATAGAGCCTCCTGTATGTTCGCCGATCAGCCGAAACGGCCGGTGATGTAGTCTTCAGTTTCCTTGCGCGTGGGCTTCATGAAGATCTGTTCGGTCTGACCAAACTCCACCAGCTCACCCAAGTACATATAGGCCGTGAAATCCGACACGCGGGCGGCCTGTTGCATGTTGTGGGTCACGATGGCCACCGTGTAGTCCTTCTTGAGCTCACCGACCAGCTCTTCCACCTTCGCGGTCGAGATGGGGTCGAGCGCGGAGGTGGGCTCGTCCAACAAGATCACCTTGGGCTTGACCGCCACAGAGCGCGCGATACACAGGCGCTGCTGCTGACCGCCCGACAGCGACAAGCCGCTTTGGCCCAGCTTGTCCTTGACCTCGCCCCAGAGCGCCGCCTTGGACAGCGCCCACTCTACGCGGTCGTCCATTTCAGAGCTGCTGAGGTTTTCGTAGAGCTTGACACCGAAGGAGATGTTGTCATAGATCGACATGGGAAAGGGCGTGGGCTTCTGGAACACCATGCCCACCCTGGCGCGCAGCAGGTTCAGGTCCTGCTTGGGATCGAGGATGTCCTCGCCATACAGCTTGATCTCCCCCGCGGCGCGCTGGCCTGGGTAGAGGCTGTACATGCGGTTGAGTGTGCGCAGCAGCGTGGACTTTCCGCAACCCGAAGGCCCGATGAAAGCCGTGACCTTGCCCTCTGCAATGTCCAGGTTGATCTGATTCAGCCCCTTGAAGGTGCCGTAGAAAAAATCGAGATTGCGAATCTCGATCGCATTGTTCAGGCCGCTTGGCGCGAAGGCTTGTGTGGTCATGGAGAGCTCTCTTGAAATGGAGGTTCAGCGGGACGTCTTATCGCGGAAGTACACGCGGGCAATGATGTTGAGCACCAGCACAGCCAGCGTGATGAGCAAAGCGCCACCCCAGGCCAGCTTGATCCAGTTCTCGTAAGGGCTCATGGCAAACTGGAAAATCACCACGGGCAGATTGGCCATGGGCGCTTCCATGTTCGTCGAATAGAACTGGTTATTCAGGGCCGTGAACAGCAAAGGAGCTGTCTCGCCACTGATGCGCGCCACTGCCAGCAGCAGCCCGGTGATCACACCGCTCTTGGCCGCCCGCAGCGTGACCATGATGGAGACTTTCCAACGGGGAGCACCCAGGGCAAAAGCCGCTTCACGCAAACTGCCCGGCACCAGCCGGAGCATGTTTTCCGTGGTTCTCATGACCACGGGAATGGCAATCAGCGACAGCGCCAGGCTGCCCGCATAACCTGAAAAATTACCGACGGTGGCGACCGCGATGGCGTACACAAACAAACCCAGCACGATGGACGGTGCAGACAACATGATGTCGGTCACAAAGCGGGTCACCTCAGCCGTCTTGCTGTAGTCACCATACTCTGTGAGGTAGATACCAGCCAGAATGCCCACGGGCGTGGCCACCAGCACCGCCAGGCCCACGATCATCAGGCTGCCGACGATGGCATTGCGCAAGCCCCCACCTTCCGTACCCGGTGCGGGCGTGTCCTGGGTGAAGAGGTTCCAGTCCAGCGCGGCAAAGCCATTGGAAAAAAGAACAAACAAAATCCAGAGCAAGGCGGCCAGGCCAATGACCATGGCCGACATGGACAAGGCCAGGCCAATCATGTTGGCACGGCGACGCCGTTCGTAAAGTGCAGAAGTGTTCATAGGCTTTTTCTACAAAGGCATGGCTTGGAAAACAGACGCCAAAGGCTGGCCGTCAGGTTCCCTTGGCACGCTCGGTCCGGAGGATGAGCAGCTTGGCCATCGCCAAGACCAAAAAGGTGATGCAGAACAAGAGGAAGCCCAGGGCAAACAAGGTGTTGAAATGCAGGCCTTCAGCTTCGCCGAATTCATTGGCCAGCACGGAAGCGATCGACGTGCCTGGCGAAAAAAGCGATGTGGGCATGCGGTTGGCGTTACCGATCACAAAGGTCACGGCCATGGTTTCGCCCAAGGCACGGCCCAGGCCGAGCATGATGCCGCCAATCACCCCTTTCTGGGTGTAAGGCAAGACCACCTTGCGAACCACTTCCCAGGTCGTGCAGCCTAATCCGTAGGCTGATTCACGCAGGATAGAGGGGGTGATCTCGAACACGTCGCGCATCACGGCAGCGATGAAAGGCAGGATCATGAAGGCCAGGATGATGCCGGCGGCCAAAATGCCCAGCCCGTTGGGGGCTCCGCCGAACAACCAGCCCACAATGGGCATGCCGGCAAACACCGACTGGAGCGGCATCTGGAAATACGACGCAAAGACGGGCGCAAACACGAAGAGACCGAACATGCCGTAAATGATGGAGGGCACGGCCGCCAGCAACTCAATGGCGGTGCCCAGGGGCCTGCGAAGCCACACGGGGCAGGTTTCGGTGAGGAACAGCGCAATACCAAAGGCCAAAGGCACGGCCAGGAGCAAGGCGATGCCCGCGCTAAAGAGGGTGCCCACGATGGCGATGGCGGCACCAAACTCGCCATTGATGATGTCCCATTCGACGTACCACAAGAAATGGGCACCGAATTTGGTGAAAGTAGGCAGTGCGTTGACAAACAGCGACACGATGATGCCGACCAGCGCCAGCAACACCAAGAGGGAGAAGAGCTGCGTCGAACGCTGGAAAACGGCGTCTTGAATCCGCTGCCGACGGGCGACCGCCATCACGCTGGGGTTGACGGACTCGACATGGGCGGTAGGTGAAGTGGATTTCACGGTCGATTCTGCTTGCATCATGGTGTCATGTCCTGACGGAAACCGCCGATGCGCGAGGGCATCGGCGGCGTAGGGACCAACTATAGCCAGCCCGCACAAGGATCACTTGAGGTTGATTTGCGACCAGACGCGTTGACGGATCTGGTTGGTCAGTGCATCAGGCAGAGCCACGTAGTCGAGTTCCTCAGCCATTTTCTTACCGTTCTTGAACGCCCAGTCGAAGAACTTGATGACCTCGGCAGACTGCGCTTTATCGGCGGGCTGCTTGTACATCAGGATAAAAGAGGCCGTGGTGACCGGATAAGACTTGGCGCCAGGCTGATTGACGATGGACAGCCCCATGCCGGGCACGCTGAACCAGTCGGCACCGGCGGCGGCAGCAGCGAAGGTCTCGTCATCGGGCAAGACATAAATACCGTCCCTGTTCTGCAGGGCCATGACCGCGATTTTGTTTTTCTTGGCGTAGGCGTACTCCACATAACCCAGGGCACCCTTGGTGCGAGACACGTTGGCTGCAACGCCTTCATTGCCCTTGCCACCCACAGAAGTGGGAGCAGGCCACTTGACGGCAGCGCCACGGCCCACGGTGTCCAGCCAGTCTTTGCTGACGGTCGAGAGGTAGTCGGTCCAGTTGAAGGTGGTGCCCGAACCGTCAGCGCGGTGCACCACGGTGATGGCCAGGTCCGGCAGGCGCTTGCCCGGGTTGAGGGCGGCCAGCTTGGGGTCGTTCCACTTGCTGATCTTGCCCATGAACATTTCAGCCAGAACCGGGCCGGTCACACGCAGCTCGCCACTGGCAAAACCGTCGAGATTGATCACCGGAACCGTGCCGCCAATGATGGCTGGAAACTGAACCATGCCGTCTTTGTCGAGCTCTTCACCCTTGAGCGGGGCGTCGGTGGCACCGAAGGTAACGGTTTTGGCGCGAATCTGGCGAATGCCGCCGGAGGAACCAATCGACTGGTAATTCAGGCCCGTGCCCGTGGCCTTTTTGTAGGCCTCGGCCCACTTGGCATAAATGGGGAAAGGAAAGGTCGCGCCGGCGCCGGTGATGTCGGCCGCCCAGGTGGTGGCTGCAGCGACACTGAGGCCAACTGCTGCCAAGAAAGTCTTCATTTTGTGCATGAAAGCTCCTAAATCTGGTTCAAAAAAAAGTGGAATCAGACAGCCCGCGGCTGACTTGGGTGGACTCTATGGGGCTTGTGTGACAGTTTCGTGTCTTGATTGGCCATGTCCCGTGACGTCCTGAGGCTTTGTTTGGTGTCGTGCAGCGACAGCTCCCATCGCGCCTTCAGGTCATACATATGTCAAATAAATGACTTGTGGCTGCCATAAACTGCCTGCCAATCTATTCATTGACGCCTCAAAGCCAAGCGCATGCAAGACGGAACCCGACTGGCGGCCGTGGACCTGGGCTCCAACAGCTTCCGACTTGAAATCGGTCGCCTGGACCACGGTCTCATCCACCGCACCGAATACCTCAAGGAAACTGTCCGCCAAGGCGGTGGACTCGATGCACAGGGCTGGCTCAGCCCTCAGGCCATGCAACGCGGCTGGGATTGTCTGTCCCGATTCGGCGAGCGCCTGGCCGGGTTCAAGCGCCACCAGGTGCGGGCAGTGGCCACCCAGACATTGCGGGAGGCCCGCAACCGGGAGGAGTTCCTGGCCCGGGGCCGGGACTTGCTGGGTTTTCAGATCGACATCATTCCGGGGCGCGAAGAAGCTCGCTTGATCTACCAGGGCGTGGCCCACCTGCTGCCCCAAAACGAGGAAAGACGGCTGGTGGTAGACATCGGCGGCCGCTCCACCGAGATGATCCTCGGCCAGGGTCTGCATGCCCGCCAGATGGACTCCTGGCCGGTGGGCAGCGTCACCTGGTCCCTGGCGCACTTCCCGGATGGTCTGTTCACGGCGCGGGCCTTTAAAGCGGCCGAGGTCGCTGCCAAGGCGGTGCTGGAGGAGGCCTGGCCCGCTTTTGGCGGCGAACACTGGGACCAAGCCTACGGCTCCTCCGGCACGGCCAATGCCGTGGCCGAAGTCCTGGGTAGCCTGGGCTGGCCGGCAGGGTGCATCACCCGCGAAGGCCTGGACTGGCTGCTCGAGCGCCTGCTCAAGAGCCAGAGTGCAGACCGACTCAAAATGGACGGGCTCAAAGACGAGCGCAGGGCCGTGATCGGGGGCGGGGTGAGTGTGCTGCGTGCGGTGTTCGATCTGTTGGACATCCAGACCATGCAGGTGGCCCAGGGGGCGCTGCGACACGGCGCGCTGTACGACCTGCTGCAACGCGAACACAGCGACACCGACCTGCGGGGGCGCACGGTCGAGCGCCTGAGGCACAGGTTTGGGGTGGACAGCGCACAAGCCGACCGAGTTTGCCGCGTGGCCCGCCAGTTGCTGGGCATGGCACCACCTGCTGTTGAGGATTACCCCCGGCTGGAGCGCAAGCTGGGCTGGGCTGCTCAACTGCACGAAATTGGCAGCCACATCGCGCATGAAAACCACCACAAGCATGGTGCCTACATCCTGGACCATGTGGATGCACCTGGCTTTGCCCTGGAAGAGCTGCATCGGCTCAGCCTGCTGGTGCTCGGCCATCGCGGCAAACTCAGAAAGCTCGAAGCCGAGCTGAGCGATGAAGTTTTCGCGCGCCAGCTCCTGGCCCTGCGCCTGGCCGTGATCCTGGCCCATGCGCACCGAGACCCGGACATGAAAGGCATGAAGCTCGCCAGCGACTCGGACGGCATGAGCCTGAACCTGCGCTCCGGCTGGGCGGACAGCTATCCGCAATCCATGCACCTGCTGCGCGAGGAAGTGCTGGCTTGGCAAAAAACGCCGCACCCGCTGCAACTCAAGGGCGGTTGACGCGCCACTGCAGGTTCCACTGCGCAAGGAGTCTTTGACCGGCAGAAGCTCAACGGTATAAACTGTTTACACCGTTTAAAGGAGTTCATCATGCCCGCCACCTCCAAGGCCAGTGTCCAACCCGCAAAGCAAGCCGCGGCAAAACGCCCGCGCACAGCCGCCGCGAAGAAAACCACGCGCACACGCAGCACGGCGGCCAAGCGCCGCACACCTGCACCTCAACCCGCACCCACACCGCGCTCCCCCGTGGCCGCCCCCAAGCCAGCACCTGCCAAGCCTTTGAAGGCTGAACAGGCCGCCAAGCCCGGCAAGGACAAGAACGCCAAGGCCCTAGAGAAGGTGAAGAAACCCAAGCTGGTGCGCGACAGCTTCACCATTCCCAAAGCCGAATACGAGGTGCTGGCGGCGCTCAAAGCACGTGCGGCCAAACAGGGTCAAACCCCCAAGAAAAGCGAGCTGCTGCGCGCCGGGATCATGGCCCTGGCCGGCATGAGTGACGCCCAGTTCATCAAGAGCCTGCAGGCCGTGCCCGCCATCAAAACCGGACGGCCAGCCCGCTGAGCCTGCTCAGAGGAAGTCGGGTGACTGCACGGTCATGAGCACCGTCTGTCGCTCGCCCTCGCGATCACGCTGGCGCAACCACCAGACCGCGCCCTTGCGGATGGACAAGTCCGCCTGCGGCAGGTTCAGCAGCAAGGCAGCGGTCCGGCCTAGGGTTGGCTGGTGTCCCACCACCAGCACGGGCAGCTTGCCCTGAGGCCACTGGGCCGCCTCCAGCAGGGACTCGACGCTTTCGCCCGGGGCAATCTGATCGCAAGTTTTAAACTTGCGCCCCAGGTTCAGAGCCGTTTGCTCGCATCGCAGGGCCGGACTCACCAGGATGCGGGCACTTTCAGGCAATTGCCGGCTGAGCCAGGCGGCCATACGGGCCGCGTGTTTTTGCCCACGCCCTGTGAGCGCCCGCTGAAGGTCGAGCCGGTACTGCGCCTCAGGGCCTGCGCCCGGTTCGGGTTCCTGGGCCTCCGCATGGCGCCAAAGAATCAAATCCATGTGCATCAGTTCCGTTTAAGCTGCTGGCCGTAGCGGCTCATCAGGGCAGCTTGCACACCTTGCCGCCGCTGGCGACCCACCGGCTGTACGCGGGTATAACGGCCGTCCGGGCCGAGTTCCCAGGCCTCTTTGCTGTCATGCAAATACGCGATGAGGCACTCATCTATCAGCCGCTGACGCAAGGCTGGGTCATGCACTGGCCAGGCCAGCTCCACACGACCGAACATATTGCGGTTCATCCAGTCAGCGCTCGACAGATAAAGGCTTTCTTCCTCGCCCGCGCGAAAATAGAAGACGCGCGAATGCTCAAGAAAGCGTCCAATCACGGAACGAATGCGGATGTTCTCGGTCAGGCCCGGAACCTGCGCCGGCAACATGCAGGCGCCGCGCACGATCAAATCGATCTTCACGCCCTGCTGACCAGCCCGCACCAGGGCGCGGATCAAGCCCTCGTCGGTCAGCGCATTCATCTTGGCCACCAGCCGCGTCTCCTGGCCGGCGGCGGCCGCCTGACCCAGACCCTCAACCAACTCGATCATCTTGCGATGCAGCATGAAGGGGGCGATCACCAGTTGCTTGAGCTTGGGCAGGCGGCTCTGACTGGCCAGGTGATAGAACACGTGCTCCATGTCCTGGGTCAGGGCCGGATCGGCCGTCAGGTAGCTCACGTCGGTGTAGAGGCGGGCCGTTCGGGGGTTGTAGTTGCCTGTCGACAAGTGCCCATAGCGCCGAAGCACCCGCCCTTCGCGGCGCGTGACCAGCAGCATCTTGGCGTGGGTTTTCAGGCCCAGCACGCCATACACCACCTGGGCGCCGATGGCCTCGAGCATCTCGGCCCAGTTGATGTTGGCCTCCTCATCAAAGCGGGCCTTGAGCTCCACCACCACCATCACTTCTTTGCCGCGGCGCACCGCCTCGCGCAGCAGCTGCATCATCTCGGAGTCAGCCCCCGTGCGGTAAATGGTCTGGCGGATGGCCAGCACGTTCGGGTCGCTGACGGCTTGGCGAAGAAAGCTCAGCACCCCATCAAAGCTCTCGAAGGGCTGGTGGATGCAGACATCGCCCTGCTTGAGCCGATCGAAGATGGACTCCGACGGCGCCAGTGCCAGGGAATTGCTGGCACGGTAAGCAGGCCAGAGCAGGCGCTCGTCCTGGACCAGATCAATCAACTGAGTCAGACGAACCAGGTTGACCGGCCCATGCACCCGGTACAGGCAGTCGGCCGGCAATTCAAACTGACTGAGCAGGAAATCGGACAGGTACTCCGAGCAGCCCGAGGACACCTCCAGCCGCACTGACTGACCGAACTGACGATGCTCCAGGCCCGCTCGCAAGGCGGTGCGCAGGTTCTCGACATCGTCCTCGTGCACATCCAGATCGGAGTTGCGCGTGACCCTGAACTGGGAGAACTGCAGCACCTCCCGACCCGGAAACAACTCGTCCAGGTGGGCACGGATCACGCTGGAGAGAGAGACAAAATTTTTGTGTCCACCAGCCAGCCGCGAAGGCAGCGCAATGATGCGCGGCAGCACCCGAGGCACCTTGACGATGGCGATTTCATTGTCGCGACCGAAGGCGTCTGCACCTGCAAGCCGCACAATGAAGTTCAGCGACTTATTGGCCACCATCGGGAAAGGATGCGAAGGATCCAGGCTCACCGGCAACAGCAGTGGCCTGAGCTCGCGCCGGAAATAATCACGCACCCACCGCCGCTGCACCGCATTGCGCTCCCCGTGGGAGAGGATGCGGATGCCCTGCTCGGCAAATGCCGGCAGCAAGACCTCGTTGTAGAGCGCGTACTGGCGAGCCACCAGTTCATGGGCTGTGTGAGAGAGTTCGCGTGCGGTGCGGGCGGCCTGGCCCTCAGCCTTCAGCAAAGCCAGCAGGGGGGCAAAGCGCACCTCGAAAAACTCGTCGAGGTTGGAGGACACGATGCACACGTAGCGCAAGCGCTCGAGCAAAGGAACCTCCGCACGCGTGGCCATGTCCAGCACCCGCTCATTGAAGGCCAGGATGCTCACATCCCGATTGAGCAGGGGCAGTACCTCTGCGTCTGGACGTTCAGTCACCTCGGACGATGAAGGGGCGGCGGCCTTGCGGCCCTGACGTGCTTGAGCCATGGGTGGGTGTCGGTGGTGAATCTATTGCATTGAATCTAAGAAGCGCGCGTGACAGTTTGGTGACAGACAAAGACCGTATCAGGGGCTTACCGGGCGCCGAACGCAGCCTCAGGCCTGCTGGACGCTGAAATGCTTGCGGTAGCGAGCGGGCAAGTCCGCGACGCGCATCATCATTGGCAGATCTGCCGAGTTGAATTCCGGGTCCCAGGCGGGTGGGCCCAGCACCTTGGCGCCCAGGCGCAAATAGCCCTTGATGAGCGCCGGCGGCTCCACGTCCATGTCGTTGCACAGGCTGTCGACGGGCAGGGCCAGGCGGGGATGGACTTGGAATTCAATGGGTGCCAAGTGGGTGTTCTTGAGTTTGCGCCAAATACTCGCTGCGGCATGACCACCGCCTACGCCCTGGTGCTGCAGGGGAATGCTGGCGCAACCCATCATGGTGTCAAGCTGGTTGCGCACCATGAATTGCATGAGTGCGCCCCACAAGGCCAGGATCACACCGCCGTGGCGATGGTCCGGGTGCACGCAGCTGCGGCCGAGCTCGACCATGCGCGAGCGCAGCATGCGCAGGCGGGTGAGGTCGAATTCCAGGTCGCTGTAGGTGCTGCCCACCCGCTCGGCCTGGGCCGGTGTGAGCACGCGGTAGGTGCCAATCACCTCCTGGCTGAGCTCGTCCCGCACCAGCAGGTGTTCGCAGTAATCGTCGAACAGGTCCACATCGTGGCCAGGCAGCTTCTCAGGCAGCCGCGCCCCCATCTCCAGGGCAAAGACCCGGTACCTCAGTCGCTGCGCCTGGCGGACCTCATCGAGGTGTTGGGCCCAGCTGACCTGCAAACCTGCCGGGGCGATGGCACGAGGCGATTTTTCATTTGCCGCAGAATCGTCCGGACAAAGTGACCCCCGAGGCAAAGTCGCCAGCCCAGCCAGGCCGGAGGCCTCCGGCGACAAGGAAAACGTGGGATTGGGCAGTTCTTTCATGGCAAGCCTTTTGTGATGTCATCAATGTCAGAGGGAAGGCCGTACTGCGGCCTGGGGGCTGCGCCCGCCGGCTAAGCCCTGCAACCACGGGCGGGAGTCGGCCACAAAGCGCAAGCCTCCGGACGATGAGGCCAGGCTTTCAGCCGTTCGACGCAGCACGCGCAGGGCGATTTCCTTCACACACGCTGGCGGTGCGCTTGGGGCGCCCGGCAAGTCATGCGTGCAAGTGGCCACATCGCCGCTCGCAGAGATCTGACTGATCGAAGAGACGGAAAATATCGAGTGGTGCATGTGAAGCTCAGCTGTAAAACTGCCGAGATTTTTCAAAACCGGCGTGTCAACGGCATGTCAAGTTCATGTCGACTTCGTGACGACGCAAGCTGTCACACAAGCTTCATGAAGGCGGGAAAGGACACGCCGGCCATTGGCCAAGAAGGCACCGCATATCAGCGAGATCGGCCGCCTCGGAGCACACCTGCATCCGCTGTTATCGGCGCGCATCGCCGGGGCGCTGCATCCGCTGGGCGCCCTGCTCTTCTTGGGCCTGGGCACGCCGGTGGACGCCGTCTTCAAATTGCTGCACGGCGCGGGCAAGGGCGTGCTGACCATCGCCCAGGGCACGCTGCCGCTGGCGCTCTTTGGTACCCAGGGCTATGGCCTGCGGCTTGGGGCTGTGCTGCGTGTTGGCGCTGTGGCTGCTGCCCTCGCCGGCCCAGACGGGCACCACGCGCTGAGGGCGCCGTTTCAGGCCGCTTGCACGGCGGGAGAGCGGGCCTGCGCTTGCGCCAGGGCCTGCACCTCATGCGGCGGCCAGGCCTTGAGTCGGTGGTCGCTCCAGACCTGCCGCCAGCGCCTGGCGCCAGGCTGGCCCTGGCGCAAGCCCAGCATGTGGCGAGCCATGGTCTGCCAAGGGGTGCCGTGCTGCGCGGCCTCGCGTGCCATGTAGGCCACCATGGCGTCCTCGACGGCGTCGCGGGTCAGGTCCGAGGGCGCCGCGCCCATGAACTCGGCGTCCCAGGAGGCCAGCCACCAGGGGTTGTGATAGGCCTCGCGGCCGATCATCACGCTGTCGACCTGGGCCAGTTGCTCGGCCACCTGGGCTGAGGTGGTGATGCCGCCATTGATGGCCAGGGTCAGCCCGGGGAAATCGCGCCGCAGGCGGTGCACGAGCTCGTAACGCAGTGGGGGGATCTCGCGGTTTTCCTTGGGGCTCAGGCCCTTGAGCCAGGCATTGCGTGCATGCACGATGAAGATGCGGCAGCCTGCCTCGGCGACGGTGCCGATGAAGTCGCGCACAAAGTCGTAGCTCTCCACCTTGTCGATGCCGATGCGGTGCTTGACGCTGACCGGCAGACTCACCGCATCGACCATGGCCTTGACGCCATCGGCCACGGTCTGCGGCTCTGCCATCAGGCAGGCCCCAAAGGCGCCGCGCTGCACCCGCTCGCTGGGGCAGCCGCAATTGAGGTTGATCTCGTCATAGCCCCACTGCTCACCCAGGCGGGCGGCGCGGGCCAGATCAGCCGCCTCGCTGCCACCGAGCTGCAGGGCCACCGGGTGCTCCTCCTCATTGAAGCGCAGGTGGCGGGGCACATCACCATGCAGCAGGGCGCCCGTGGTCACCATTTCGGTGTAGAGCAGCGCCTGGCGCGAGAGCAGGCGATGAAAGTACCGGCAATGGCGATCCGTCCAATCCATCATGGGGGCGACCGACAACCGCGCATACGGGCGCGGCGAGGGGGAAGGGATAGGGGATGAATCCATGGCCGGGTCAGGGGGAGCCCGGCATTGTCGCAGGGGATGCGCCTACTCGTTGGGGTTGTTGCCCTGCAGGCCCTGGTCCATCTTGCACTGCAGCTGCACCTGCTCGAGCTCATCCACCAGGTGATCGATGCGCGGCATGTCTCTTGCGGACTGGGCCATCAGGTGTTCGAGTTCGGCGCGCAGCTGCGCATAAAGGCGCCGGTGCGCCTCCGCCAGCGGGACGCTGGAACCCAGGCCCCGCACGGACTCAGTCGAAGCGGGGATGCGGCTGCCTGCTTTTGCGCGAGCCGCTGGGCGACTGCGCGCGCTCGCGCGGGCCTGTCGGGCTTTTTTCCTGGCCGGGCAGAAGGTGGAGGCGGTTCATGGGGTCAGCCTTTCAAATGGAGGGCATCGTGTCGAAAAAAGGCATTTCAGCCGAGATGAGCGCAGCCGCTGCCGCCATGAGGCTCACCATCAGGACATAGGCAAGCAAAGCACCGCTCAGGCGGGTCAGGTCTGGATGCGCATGCCAAGTACCGTGAAGGAATGCAGACCAGTGCTGGAGATTCATGGAGGGCTCCCAGGAAAAGGGTGAAAGGACCTCAACGCTCTTGTGCAGCCATGATGGCCCGATGCAAACTGAACAGACATCAGCCCATGGCTGGGCTTTGTGTCAGCCACCACTGACAAACGAGCGCAGCGTGGTCGGCCAACGAGGACCTGTAGGGCGTCCTGGGGACAGGCGAAAAAAAACCGCCTCGTAATGAGGCGGTTTTTCCAGGCGCGTAGCCCGAAGCTCGATCAGCCCATGTGCAGGCCGCCGTTGACCGAGAAGTCGGCGCCGGTGGCGTAGCCGCCTTCTTCGCTGGCGAGCCATGACACGATGGAGGCGATCTCGCTGGGCTTGCCCAGGCGCTTGACCGGCACGGTGGCCACGATTTTTTCCAGCACGTCAGGACGGATGGCGTTGACCATGTCGGTGCCGATGTAGCCGGGGCTCACGGTGTTGACCGTCACGCCCTTGGTGGCCATTTCCTGAGCCAGGGCCATGGAAAAACCATGCATGCCGGCCTTGGCGGCCGAGTAATTGGTCTGACCGGCCTGGCCCTTCTCGCCGTTGACCGAGGAGATCTGGATGATGCGGCCCCAGCCACGCTCGACCATGTCGGGCACGACCTGCTTGGTCACGTTGAACATGGAGTTGAGGTTGGTGTCGATCACGGCGTCCCAGTCGTCACGGGTCATCTTCACGAACATGCGGTCTCGCGTGATGCCGGCGTTGTTCACCAGCACGTCGATGGGGCCGTGCTCGGCCTTGGCCTTGCTGAAGGCATCCACCGTGGACTGCCAGTCGCCGACATTGCCAACCGACGCATAGAACGTGAAGCCCATCGCCTTTTGCTCATCGAGCCACTTCGAAAAATCCCGAGTGGGGCCGCAACCGGCGATCACCTTGTAACCATCTTTGTGCAGCCGCTGGCAAATAGCGGTGCCGATGCCTCCCATACCCCCGGTCACGTATGCAACTTTTTGCGTCATGTCTACTCCTTGTTATTGACTTATTGAAGGCGCTCGGATGGCGATGTGTCACCCTTGCACTTGCCTTGTACGCCTGAACTCAGCGCTCGATCGCTAGGGCAACCCCCATGCCACCACCGATGCACAGGGCCGCCAGGCCCTTCTTGGCGCCGCTGCGCTGCATCTCATGCAGCAGGCTGACCAAAATGCGGCAGCCCGATGCGCCGATGGGGTGGCCGATGGCGATCGCACCGCCATTGACGTTCACTTTGGCCGGGTCGATGTCCAGGGCCTTGTTCACGGCGCAAGCCTGGGCCGCAAAGGCTTCGTTCAGCTCGAAAAGATCCACGTCGGCGGCCTTCCAGCCGGCACGTGCCAGGGCTTTTTGCGAGGCAGGCACCGGGCCCATGCCCATGGTCGCCGGGTCCAGACCCGAGGTGCCGAAGGAGGCAATGCGGGCCAGGGGCTTGAGACCCAGGGCCGCGGCCTTCTTGGCCGACATGACCATCACTGCAGCCGCGCCATCATTGATGCCCGAGGCGTTGCCCGCCGTCACGCTGCCGGCCTTGTCGAAGGCCGGACGCAGGCCGGCCAGGGCCTCGGCGGTGGTCTTCTTGTTGATGAACTCGTCCTGCGCGAAGACGATGGGGTCGCCCTTTTTCTGAGCGATCGAGAAGGGGATGATCTCGTCCTTGAACTTGCCAGCGTCCTGGGCCGCGGAGGCCTTGTGCTGGCTGCCGAGGGCCAGCGCATCCTGCATCTCGCGGGTGATGCCATTGGCCTTGGCCACGTTCTCGGCGGTGATGCCCATGTGGTACTGGTTGTAGACGTCCCACAGGCCGTCGACGATCATGGAGTCGACCATCTTCCAGTCGCCCATGCGCTGTCCGTCGCGCGAGCCCAGCAGCACGTGGGGCGAGGCGCTCATGTTCTCTTGGCCGCCGGCCACCACGATCTCACTGTCGCCCCAAGCCACGGCCTGCGCGGCCAGCATCACGGCCTTCAGGCCCGAGCCGCACACGGCGTTGATGGTCAGGCCCGGCACCTCCTTTGGCAGGCCGGCCTTCATGAGGGCCTGGCGGGCTGGGTTCTGTCCCACGCCCGCAGCCAGCACCTGGCCCATGATGACCTCGCCCACTTGGTCGGCGGACACACCCGCACGCTCGATCACGGCCCGGATCACGGCTGCGCCCAGTTCGGTTGCCGGTGTCTTGGCCAGGGTGCCGCCAAAGCGGCCGACGGCGGTGCGGGCTGCCGACACGATCACGATGTCTTCCATAGTCTCCTCGTTCCTTGTGTTGCGATGAAAAAGTTGAGCGAATGAAGCGGGCCGATTCAAGCCCTGGCCTTCACGTAGCGGCCGGGGGCTGGCTCAATAGGCTTGTGGGTGCGGCTGCCATAGCCCTTGGGCGCCGGCAGCAGCTTGCCTGCCTGGGGCTTGAGCCAGGCGCTCCAATCGGTCCACCAGCTGCCCGGATGCTCCTGGGCGCCCTTGAACCATTGCGCGTGGCTGGCCGGCAGCTTGTCGTTGGTCCAGAAGGAGCGCTTTTTCTTGGCCGGCGGATTGATCACGCCAGCAATGTGGCCCGAGGCTCCCATAACAAAGCGCTTCTTGCCCGGCAGCAGCTGCGTGCTGGCATAAGCGCCCTCGATGGGCACGATGTGGTCTTCGCGAGAGCCGTAGATGTAGACCGGCATGTCGATGCGGCCCAGGTCGATCTTCTGGCCGCACACCGTGAGCTTGCCAGGCTTGATCAGGTTGTTCTCCAGGTACATGTGGCGCAGGTACCAAGCGTAGAAGGGCCCGGGGAGGTTGGTCGAGTCGCTGTTCCAGTACAGCAAATCGAAAGGCGGCGGGGTTTCGCCCTTGAGGTAGTTGCCCACCACGTAGTTCCAGACCAGCTCGTTGGGCCTGAGGAAACTGAAGGTCGAGGCCAGGTCATGCCCCTTGAGCAAGCCGCCTTGACCCATCTGCATCTCGCGAAAGCGCACGGCCTGCTCGTCGATGAAGATGTCCAGCACGCCGGTATCGGCGAAATCCAGCATGGCTGTGAGGAAGGTGGCGCTGTGTACCGGCTTGTCGCCACGGGCAGCCAGCACGGCCAGGGCCGTGCCCAGGATGGTGCCGCCCACGCAAAAACCCAGGGCATTGATGTCCTTGGCGCCACTGATCTCGCGGGTGACGCTGATGGCCTTGATGGCGGCGTGCTCGATGTAGTCGTCCCAGGTCTTGTCCTGCATGGACTGGTCGGGGTTGCGCCAGCTCAACACAAAGGTGCGGTGACCCTGCTCCACCAGGTAGCGAATCAAGGAGTTTTCCGGCTGCAGGTCGAGGATGTAGAACTTGTTGATGCAGGGTGGCACCAAGAGGAAAGGCCGCTCATACACCTTGGGCGTGAGCGGCTTGTATTCGATGAGCTGGAAAAACTCGTTTTCGAAAACCACCGCGCCTTCTGTCGTGGCCACATTGCGGCCCACTTCGAAAACACGCTCATCGGTCATGGAAACATGGCCCTGGCCCATGTCGTGCACCAGGTTTTGCAAACCCTGCGCCAGACTCTGGCCCTTGGTGTCCAGCGCCTTCTTCTGGGCCTCGGGATTGAGCGCCAGGAAATTGGTGGGGGCCGTCGCGGCCAGCCACTGCTCGACAGCGAAACGAACACGCGCGCGGGTTTTGTCATCGGCCTCCACCGCATCGGCCAAGTGGGTCATGGCCTTGGCGTTGAGCAGGTAGGCCGCTGCTGCAAACTGGGACATCGGGTTGCTGGCCCAGGCCTCCGAGGCGAAGCGGCGGTCACCAGACACAGACGGGGCTGTGCCAGGGTTTAAGGAGGCATTCCACAACTCGGTGGCCTCCTTGAGGTAGTCTTGCTGCAGCTCCAGCAGCTTGGCGGGGTCCAGATGGACATTGGCCATGGCCTCGGTGGCAGGCATGGCCTGCATCATCATGCCGGTCATGCCAGGGGCAGAGGGGGCTGCGCCGGGAACGAATGCGGCGACGGCCTTTTGGAAATTCTCGGCCAGGATTTTCTGGAAATGCTGAGCGGAATCTATCCATTGGTTATCGGTGTTCATACCCTGTTCTCCTCTGAAGTGATTCTATGTACCGGCTTGTCACCTGGGAAAGCTCAGCCAGAAAATACCCTCCTAACTATGCAGCAGCCGCATTGCGGCTTCCTGACTAACTAGCCTCGAAAAGAATTTGACACATGTACCTGGTGGCGATTGCGTGGATGTATGTGGTGCTCATGATGAGTGTGGCCGAAGCGGCCAGTCCCTCGGGCAGCCTCCTGGGCGCATTCATCACCTTGCTGCTCTATGGGCTGCTGCCACTGGGCATCGTGCTCTACATCATGGGCACGCCCGGCCGGCGGCGCGCACGCCTGGCCCGCGAAGCCAGACAAGCAACTCAGGAATCTGAGTCCTCAGTCCATCCAGATGCAGGCGGCCATGCGCCCACCGGTGTCGCCGGGCAAGGCTCCATCCCGGCCGCTGACCCGCCGGTGCGAAAAGAACCCTGACTGGGTGACGGTGCACCAAGCGGGGCTGCCGTCATTGCCAAAGATCCGATGAATGCCCAGGCGCTGCAGGCGCAGGCGTGCCAGGGCAGGCAAGTCAGCCAGGAACTTGCCCGGCGCCCCCGGCTTGAAGCAGGACTGGGCCTCGGGCTGGCAGGCCAGAAATGCCTCTCGCACCTCCGGCCCCACCTCAAAGGCCTCGGGCCCGATGCAGGGACCCAGCCAGGCCATCAGACCCGAGGACAGCGCCTGGCCTGACAAGCCCGTGGCGGCCTGGAGTTGGGCCCAGCCCGCCTCCACAATGCCCTGGCCCAAAAGCGATGCGCCCCCCTGCCCTGCCAAACCGCGCCAACCGGCATGCAAGGCCGCCACCGCAGGCACCTGCTCGTGGGCCAGCAGGATGGGCAGGCAATCGGCCACCATGACCACGCAGGCCAGCCCGGGCTGCAGCGCCAGCGCGCCGTCGGCCGGCTGGCCGTCTGGCGTGTCCGCCGCCAGGCAGAGCACCTGCTGCCCGTGGACCTGCTGCATGAACACGGGTCGGGTCTGCAGGTGCTCGGCCAGGCGACGCCGGTTCTCGGCCACGGCGGCAGGTGCATCGCCCACATGCTCGCCCAGGTTCATGGATTCGAAGAGACCGCTTGAGTCGCCTCCGCCCCGGGTGCTGAGCACGGCGCGCACCCGCGCAGGCGCGGGCCACTGCGGCACGATCCAGTCAGGCGGGAAGCCGGAGGGGCGCATCCGGGCTTACTCCGCGTCGGGGCAGCGCTCGGGCTCGGCGGCCTGGAAGGCCGGCAGGCGCATGCAGGCCTCGTAGATGGCCTGCACCCGGTCCAGGCCCTGGAAATCCACCTTGAAGCGCTGTGCATTGGCGACCTGCGGCACCAGGCAGCAATCGGCCAGGGAGGGGCTGTCACCCCAGGCGTAGAGGGACGGGGGCAGGCGCTGAAGCTGCTTTTCCAGCGAGAGCAGGCCCTCGCGGCACCAGTGGCGGTACCACTCGTTCTTGGCCTCCTCGCTGAGCTTGAGCACACGCACCAGGTACTTAAGCACCCGCAGGTTGTTCAGGGGATGGATGTCGCAGGCCACCGACTGGGCCAGCGCGCGCACCTGGGCGCGGCCCAGCGCATCAGCGGGCAGCAGGGGCGGCGTGGGATGGGTTTCGTCGAGGTACTCGATGATGGCCAGCGATTGCGACAGGTGAGCGCCCTCATCCTCGAGCAGGGGCACGAACTGGTCGGCCGACACCGCGCCGTACTCGGGCTTTTTGTGGTCGCCACGCAGCAGGTGGATAGGGATGTACTCGTAGGGCAAGCCCTTGAGCGCCAGGGCAATGCGCACCCGGTAGGAGGCAGAAGAGCGGAAGTAGTTGTACAGCTTCATCATGCGGGCAGCATAACGGAGCCCCACACGGCCCGCGGGGCGGCTCAGTAATCGCCGATGGCGAGATTCTCGAACTTGGTGTGGTGCTTGACGAAGCCCAGCTTGACGGTGCCTGTGGGGCCGTTACGCTGCTTGCTGATGATCACCTCGGCCACACCCGGCTCCTTGCAGGCTTCCTTGGTGTAGTACTCATCGCGGTAGATGAACATGATCACATCGGCATCCTGTTCGATGGCGCCGGATTCGCGCAAGTCGCTCATCATGGGGCGCTTGTCGGTGCGCGACTCCACACCGCGGCTGAGCTGCGACAGGGCCAGCACCGGGCACTGCAGTTCCTTGGCCAGCATCTTGAGGCCCCGGGAAATCTCGCCCACGGCGGTGGCCCGGTTCTCATCGCTCATGCCCGCGGAGGTGCTCATGAGCTGCAGGTAGTCCACCACGATCAGCCCGAGCTTGCCGCAATTGCGGGCCAGGCGACGCGCGTTGGCGCGCAACTCGCTGACCGACAAGCCTGGGGTCTCGTCGATGTGCAGGGAGATGTTGCGCAGCTTCTCAATGGCCTCGGTCAGGCGCGGCCATTCGTCGTCGGTGAGTTTGCCGGTGCGCAGGTGGCTCTGATCGATGCGGCCGATAGAGCCCACGATGCGCACGGCCAGTTGAGAGGCGCCCATCTCCATGGAAAACACCGCCACGGGCAGTTCCTCGTGCAGGGCCACATGCTCGGCGATGTTGATGGCCAGCGCCGTCTTGCCCATGGACGGCCGGGCCGCCAGAATGATCAAGTCACCGGACTGCAGGCCGGAGGTGTTCTTGTCCAGGTCGTAAAAGCCGGTAGGAACGCCCGTGATGTCGTTCGGGTTCTTCGACATTTCTTCAACACGGTCCAGCAGCTCGACCACCAGGTTGTCCATGCTGTGGAAGCCCTGCTTCATGCGCGAGCCCTGCTCGCCGATGTTGAAGATCTTCTGCTCGGCCTCGTCGAGGATGGTGGCTACTGGCTTGCCCTGCGGGTTGAAGGCGTTGGTGGCTATCTCGTCGCTGGCCGCCACGAGCTTTCTCAGGATGGATCGCTCGCGCACGATCTCGGCATAGCGCCGCACATTGGCAGCGCTGGGCACGTACTGGGCCAGCGAATTAAGGTAGAGCAGGCCACCCATGTCCTCGGACTTGCCCTGGCTTTGCAGGTGCTCGAACACCGTGACCACGTCTGCGGGCTTGCTGGCGTTGATCAGGGCACTCAGAGCCGTGAAGATCAGCTTGTGCTCATGGCGGTAGAAGTCGGCATCGCCCAGCAGGTCGGACACCCGGTCCCAGGCGCCGTTGTCGAGCAGGAGACCGCCCAGAACGCTGGATTCGGCCTCGATGGAATGCGGCGGAATGCGCAGTTGCGCGATCTGCTTGTCCGGGCTGTAGCCGTCGTTGGCGGTAGAAAAAAGTGCTGACATGAAAATCCTGAGGAAGCCTGTGATGGTAGCGCCGCCCTGCCCGGCCCCAGGTGCACAAAGCTGTGGATAAGCGGTGGAACTGTGGGGGAGAAGCGGGCAAATGCTGTGCACAAGGGCCTGGTGCTCAGCCCGCTGCAGGCAACCGCCTCAGGGCCATGAAAAAAGCCGCCCGAGGGCGGCTTTTCAAGGGACGCGCAGTTCGCTCAGGCGGTCTCGCCCAGCACGGACACGGTGATGTCCACCGTGACGTCGGTGTGCAGCGCCACGCTGACGCCGTGGTCGCCCACCACCTTGATCGGGCCGTTGGGCATGCGGATCTGCGACTTGAGCACCGCAAAGCCGTTTTTGCCGAGTTCAGCGGCGATGTCGGCATTGGTGACGGAGCCAAACAGGCGACCGTCAACGCCCGCCTTCTGGGTCAGCTTGACGCTGGTGCCACCGAGCTTGTCGGCCTGGCCCTGGGCTTCAGCGAGCTTGGCCGCGGCCGCTTTTTCGAGTTCGGCGCGCTTGACTTCGAATTCCTGGATGGCAGAAGCCGTGGCACGGCGAGCGCGACCCGAGGGGATCAGGAAGTTGCGGGCGTAACCGTCTTTGACCTTGACGATTTCGCCGAGGTTGCCGAGGTTGACGACTTTATCGAGCAGGATGATTTGCATGCTGGGCTCCTTACAGGGTGCGGTGCTGGTCGCTGTACGGCACCATGGCCAGGAAGCGGGCGCGCTTGATGGCGGTATTGAGCTGGCGCTGGAAGATCGCGCGCGTGCCGGTCAGGCGAGCGGGGATGATCTTGCCGTTCTCGGCGATGAAGTCGCGCAAGGTGTCCACGTCTTTGTAGTCGATTTCTTCGACGCCAGCGACGGTGAAGCGGCAAAAGCGCTTGCGCTTGAACAGCAGGGATTGGGTGTTGCGCTTGGGGCGCTTGTCTTTGTTGAAACGTTTCGGTCCGGGCATGATGGACTCCTTACAGGGTATTGAGTTCTTGGATGTGGAAGACGATGCTTTTGTTGGTGCGCGCACTGGCCAGGAAACCGCGAAACCGGAAGGCTTGGCTCAGATCGAGCCGGCTGACTTGTTCGGCCAGGGTGCCGAAGGTCACTGCCTTGATCGAGAGCTTGACTTGCCGCTGTGCACCTGCCTCGGTTTGCTCGGATTCATGGTCGAGCACCAGGTTGGTGGCTGGCAAGCCAGCGGGCGTGTAGCGTAGAGGACTGACCTCGGCGATACGCGCCGTCAATTCGATGTGGTTCACAGGTCCGGGGTGGGCGCCGACAACAGGCGTCGACCGCAGCTTCAGGCAGCTTCTTGCTGCTGGGCCTTGCGAGCCTCTTCACGTTCGACGTTGCGCATCATCAGCGAAGGGCCGGTTTCGGCTTTCTTCTTGACCACGGTCAGGTGGCGCAACACAGCGTCGTTGAACTTGAAGGCGTGCTCGATCTCTTCCATCACGGCCTGGCTGGCCTCGATGTTGATGCACAGGTAATGGGCCTTGGCCAATTTCTGGATCAGGTAGGCCAGCTGACGACGGCCCCAGTCCTCGACACGATGCACCTTGCCGCCGCCGGCGGTGATCATGCCCTTGTAACGCTCCAGCATGGCTGGAACCTGCTCGCTTTGATCCGGATGGATCAGCAAGACGATCTCGTAATGACGCATAGACACTCCTTGTGGATTGAAAAGCCGCCCCCCGCGTCGGTGAGGGTGCAGCAAGGCAAGCCCGCGAGTATAGCCCATGAGCGGGCCCCAGGCACCAGACTCTAGGCCGGGTAGCGCACGTCCTCCGCCACCCGCTGCTCAGCCGCCGTGGGCGGGGCCGTGAGCAGGCTGACCAGCACGATCACGGCAAAACCCAGCGGCACACCGAATACCCCGGCCGAGATCGGCTGGATGTCCCACCACAGCTGGATCGGGGATGTGATGCCCAGCACGCTGCGCATCCAGGGCTGGGTCATCGCCATGTAATACAGGGTCAGACCCAGGCCTGCCAGCATGCCCAGGGACGCACCGATGCGGTTGGCGCGCTTCCAGAAAATACCCAGCACCAGGGCCGGAAAGAAGGCCGCCGCCGCGAAGGAAAAGGCGGCCGAGACCAGAAAAAGAATGTCGGCCGGCCGCTGGGCCGCCACGTAGGCAGCGCACAGGGCCACCACCAGCAGCACCATCTTGGAGATGGTCACCCGGCGTGCCGTGGAGGCGTCGGGATCGATCATCTTGTAGTACAGGTCATGGCTGATGGCGCTGGAGATGGTCAGCAGCAAGCCGTCGGCGGTGGACAAGGCCGCGGCCAGGGCACCGGCGGCCACGAGGGCTGAGACCACATAGGGCAGGCCGGCGATGGCCGGGGCGGCCAGCACGATCACGTCGGCGTTGAGCGTCATCTCATTGAGCTGCAGCACGCCGTCGAGGTTCATGTCGCTGACCGAGAGCAAGGTGGGATCCACCCGGTTCCAGGCCGCCACCCATTCGGGCAACTGACTGAAAGAAGTGCCCACCACCTGCGAGAACACCTCGTACTTGACCAGCACCGCCAGCGCCGGCGCGGTGACATACAGCAGCAGGATAAAGAGCATGGACCAGGCCACCGAGCGCCGTGCCTCGCGCACCGAGGGCACGGTGTAGTAGCGAATCAGGATGTGCGGCAGGGCAGCGGTGCCGACCATGAGACAGAAAATCAGGGCCAGGAAATTGCGTCGGGACACATCGAACTCGGTCTGCTCCGCGGCACTGCACTGTGGGTTGCCGGCAAACGGCAGGCCCTGGGGCGGCATGCCGTTGAGTGGGCGCGTTTTGGCTTCGGCCTGCGCCAGGGCCTGGCTCCACTGGCGCTGGGCCGTCTTGGCGTCTCGGGGCAGACTGGAGAGCGCCTTTTCAGCGGCCATGATCTCGGCGGCCGGCGCATCGGTGGCCATGAGCGTGGCGATGCGCCGCTCGGCCGAGCGCCTGTCTTCGGCCAACGAACGGGCGGGGTCCTTGAGCTTGTGGGTCAGCAGTTGGGCCCGCTGGGCAAAGGCGTCGCGCACCTCCAGCTCTTTGGGGTCGACCAGCAGCTCCTGCTCTTTCTGCGTGACCTTCTCGAGCTGGTAGCCGTACACCACGTGAGGCAGGGGCACGCCTGTTTGCTTGACCGACAACCACACCACGGGCACCAGGTAGGCGATCATGAGCACGATGTACTGGGCCACCTGTGTCCAGGTGACGGCGCGCATGCCGCCCAGGAAGGAGCACACCAGAATGCCCCCCAGACCGAGAAAGATGCCCAGCTCGAAGGCCACACCCGTCAGGCGGGCGGTGACGATGCCAACGCCATAAATCTGAGCGACCACATAGGTGAAGGAGCAGAGAATGGCCGCCCCAATGCCAATCAGGCGTGGCAGGTGGCCACCGTAACGTTCACCCAGAAAGTCTGGGATGGTGAACTGACCAAAACGCCGCAGGTAAGGCGCCAAACACAGCGCCACCAGGCAATACCCCCCGGTCCAGCCAATGATGAAGGCCAGCCCCCCGTAGCCGGTGAGGTAGAGCGTGCCGGCCACGCCAATAAAGGAGGCGGCCGACATCCAGTCGGCCCCGGTGGCCATGCCGTTGTAGAGCGCAGGCACGCGGCGACCGGCCACGTAGTACTCGGCCGCATCCGTGGTGCGGGAGAGGATGCCAATGGTGGCGTACAGCGCAATGGTGCTGAGCAGGAAGATCAGACCGATCCACTGGCGCGACAGTCCCAATTGCTCGAGCCCACCGAGCACCAGGATGAACACCACCACACCCAGCAGGTACCAGACCGTGACCCGGTTGAGCTCACGCCGGAATTCGGCTTGCCCGGGAGGCGAGTTGTCGGGGCTGGCCGAGGGTGTGCGTTCGGACATCAGGGCCACCCCTCATCGAAGCAGCGCAGCTCACACACCGCGGTCATGCCTGTCTCAGCCGGCCAGCCGCTTCCAGGTGTCGATCACCGTGTCCGGGTTGAGCGACATGGAGGCAATGCCCTGGTCTTTGAGCCAAATGGCCAGGTCGGGGTGGTCGCTGGGGCCCTGGCCACAAATGCCGACATACTTGCCCTGCCGCTTGCAGGCCTCGATGGCCTGTGCGAGAAGCGCCTTGACGGCTGGGTCGCGCTCGTCGAAGTCCTGGGCCAGGATGTCCAGCCCAGAATCGCGGTCCAGGCCCAGGGTGAGCTGGGTCAGGTCGTTCGAGCCGATGGAAAAGCCGTCGAAGAACTCGAGAAACTGATCGGCCAGCACGGCGTTGCTGGGTACCTCGCACATCATGATCAGGCGCAGGCCGTTCTCGCCGCGCTTGAGCCCCTTGCGGCCCAAGAGTTCGGTCACCGCCTTGGCCTGGCCGAGGGTGCGCACAAAAGGCACCATCACTTCCACATTCACCAGCCCCATCGCGTTGCGCACGCGTGTGATGGCCTCGCACTCCATGGCAAAGGCCTCGGCAAAGTCGGGGCTGAGGTAGCGCGCCGCACCGCGAAAGCCCAGCATGGGGTTTTCTTCCTCGGGCTCGTAGCGCGAGCCGCCGATGAGCTTGCGGTACTCGTTGGACTTGAAGTCCGACAGGCGCACGATCACGGGCTTGGGCCAAAAGGCGGCTGCAATGGTGGCCACGCCTTCGGCCACCTTGTCCACGTAAAAAGCGCGCGGCGATGCATGGCCCCGGGCCACGCTTTCCACGGCTTTCTTCAGGTCGGCATCCACCGCCGGGTAGTCCAGGATGGCCTTGGGATGCACGCCGATGTTGTTGTTGATGATGAATTCCAACCGCGCCAAGCCCACGCCCTGGTTGGGCATCTGGCAAAAATCAAAGGCCAGCTGCGGGTTGCCCACGTTCATCATGATCTTCAGATCCAGCGGCGGCATCTCACCGCGCTGCACCTCGGTGACCTCGGTCTCGAGCAGGCCGTCGTAAATGTGGCCGGTGTCGCCTTCGGCGCAACTCACGGTCACCAGCATGCCGGTGCTCAGTTGTTCAGTCGCATCCCCGCAGCCCACCACGGCAGGAATACCCAGCTCGCGGGCAATGATGGCCGCATGGCAGGTGCGGCCACCCCGGTTGGTGACGATGGCGCTGGCCCGCTTCATCACCGGCTCCCAGTTGGGATCGGTCATGTCGGTGACCAGCACGTCGCCGGCTTGCACCTGGTCCATGTCGCCGATGTGGCGCACCAGGCGAACAGGGCCTGTGCCAATCTTCTGGCCGATCGCACGACCCGAGGCCAGCACCGTGCCCGTGCCCTTGAGCTTGAAGCGCTGCTCGGCCTGGCCCTGCGCCTGGCTTTTCACTGTTTCGGGGCGGGCCTGCAGGATGTAGAGCTCGCCGTCCGTGCCGTCCTTGCCCCACTCGATGTCCATGGGGCGGCCGTAGTGCTTCTCGATGATGAGCGCGTAGCGGGCCAGCTGCTCCACATCAGCGTCTGAGAGCGAGTAGCGGTTGCGCATTTCCACCGGTACATCGGTGGTCTTGACCAGCTTGCCCGTGGCTTGTTTTTCCTCGGGCGTGCTGAACTCCATCTGAATCAACTTGGAGCCCAGGTTGCGGCGGATGACGGCATGCTTGCCCGCCTCGAGCATAGGCTTGTGCACGTAGAACTCATCGGGGTTCACCGCGCCTTGCACCACCGTCTCGCCCAGGCCGTAGCTGGAGGTGATGAACACCACCTCCTCAAAGCCGCTTTCCGTGTCGATGGTGAACATCACACCGGCGGCGCCCAGGTCGGAGCGCACCATGCGCTGCACCCCGGCAGACAGGGCCACGTCGGCGTGGGCAAAGCCCTTGTGCACCCGGTAACTGATGGCGCGGTCGTTGTAGAGGGAGGCAAACACCTCCTTCATTTTGTGCAGCACTTCCTCGATGCCCACCACGTTCAGAAAAGTCTCCTGCTGGCCGGCAAACGAGGCATCGGGCAGGTCTTCGGCGGTGGCGGAAGAGCGCACCGCAAAGCTGGCCAAGGGGTTGCCGGCGCTGAGGGTGGTGAAGGCTTGGCGGATGGCTTGCGCCAGATCGGCCGGAAAGGGCTGGGCCTCGACCCAGCTGCGGATCTGCGCGCCGGCCTCGGCCAGGGCTTTGACGTCCTCGGTGTCGAGCTGGTCAAGGAGCTGGTTGATTTTCTTGTCCAGGCCGCCATGGGCCAGAAACTGCCTGAAGGCATGGGCCGTGGTGGCAAAACCGGTGGGCACACGCACGCCCTGAGGGCCGGTGGGCAGCTGGGAGATCATCTCGCCGAGGCTGGCATTCTTGCCACCCACGGCCTCGACGTCACTCATCCTCAGTTTTTCAAACGGTACGACCAGGGCGGTCGCCTCAAACAGTGGGGACATGAAAAAACTCCAGGAGGTTTAAAAACCGGGGAGGTCCCACAGGGCGGCTGCCAGCTTTGGTCTTGTTCTGATGGGCTGAAGCGGGCCATGGGATGAGGCGTCTGATAATTCGAATCATTGTAGAGTGCCACCTCCATCTGCCCCCTGACATCCTGATGCCCACCCGCACCGTTTATTTCATCTCCGATGGCACCGGCATCACCGCCGAGACCTTTGGCAACGCCATCCTGGCGCAGTTCGAAATCAAGCCCCGCCATGTGCGCCTGCCCTTCCTGGACACGGTAGACAAGGCCCACCAAGCGGTGCGACAGATCAATCACACGGCCGAGATCGAGGGCCGGCGGCCCATCGTTTTCACCACGCTGGTGAACATGGACGTGCTCAGCGTGATCAAGACCTGCAACGGCATGCTGCTCGATATGTTCGGCATGTTCGTCGAACCCCTGGAAGCGGAGCTGGGCATCAAGTCCAACCACCGCGTGGGGCGCTTTTCGGATGTCTCCAAAAGCAAGGAGTACGACGACCGCATCGAGGCCATCAACTTCTCCTTGGCCCACGACGACGGCCAGAGCAACCAGGACCTGGAAGCCTCCGACGTCATCCTCGTGGGGGTCAGCCGCAGCGGCAAGACCCCCACCTCGCTCTACCTGGCCATGCAGTACGGCCTGAAGGCCTCCAACTACCCTCTGATTCCGGAGGACTTCGATCGCCGGCAGCTCCCGCCGGCCCTCTCGCCCCACCGCAAGAAGATCTTCGGTCTGACCATTGCCCCCGAGCGCCTGAGCCAGATTCGCAACGAGCGCCGACCCCACTCCAAGTACGCCAGCCTGGACAACTGCCGACACGAGATTCATGAGGCCGAGGCCATGATGCGCCGCGAAGGCATCCGCTGGCTGTCGACCACCACCAAGTCGATTGAAGAGATCGCCACCACCATCCTGCAGGAAATCCGGCCCGAGCGGCTGGTCTACTGACGCTGCCGCCCAGCTTGCCCGCGGCCTGGGCTTGCCCGCACAATGGTCTGAGCACACAAGGAGCGGCGCATGAAAGGCGATCCTCAGGTCATTGACCATCTGCAAGCCCAGCTCAAGAACGAGCTGACGGCCATCAACCAGTACTTTTTGCACTACCGCATCTACAAGCACTGGGGCCTGGAGAAGCTGGCCAAGAAGGAATATGAGGAGTCCATGGGCGAGATGAAGCACGCCGACAAACTGATGGACCGCATCCTCATGCTCGACGGCCTGCCCAATCTGCAGGAGCTGGGCAAGCTCATGGTCGGCGAGGACCTGCCCGAGGCCTTGCATTGCGACCTGCAGGCCGAGTTCGAAGCCCAGGCCACCCTCAAGGAGGGCATGGCCTGCTGCGACAGTGTGCGGGACTACGTCTCACGTGACCTGCTGCAGGGCATCCTGGACGACACCGAGGAGCACATCGACTTCCTCAAAACCCAGCTCGAACTCATCGAGCGGGTCGGGCTGCAAAACTACCAGCACAGCCAGATGGGCTAACTCAGCTGAAGGCAGCTCTTTCTGGCCAGCCTGTCACACAGCTGGCCATGCTCCTGACAGCCGCAAGCCCATGAGTGAGCACTGCATCGCTGCGAATGCGATCCATTCTCATTCATAATGACACACTTTTTTCACGCTCTGCCCCGACCATGAGCAACTGCGTCTGCCGCCGGGTTTCCGACCGGGGGATGGCACGCCGCGACAATGCAGGCCTGGACGTTGACCGCATGCAGTTGATGCCCACCCTCACATGGCCCTCATGAATTCATCCATCGCCCCCCTGCCCTCGGCCCAGCGGTCGGTGCGCGTGGCCGCCCTGGTGCTGGCGGCCCACGGGGCCGTGCTCTGGGCCTTGATGCACGGGCTGGTGGGCAAGCCCCCCGAAGTACTTGTGCCTGCACAGATGATTGCCCAGGTGCTGCCGGCTGTGGTCACGCTCCCCCCGCCCCCACCTCCACCCCCCCCAAAAAAAACCTTGCCGCCACCGGCACCGCCCCCGCCCAGGCCAGCACCTGCGCCAGCGCCTTCGCCGGCTCCAGTTCCTGCGCCGGCTCCAACTCCCGCACCGATTCCCACCCCCGCGCCAGCACCCGCACCCGCACCTGCACCCGCACCCGCGCCTGCGCCCGCGCCGGCGCCGGCTCCTCCAGCACCCGCTGCGTCACTGGCGCCATCGGCAAAGCCGGCGGCGGCACCGGCAGCCAACCCCTCACCGGCCTCCGCGGCCTCATCGTCACTGGGGCCTGCGCCTCCATCCGCGGCGGCCGCTCCAGCCAGCCCCAGGGCGGCAGCTGCGCCCAGCAGCGCCCCGACTGCGGCGCCCAGCCCAGCGGCCGCGCCCAGCCCCCCGAGCCCGGCGCCCAGCCCGTCGGCATCGCAGGCGGTGCAGCCACCGTCGAGCAAGGCAGACTACTTGCGGAATCCCACACCCAGCTATCCCGCCGTGTCGCTGCGCATGGGCGAGTCGGGTCGCACGGTGCACCGGGTCTGGATCGGGCCCGACGGCGTGCCCCAAAAGGCGGAACTCATCCGCTCCAGCGGCTATCGCCGCCTGGACCAGGCCTCCTACGATGCCGTCATGGGCTGGCGCTACGTGCCTGGCAAGCGCGGCGGCGTGCCTGAACTGATGGCCGTGGAGGTGCCCATCGTCTGGGACCTGCCCAACTGAAGCCCACCCGAACAACGCTTACCCCTGGAGAAAACATTCATGAATTCGGAATTCGGCATTGCCAGCGTCTGGGCCCAGGGTGACTTTGTCACCCGTGCCGTCGCCATCCTTCTCTTGCTCATGTCGCTGGCGTCCTGGACCATCATCGTGCTCAAAACCCTGGACGTGCTGCGCTACAAAAAACTGGCCGCCCAGGCCCAGGACTTCTGGCTCAGCAAGGACCTCGACAGTGGCCTGGCCAGCCTGGGCTCAGACCCTGGCAACCCGTTCAGGCAGATGGTCGAGGAAGGCGTGCAGGCCTCGACCCACCACCACAACACCGAAGCCCAATTGCAGGATGCGCTCGACCGCAACGAGTGGGTCACGCGCAACCTGCGCCAGGTGGTCGACGACTTCACGGCCCGCCTGCAATCGGGCCTGGCGGTGCTGGCCTCGGTGGGCTCCACCGCCCCCTTCGTGGGCTTGTTCGGCACCGTCTGGGGCATTTACCACGCGCTGGTGGCCATCGGCACCACGGGCCAGGCCTCCATCGACAAAGTGGCCGGCCCGGTGGGCGAGGCGCTCATCATGACGGCCTTCGGCCTGGCCGTGGCCATCCCGGCGGTGCTGGGCTACAACGCGCTGGTGCGTGGCAACAAGGGCATCTTGCACAAACTCGGCCGCTTCGCCCACGACCTGCATGCCTACCTGATGACCGGCGCCCGTGTGGGCGGTGCCAAGGTCAGCCCCTTCAAACAGGTCTGACGCCATGGCTTTCGGAACCCAGGACGACACCGACGAGGTGATGAACGAGATCAACATGACGCCCCTGGTGGACGTCATGCTGGTGCTGCTGATCATCTTCATGGTCACCATCCCCGTGATGAAGCACGCGGTCAATGTCGACCTGCCGCGCGCCAGCAACACCCCCCTGGCGCCCCAAGCCATCCAGGCCGAGGTGCTGCTGCTGTCCATCGATGACAAGGGACAGTACTTCCTCAACGCGCAGGCGCTGGACGACGCGGCCCTGGCCGAGCGTTTCAGGGCAGGGGCAGCGCAAAACCCCCAACCCGACCTGCACATCCGCGGCGACCGCAATGCACGCTACGAACGCGTGGCCCAGGCCATGGCGGCGGCCCAACTGGCGGGGCTGGGCAAGATCGCCTTCATCACGGAGCCTGCCCGCAAGTAAACCGGTGTGCTGCAGACAAGAAAAAGCCGACCCCCGGGTCGGCTTTTTTGATGGCGCTGCCAAGCCTCAGAGGCCGATGGCGGCAATCCCGGCCTTGGCGATCTGCGCATCCTGAGGAGACTTCACACCGCTCACGCCCACGGCGCCCAGGCAGAAACCGTCTTTCATGATGGGCACGCCGCCCTCGAGCATGCCTTCCAGCACCGGCGCGCTCAGGAAGGAGGTGCGGCCGCCATTGATCACGTCCTCGTAGATCTTGGTCTCGCGGCGGCCCATCGCCGCCGTGTTGGCCTTGGCCGGCGCCATGTGCGAGGACACGGGTGGCGCACCATCGAGGCGCTGCAGATGCAGCAAATGGCCGCCCTCGTCGACGATGGCAATGGTCACAGCCCAGTTGTTGTTCAGGGCTTCTGCTTCGGCGGCTGCGGCGATCTTCTTGACATCGGCCAGTTCCAGGCTGGATCGGGTTTTCATGGGCGAGGTGCTTGGTGAGGAAGAAAGCCGATGAGTTTAGCCCTCGACCTCTCAGCGCTGCCGCCCCCCAGCCAAGGCTGGCGCCCAGTACCCTCACAAAAAATAGGTCGAAGGGCTTGATTTACCGGCCCGCTCCCTAAAATCATGAGTGGTCAGACCGGACGCCCCGCTTGCAGGACGCCCCGCTTCCCTGGCCAGCATCTCAAGGAGATACCTCATGAACGAGTCCTATCAAGCTAACCCCTACGGTTATGCCCTGCCCTCGGCCGCAGAGCGCAACCGCGTGCTGCGCAACACCTATGCCCTGCTGGCGCTGACCATGGTGCCCACGGTGCTGGGCGCCTGGCTGGGCGTGGCCACCGGCATCACAGCCGCCCTCTCCGGCGCACTGGGCCTGGTGGTGTTCCTGGGTGGCGCTTTCGCTTTTGTGTTTGCCATCGAGAAAACCAAGAACTCTGCGGCTGGCGTGCCGGTGCTGCTGGGCTTTACCTTCTTCATGGGCCTGATGCTCTCGCGCATGCTTGCGGTGGTGCTGGGCTTCAAGAACGGCACCGACCTCGTGATGACCGCCTTCGGCGGCACCGCTGCCATCTTCGCCCTGATGGCCGGCCTCTCGGGCGTCATCAAGCGCGACCTGTCGTCCCTCGGCAAGTGGCTGACCGTCGGCGCCCTGTTGCTGATGGTGGGTGCCATCATCAATGTCTTCGTGGCTTCCTCCACCGGCATGGTGGTCATCAGCATGCTGGCCGTGGGCATCTTCTCGGCCTTCATCCTCTATGACCTCAAGCGCATCATCGATGGCGGCGAGACCAACTACATCAGCGCCACACTGGGCATCTACCTGAGCCTGTTCAATGTGTTCCAGAGCCTGCTGTCGCTGCTGGGCATCTTTGGCGGCGACCGCGACTGATCTGCGCGTCGTTTACACGCTGAGTCACCAGGGGCCTTCGGGCCCCTTTTTCATGCCTGCGCGTTCACCGGTGCCTGCCGCCACGCCCGCCACAGCAGCACACCACTGGTGAGCGCCACACCGGCCAACACAGCAAAGCCGCCCCGGTAGGCCCCAAAGGCCTCAGACAGCAGGCCAAAGATCAGCGGCCCGAGCACCACACCCAGGAAAGTGCAGGCGAGCGTGCCGCCCGTGGCCACGCCCGCCTGACCGGGCGGTGCACGGCGGGCCACCTCGGCCAGGTACACGCCGTTCCAGCCGATGGCTGAAGCACCGAACACCACGAGCAGCGCGACCACCACCCAGCGCGGGCTGTCCGACCCCAGCGCCGTGGTGCCCAGGGCACTGGCGGCCATCACCGCGGCCAGGGCCATGAGCATGGGCAGCGCCCCCAGCCAGCGGTCGGCCAGGAAGCCCCAGGCAATGCGTCCGCCCACACCGCCCATCTGGACAAAGGCCAGCACCAGGCCAGCGCCCACCAGGCCGTAACCCAGGTCCTGATGCAGAAAGGTCACCAAGTAGGTGGTGAGCGACATCTGCACCATCGAGAACAAAAAGGAGCACGCGGCCAGGGTCGAGAGCGCCGGATGCGAGAGCACCAAGCGCAGTGAAGCGAGCGGCCCGGTCACCCCCGGCGTGGCCACGCCCGTGCGGTCGTCGTCCAGACCGGCGCGCAGCGGCTGGCTCACCACGGCGCAGACCACGCAGGCCAGGGCGACCAGCACCAGACTGTGTTGCCAGTCCAGGGCCAGCATGAGCGAAGGCACCAGGGCACCGGCCAGCATGCTGCCCACGGGCACCCCTGTTTGCTTGAGAGAGAACACCAGCGAGAGCCGGTGGGCCGGCGTGGTGCGGGCCAGCACATGCGAGCTGGCCGGTGTGATGGGCCCGTAGCCCAGCCCAATCAGCACGGCCCCCAGGGCCATGGCCGGCAGCCAGGGCACGGCGCACAGCAGCAGGCCCAGGGCGCACAGCACGAGCCCGGCCTGGCTGACCCGGATGGCGCCCCAGCGCCGGCTGGCGCTGCCCCCCAGCAGACTGGCGGCCATGGCGCCCAGGTAGCTCATGGACACATAGGCCCCCACCATGGAGGGCGCCACCTGCAGGCTGCGCGCCACCTGGGGCGCCATGACCGGCAGGGTCAGCAAGGCCATGGCCACCATGGCCTGGATGCCCAGGGTGACGCCCAGGGGAACCCAGCTGCCCTCCCTCGTTTCAGATGGCGTCAATCGGGCTTGACTCCCGCCCTCAGCAGCAGACCGCCCAGCACCTCGATCTCTTGGCGCAGGTGGGCGCGCAAGGCCTCCGGACGGGCGCGCTCAGTGGACACGGCCGACACGCCCATGCCCTCCAGGCGCTGGCGCACCTCGGGGTCGGTCACCGCTTTTTGCAGGGTGGCGGTCAGGGTGTCGATCACCGGCTTGGGTGTGCCCTTGGGGGCATACAGGCCAAAAGAGATGTTGATGTCAAAGCCCTGCACACCGGCCTCAGAGATGGCCGGCAGCTCGGGCAGCTGCGGCAAGCGGCTGCGGCCAGCGGCGGCGTAGGCCTTGATCTTGCCGCCCTTGATCGAGGGCACGGTGCCGGAGGTCTGATCGCAGAGCAGATCCACCTGGCCGCCCATCAGGTCGTTGAGGGCCGGGCCTGTGCCCTTGTAGGGAATCTCATTGAGCTTGACGCCCAAGACGCTCTGCATCATCAGGCCGCACAGGTGCGAGGCCGAGCCCACGCCCGCATGGGCCAGGCTGATCTTGGGCGCGTTGGCCCGCAGGTAGCTGATGAACTCGGGCAAATCTTTGGCCGGAAAGCCAGTGCGCGCCGCAATCAGCATAGGCCCGCTGGTGGCCGAGCCGATGGGCTCGAAATCGGCGACCGGGTCGTAGGGCAGGTTCTTGAACATGGCCACATTGGTGGCGTGGCTCACGTGAATCATCAAGAGGGTGTAGCCATCGGGCTTGGCCCGCGCCACCCGGCCCGAACCCACGGTGCCCGAGGCCCCGGCCGGGTTCTCCACCACCACCTGCTGGCCCAAGATGCGCTGAAAAGCCCCGGCAAACACCCGGGTGATGACGTCACCTGGACCGCCCGGCGCATAGGGCATGACCATGGTCAGGGGCCGGTTTGGAAAGTCCTGCGCACCGGCAGAAAAAGCCAGCACAGCGGCTGCGCTTGCCATCAGCGGGCGCAGGATTCGGGGCAAGGTCATGGCCATCGTGATCTCCTAGAAGTGGGGGGCAGCCTGATGTGGCTAGGCCAGCAGGCGCCGGCGGATCTCCAGCGGATCGAGCACCTCCAGCGGCAGCTGACCGCCCTGTGGAATGCCCACCTGGGTGGCATTGAGCAGCATGGACACCATCACATAGGTGCCGGAGAGCACGGTCAGGTCAATCACGCGCTGCTCGCCCATCTCGGCCACCGCTTTGTGCCACAAGGCATCGGGCACGCGGTGGTTCAGGCTCAGCTGCACGCAAAAGTCGTAGACCAGGGCCTCATCGGCCTGCATGGCAGCCGGGCGCTCGCAGCGGCGCAGCTGGGCCATCACCTCGTCGGAGAGGCCGGCACGACGGGCGATGGGCTCGTGCGCCCACCATTCGTACTGGGCGTTAGAGATGCGCGCCTGGATCAAGATGGCGAACTCGTTCAGGCGCTTGTCCACCGAGGTTTGAAAGCGCAGGTAGTCCAGCAGGTCGAAGCAGCGGCGCGCCATGTCGGGGCTGCGCAGAAGGGCGTTGTAGGGGCCGCCCAGAGCGGCGCTGGACACCTTGAGGATGTCGTCGGCCAACGGGCGCACGCCCGCAGCGAGTTCTTCGTAGGCCAGTTGTTTGAGTCGCTCGGTCATAGATAAAAGAAGGTTTTTTGCACGATAGGCGCAGGCCCATACCGTACCAGTCTCGCAGTTGACTCCCAAGCCCCGGCCACGGGTTTGTCCCTAAGGCCGATGCCATCCCATGCAGCCCTATGCCCGCTCAGGGCCGCTCGAACACCGCCATGCTTTCCACGTGCGCCGTGTGCGGGAACATGTTCACCACCCCGGAGGCCACACAGTGATAGCCCGCCTCATTGACCAAGAGACCCGCGTCGCGCGCCAGGGTCGCCGGGTTGCAGCTCACATACACAATGCGGCGCGGCGCGCTCCAGCCGGCAGGTGGCGTCACCGGCGGAATGAAGAACTCCTCGGTCTTCTGGCCATCCTTGTTCACCCGGGCGCGGTTCGCACCCTGCGGATGCAGGGCCACCAGCGCCTTGAAGAGCTCGTAAGCGCCTTCGCGCGGCGGGTCCACCAGCCACTTGTCGGCCGGGCCATCGGCGGCCAGCAGCTCGGGCGTCATCTCAAAAAGGTTGCGCGCGGCAAAGCGCGTGGGGGCCAGAGGCGGTTGGCCGGCCTGCGCGCGCCGGGCCTCGTTGAAGGCCAGGTTGTCGCGTGAACGGGCCACCAGCGGCTCGCTGCCCTCGATGCCCAGCACCTCGCGCGCCTGCGTGGCCAGGGGCAGCGTGAAATTGCCCAGCCCGCAAAACCAGTCAATGACGCGCTCCTCGCGCTGCACGTCCAAGAGCCGCAAGGCGCGTTCTACCAGCACCTGGTTGATGTAGGGGTTGACCTGCGTGAAGTCTGTGGGCTTGAAGGGCATGACGATGCCGAACTCCGGCAGCCCATAAGCCAGGGCCGGTCCGCCCGCATCGAGCAGGTGCACGGTGTCCGGGCCCTTGGGCTGCAGCCACCACTGCACGCCGGGGTGCGCGGTGGCAAAGGCGCGCAGCCGGTCCTGGTCGGCCTTGCTCAGCGGCTCCAGATGCCGCAGCACCAGGGCGGTGATGAGCTCCTGGCCCACCTGGCCACAGGCCAGCTCAATTTGCGGGCAGGTTTCGCGCGCCTCCATGCTGCCGACCAGTTCGCGCAGCGGCATCAGCATGTCGCTCACATGCCGGGGCAGCACATGGCATTCGCGGATATCGGCCACGTACTGGCTCTTGCGCTCGTGAAATCCCACCAGCACGGTGTCTTTCTTGCGGACGTAGCGCACCGACAGACGCGCCCTGAAGCGGTAATGCCAGGCCGGCCCCTCGATGGGCCGCAGCATCCGCTCGGACTGGAGCTTGCCCAGGTGCACGAAGTTGTCTTCCAGCACGCGCTGCTTGACGGCCACCTGCGCGCTGGCATCGAGGTGCTGCATCTTGCAGCCACCGCAGGCGCCCTGGTGCAGTCCGAAATGCGGGCAGGCCGGGCGCACGCGCTGGGAGGACTCGTGCAGCACCTCCAGCACCGTGGCTTTTTCAAAGCTGCTTTTCTTGCGGTTGATATTGGCCGTCACCCGCTCGAAGGGCAAGGCACCTTCAATGAACACCACCTTGCCATCAGCGCGGTGGGCAATACCCTGCGCCTCCATGTCCAGTGATTCGACATGAAACACGTCGCTCTGGGGGGCGAGCGTGGGCTGCAGGGCGTTGGGGCGAGGAGAAAAAACGTCAGCCGGCACGTCCGCCGGCTGGGAGGTCTGAACAGTCATGCCCCCATTGTCTCAGGCCCAGGCCGCCAGGTACTCCTGCCAATGGGCTTGCGTGTGGGCCAGCTCGGCCAGGGTGCTTTTGACGAAGTCGATTTCCTGCGCGTATTCGGCCTCCGTGAGGCCTGCACGCATCTTCTGGAAGCGGCAGTACATCAGGTAGGTGTTCATCACGTCGGTTTCGCAGTAGCGGCGGATGTCCTCGAGCTGCCCGTCCTGGTAAGCCTGGAACACCCGAGAGCCGTCCATGCCGAGCTTGCCGGGATAGCCGCAGAGCTTGGCCATGGCATCGAGCGGGGCGTTGTTCTTGGGCTGGTACATGGCCAGCAGGTCCATCAGGTCCAGGTGGCGCATGTGGTAGCGGCCGATGTAGTTGTTCCACTTGAACTCACGGCTGTCGTGGTCGCCGCCCTCCCCCATGTCCCAGTACTTGCTGGCCACCACGCCGTGCTTGAGGCCCCGGTAATGCAGTACCGGCAGATCAAAGCCGCCGCCATTCCAGCTCACCAGCTGGGGCACGTGCTTTTCCACGGTATTGAAAAAGGTCTGAATGACGCGCCCTTCCTGACTCTGGCCCTCCAGTTCGCGATCGACGAAAGAGTGCACGTGCAGGCCTTCGGCGTTGCGGAACACGCAGCTGATCACCAGCACCCGCTGCAGGTACAAGGGCACGAAATCGCTCTTGCCCTCCTCGGCGCGCTGGGCCTGCCAGGCAGCGTAGGCCTGGGCGTCAGTCTGGCCCTCGGCCAGGCCGGCAGCGCGCAGGCCGGCCAGGTCGGGAATGGTTTCGATGTCAAACACCAGCACGGGCCAGGCCATGGGAATCCTCCTTTGCCCTGCAAGGATAAGCCCGCTGGCCGGCCGCGCCGGCGAGAGTGCTCAGCTGGCCGAAATCTGGCGGCCGTTGAGCGGCTGCACTGGGCGTGCGTTGCGTTTGAAGGGGAACTGTTCCACCTGCTCGCGGGCAATGTTGACCGGGGTCTTCAAGATGAAGAACTTCACGCCCTCGGTGCACGGCGGCGTGGTCAGCGAGCCATCGTAGCTCCAGAACTCCAACTCGCGCGGCAGCAGGTTGGCCGGGTTGAAGTTCACGCCCTCCACAGCCACCTCGGGGCCCTCTTTCTTGGGCGCATGCTCCCACAGCTGCTTGAGGCCGGGGTTCTCATTGCCCTCCCTGAACAGCACGGCCAGCACGGCCAGCTTGCCTTCCTTGTTCTTGTGCACGAAGTGCGCCACCATGGCCGAAGGTTTGCCGTCCACGGTTTCTTCACTGGGGCGGTGGAAATGGAACTGCAGGAGGTCGTAAGGCATGCTGTCGATGCGCAGCTTGCTGCCCTCGGCCACATTCACCTGGATGGTGTGGCCGTTGTTGATGATGCGCAGCGGTCCATTCTGGTAGGCCGCCGTCACCACCGACTTGGTCTTCTCAAAGGGGCCGCGGATGTCCACCGGCGACTGCGAGCGACCGCGGCCGCACATGGCGAATTCCTTGCCCCAGTTATCAGGGCCCATCTCGCCCTCGTAGCCCCAGTGGGTGTGCTTCTTGCCATCCTTGCCCTTGTCGCCTTGGCCCGCCTTGTCCGCGGACTTGTCCTTGGGCTCGGCCTCGGGCATCTTGCTCACGCCCTGGGGCAGGCACTCGGAGAGCACCTTGACGTCCTGGCCCGCCGAGGCCAGGGCCTTCTGCGAGGCGCAGATCAGGTTGCGGCGGCTGCCCCAGTCGGCCGCATCCAGGGCCTTCTTGAAGGCCTCGATCGTGGCCGGATCGTCGCCGCCCTTGGTGAGGAGCCGCAGCGCACCCAGGCCGGCATGGCGCTCGGGCGAGAGTGTCTTCTCCTTCTTGTAGGCAGCCTCCAGGTCGCGCAGGGTCTCACCATTGACCAGGGCCTCGCGCAGCGCCTCCAGCTGCAAGGCCTTGGCTTGCAGGGGCGGCGCATCCTTCTGGAGCTTTTCGAGTTCTTCGGAGGTCTCCTCCACCTTCTTCTCGGCCGCCTCGGCCTTCTCGGTCAACTCGGCCAGTTGGGCACCGCTCTCGGCCCCCTTCTTGTGGGCCATGTAGCCAAAGGCACCCGCGCCACCCAGGCCCAGGACGAGGAGGATTTCAAGAATGAGTCTTTTCATGGTGGAGTCCGTGCAGAGCGAAGGCTCTCAATGTTTATAAATATTAACTTTTGGCGTGGGACAGGCTCAGGCGCTGCTCCCCAGGTTGAACTGCAGCACGCCCAGGTCGTCCATCTGGCGCTGCTCGCGCTGCGCGGCGTTCTTGCGGGCCAGCGCCAGGTCTTGGTCCACCAGCGCCTGCATCTTCATGCGCTCCTTCTCGGCCTCGACCAAGCGCAGGCGCACACCGGCAAGCACGCGATCGAGCTGGGCGATGTCCTGCTCCACGCGCTGCAGCAGGGTCAGCAGCTGGGCGGCGAACTGCCGTCGGTTCATGGTCTCGTGCATGCCGGCGCTGGTGCTGCCGGCCTCGGCAGGTTGCTGGTAATCGGCGTACAGGCGCATCAGCCGAGTCCGGCTCTCCTGCAGGCTCTGCCCGCGCAGACGAAGCTGCTGCAGCTCGCCCTGGATGCGGCTCAGCTCGTCCTGGGCCTTGTTCAGAAGGACGGACCAACAGGCTCTGGCTTGGCTCATGACCGGGCTCGCTCCCTGAAAGATTCAGTTGGTTTAGTTCGCATGCAGCAGCTGCCGCAGATCCTCACGGGTCTGGGCGACCGACTGCCCCAGGTGCATGTCCTGGCGCAAAAAGGCCTCCAGGGCTTGGCGCAGGCGGATGGCCTCGTCCAGCTCTGGGTTGGTGCCGCTTTCGTAAGCGCCCACCTGGATCAGGTCCGAGTTCTGCTGGTAGAGCGACCACAGCCGCCTGAAGCGGTTGGCGGTCTTCAAGTCGTCCGGGCTGAGCAGGCTCTGCATCAGCCGCGAGATCGAGCCATTGAGGTCGATGGCCGGGTAATGCGCGGCATCGGCCAGCTTGCGCGAGAGCATCACCTGCCCGTCCAGCGACGCACGGGCAATGTCCACGATGGGGTCGTTGGCATCATCCCCTTCGGCCAGCACGGTGTAGATGGCGGTAATGGAGCCGTGGCCGTGGCGGCCAGTGCCGGCGCGCTCAATCAGGTTGGGCAGCAGCGCGAACACGGAAGGCGGGTAGCCCTTGGCGGTGGGCGGCTCGCCCACGGCCAGGCCGATCTCCCGCTGGGCATGGGCCACGCGGGTGAGGCTGTCTACCAGCATCAGCACGTCTTTGCCCTGGTCGCGGAAGTACTCGGCCACCAGGTGCGTCATCTGCGCGGCTTTGAGGCGCAGCACGGGGGACACGTTGGCGGGCGCGGCAATCACCACCGACTTGGCCAGCCCCTCCTCGCCCAGGGTTTCGTTGATGAAGGCCTGCACCTCGCGGCCCCGCTCGCCGACCAGGCCAATCACCACCACGTCGGCCTCTGTGAATCGGGTGAGCATGCCCAAGAGCACGCTCTTGCCCACGCCGGAGCCAGCCACCAGGCCGATGCGCTGGCCGCGGCCGATTGTGAGCAGGCCGTTGATGGCCTTGACGCCCACGTCCAGCACCTTGTTGATGGGGCCGCGCTCCATGGGGTTGATGGGCAGGCCCCGCAGGGACAGCTGCGTGGGGCACTGCGGCGCAGGCTTGCCGTCGATGGCATGGCCGCGGCCGTCAATGATCCGGCCCAGCAGCTGCGGGCCCAGGCCCACGGAGCCACTGTCGGGCATGATGCGCACCGACGAGCCGGGGCCAATGCCGGCCGGCTCGGTGAAGGGCATCAAAAAAAGAGTCTTGTCCTGAAAGCCGACCACCTCGGCCTCCACGACCTGGCCGTCCTCGGCCAGGATTTCGCAGCAGGTGCCAATCGGCGCCATGATGCCGCGCGCCTCCAGGCGCAGGCCCACCAGGCGCACCAGGGTGCCGCAGCGCTGCGGCTCGGGCGCGCGCACGCTGGCCAGCGTGCGCTCAACCTCCAAGGCAAAGTCGCTCATGGGGCGGGCTCCTGCGGCGGGGATGGGGCGTCATCGGCCGGCACGCTTTCAGCAGCCGGGGGGTTATCCACCGCTTGAGCAGGCTCGGGGGCAAGCACGGCTTCGGCCTCCACCACCGGGGCAAAGCGGTTGCTGCGCGCGGCCTCGGCCATGCGCGGCTGGGCATCGAGCACCGTGTTGGCTTGCGAACGCCGCGCAGCCAGCCGGTCAGGCTGGAAGGCCGATTGCCGTGCCGAGCGTTGGGGGTCCAGCAGCAGCTGGCGCGCCAGCGCATCCAGGCGGTGTTCAATCAGGTCGCTCACCACGGCATCGTCGGCGCTGGCGCGCACGCTGCCGGGCTTGAGTTGTTCGTTGGGCACCAGCTGCCAGGGCTTGGCCGGCTCGGCAGGGCTGGCCTCGCCTTCGGCGCTGCTCTCGGCCGCCGGGCGTTCCAGCCAGGGCTGCAGCAGGGCCAGGTCATCCGGGTGAAGTTCCACTTGCACACGGGCCTGTCGGCTGCCCAATTCCTCTACGCAGCGCTGCACCAGGCGTTCGATGGCCTGCGGCGACTGGCTGAGCTCACCCAGCACCAGCTGTTCAGCCAGGTGCAGAGCCAGGCGCTTGAGGGGTTCGTGAAGGCGCTCAGGGCTCTGGCCCAGGGCGGCGACTTGCTCTTCCAGCGAGGCGATGCGCTCGCGCAACTGCCGCTGGCCCTCGTCGCCGGCCTGCAAAAGTTCCTGCTGCGCCTCCAGCCGGCCGTGTTCCTGGCCCTTGGCATAGGCTTCCAGGCGCGCCTCTTCCAGGGCCTCCTGGCTTACGCCGCCTTCGCTGCTCGCTGGGCTGTCTTCAAGTGCAGGCAAGGCCTCCAGGGCCATCTCGGCGGGTTCGTCCCAGACCTCGTCGGACCAGGGGTCCTCCTCGGGAGGCGCCGTCTGCACCAAGGGCGGGGGCGGGGCGGCTTCAAAGTTCTTGAGGCTGCGCTCGCTCCATTGAACCAGGCGAAAACTCTCGCCCGGCCCATCAGGGTGCAGGAAGTCGACACTCGCCCAGACCCGGGCCGTGCGCTCGGCTTCGCTGCGGGCGCTGCGTGGATCAGACAAAGTCCTCGCCTCCGCCCAGCACCAGATCGCCCGCGTCCGAGAGCTTGCGCGCAATGCGCATGATCTTCTTCTGCGCTTCTTCCACGTCGGCAATGCGCAGCGGGCCCTTGGCTTCCATATCGTCCTTGAACATGCCGCGCGCACGTTCGGACATGTTGCCGAAGAACTTGTCCTTGACCCCATCGCTGGCGCCCTTGAGCGCGATCATCAGCTGATCGGGTTCGACATTGCGCATGAGCACCTGGATACCGCGGTTGTCCACCCCGGTCAGATTCTCGAAGGTGAACATGTTGTCCTGGATCTTCTGCATCAGATCGGGGTCCAGCTCGGTCAAGCCCATCATGACCGAAGCTTCCAGCTCGGTCTTGGTGAAGTTCATGATCTTGGCCGCAGCCTTGACGCCACCAAAACTCGAGGACTTGGCCGAAGAGTTGTTGGAGAACTGCTTCTTCATGATGGCTTCCAGCTCCTCCATGGCGGAGGGCTGCACCACATCAAGATTGGCCACGCGCTGGATGATCTCGGCGCGGGAATCCATGGGCAGGTAGTTCAGCACGTCGGCCGCCACCTGGTTTTCCAGCACCGACAAGATGATGGCGGTGACCTGCGGATGCTCGCCCCGGATCATCTCGGCAATCGAGCGGGCGTCCATCCAGGCCAGGATGTCCAGCCCCTTGCTGCCCTGCCCCGGCATGATTCGGTTGATCACCGAGGCGGCCTTGTCATCGCCCAAGGCGCGCTTGAGCACCTTCTCCACGTAGTCGGTGGTGCCCAGGCCCAGGCTGGTCTGCTTTTTAATGGTGGCCACAAAATCGTCCAGGGTGGCGTTCACCGCCTCCTGCGAGAGGTCAGCCACCGACACCATGGCAGCCCCCAGGGACTGCACTTCTTTGGGGTTCAGGTAGCGGATGATCTCCGCGGCCTGCTGCTCACCCAAAAGCAGCATCAACACGGCCGCCCGCTGGGTGCCCGTGAGCTCGGCCATCTCGCGTTCGAGATTGGCCGCCATCTCCAGGGCTTTTGCATCTTTTTCGTCTGCCATCGCAAGCTCCGTCGTGAGGTTTGAGTCAGCGGTACGGCCTCAGCCGGACTTGATCATGTTCTTGAGCACGCTGGCCACCCGTGCCGAGTCTTCGGCCACGATCATGCGCACCAGGGCCACCTTGTCGTCATAGGAGTTGGCAGTGTCCAACATCTCCAGGGAGATGGTCGATTTCTTCGGCTTGAGCTTGGCCTTGAGCTGCTCCAGGGTTTCGCCCTCGCCCAGCTGGATGGCATTGAGCTCCTCCGGCGTGAGTTCGCCATCGGGCAGAGGCTTGTCGCCCTGGGCCAGGGCCAGCGCAGCGGCTTCCTTGGCCTTCTCGTCGCCATGGAGCATGTGCATCACGGCCGGGCGCACCACCAGCATCAGGAATGCCACGAACACCAGGCCCAGCATACCGGTCTTGATGTGGCTGAGGATGGCCTCATCCTTGTACCAAGGCACGCTCATGTCGAACACGCTTTCCGGCTCGAACTTGGCGGCCACCACCGTGACCACGTCACCACGGGCCTCGTCGTAGCCGACCACGCTGCGCACCAGGTTCTGCAGGCGATCGAGTTCCTCGGGCTTGTAGGGATTGGGTTCCGGCGGGGGCGCCTCGCCCTTGTCGTTCTTGGGGCCCACGGTGGGCGCACGCTCGTTGATCACCACGGCCACAGTCAGGCGCTCCACGGTACCGGTGGCGCTCTTGATGTGGCGCACCGAGCGGTCCATTTCGTAGTTGCGCGTGGTGCGCTGCGACTTCACGTCATTGGCACCGGCCGGGCCGTTGGCGTTGGCACTGGGGGCTGTCGGCGGCGTGTTGGACAGCGCGCCAGGCACACCGGCGGCCTCGCGGGTGGCGTTGCGCTCTTCGCTCAGCACCTCCGAGCGGGTCTTGGGGCCCTTGTCGCGGTTGTCAAAGTTTTCCGTGGTGGTCTCAGACGTGCTGAAGTCCAGGCTCAGGTTCACCTGCGAGCGCACATTGTTCTCGCCGGCAATGGGCATGAGGATTTCGTTAACGCGCTGGCGCAGCGTCTCTTCCATCTTCTGCTTGTGCTGCTGCTGCGCGCCGGTCAGGCCCAGGGCGGATTCAGCGGCCGACTCGGTGACCAGACGGCCGTTGTTGTCGACCACCGACACGTTTTCAGGGGTCAGCATGGGCACGCTCGAGGCCACCAGGTTGACGATGGCCTGCACCTGCGTGGGCGAGAGCATGCGCCCCGGATGCGGCGTGACCACCACCGAGGCCTTGGGCGGCGTGCGGTCGCGCACAAAGGCCGACTGCTTGGGCATGGCCAGGTGTACGCGGGCGGCCTGGATAGCCTGAATATGCATCCCGCTGCGCGCCAGCTCTTGCTCCATGGCGGCCACGTAGCGCACCTGCTCCATGAACTGGCTGGTGGTCATGGACGACTGCTCCTTGAGCGTGTCCAGGCCCACGGGCGCCTGCTTCGGGATGCCTTTGGAGGCCAGGAAGATACGGGCCTCGTGGTAGCGGTTGGTCGGCACCGTGACCTGGCCGTTGCCCGGGTCGAGCTGCGGCTTGAACTCCGCGCCCTTGAGCGCCTCCATGGCGGCCTGGGTGTCAGATTCGCTCATGCCGGCCGAGATGGTGCGGTACGTGGGTGCGTTGATGGCGTTGTAGACCGCGGCAAACAGCAGCATGGCCACGGCCACGATCATGAAGGGCAAGGCCTTCTTGACGGCAGGCTGGTCCAGCAGCTGGCGCAGCGGCCCAAAGGGGCCGGTGGGCGATACCAGGGTGGTGAGCATGCCGCCCGAAGGCTGCGCTGCGGGCGCATTGGCGCCCGTGGTGGCCAGGGGGCCGCCGGTGGCGGCAGCGGAGGCGGTCATGCCCGGCAGGGGGGCAGTAGCAGTGGTGGCCATGTTGGTCAGTCGCTTTCAGGGCTCAGCGGCGCTCACACCGGCATGTTGAGAATGTCTTCATAGGCCTTGAGCACCTTGTTGCGCACCTGCAAGGTGGCTTCAAAGCTCAGGGACGACTTTTGCGTGGCCAGTACCACGTCGGTGAGGGGCACGTCTTCACCGCGCTCGTAGGCCTCGACCATCTTGCGCGAGTTCATCTGCGCGTCATTGACCTGGTTCAGCAAGGACTTCACGGCATCGCCAAAGCCTGGCTTGTCGACGCCCTGGCTCTCCAGGGCAGACGCGCCGCCGGCGGCTTGCGTCTGGTGGGCGCGCAGCGTGGCCAGCATGGACTGGATGTTGGTGTTGGAGGTGACTTTGTCGATCATGGTCAGGTTCTCGGTGCGTCAGCAAAGATCAAGCGCCCACGGCGACGCCGCCGCCCTTGAGTTTGGCGAGCTTGTAGCGCAGGGTGCGTGGGCTGATACCCAACTTGCGAGCCGCATCCATGCGGCTGTAGGTGCTCTGGATGGCAGCCATGATCAGCTGCTGCTCGCTCATCTGCACAGCCAGCTGCAAGCTCGCTGGCTCCTCGATGGCGTGTGGTGCGGCAGCTGGTGTGGCGGCCTCGGCCCATTCAGCCTGGGCGGGCTGGCTGGGCTGATAAAGCTGGTTCAGTGCAACAGGCTCAGCCAGCATGGGCTGGGCCTGTACCGGCTGGGGCGCAGCCTCTGTGGCCAGGCCAGGCAGGGGCTCATCGAACATCAGGTGCTCGGGCGTGATCACATCACCCGAACAGAGCACCAGGGCGCGCATGACCACGTTCTCCAGCTCACGCACATTGCCCGGCCAGGCATGGCTCTTCAGGCGGGCCTGCGCCTCGGCACTGACGGACAGCACCTGGCCGCCAACAGCATGGCGCATGAGCAAGCGCAGCACCAGGGGCAGGATGTCGCCCGGGCGCTCGCGCAGTGGCGGCACCCGCATCTTGAAGGTAGACAGGCGGAAATACAGGTCTTCACGGAATTCACGACGCTGGGTGCTGGCGCGCAGGTCGCGGTTGGTGGCGGCGACCACGCGCACGTCCAGATCGAGCGGGCGCTCGCCGCCCAGGCGCATGAGCTGGCGCTCCTGCAGCACGCGCAGCAGCTTGGCCTGCAGGTGCAGGGGCATCTCGGCAATCTCGTCGAGGAAGAGCGTGCCGCCCTGGGCCTGCTCAAACATGCCGCGGTGCTCTTTGATGGCGCCCGTAAAGGCGCCCTTCTCATGGCCAAAGAGCATGTCTTCGATCAGGTGGTCCGGCAGCGCCGCGCAATTGAGGGCCACAAAAGGCCCCTGAGCACGCGCAGAAGATTCGTGCAGGACGCGGGCCAGCACTTCCTTGCCGGCGCCGGTGGGGCCTTCAATGAGCACACTCACGGGCGCACGGGCCACGCGCTGGGCCAGAGCCAACAGGTGGCGGCTGGCCGGGTCGACGTACACCACGGTGCGCGGCGCGCGCGGTGCGCTCACCGGTGCAGGTGCGGCCGGGGCCGGGCGCTGGCTGGCGGCTTGCCAAGCCTGGGCAGAAAAATCGTCGGCGGCCAGCACATGCTGGGCACCCAGGCGCATGGCCGCCACGGCCAATTCAAGCTCGCGGCGTTCCACCCGGCAAAGAATGGGGCGCGACGGACCCTCTTGCAGGGCCAGCACATCGCTCAAGAGTTGGGGGCTGCCTTCCAGGCGCAAGGCGAGCAGGTCGGCCTGCGGCAGGCGCGCTTGCAGTTCCTCCAGCGTGGCCACTGGATGAACCGCCAAGCCGGCTGCGGCCAGCTGGGCCCGCTCCGCATCGTTCAACGCGCGGAAGGGATCCAGCCAGAGAAGCTGCTGCGTGGTGGCGGGGTTGTTCATGGCATGGGCCTTAAAGTCGACAGTTCGACCAAGGAAAGCAAAGCTTATGCCATGATAAAAAACACTTTTAAAGTGTCTTTTCAGTCGATAAAACACACCAAATGTATTGTTTTACGGGGTATTTCATCCAGGCCGACGAAAAGTCGACAGGCGCCGCAGGTCAGCGCGTTCGAGCACAGGCTCTTCCAACTCGGGAGCCTGGCGACCAGGGTGGGGAATGAAGGCGTCCGATGAGGAGGCGCTCACATGGGGCGCAGGGGAGGCATGCACGGCACGGCCCGACAGGGCGGAAGTACCTTCTTTGGCCGAGAAACCGGCGCAAAACAGGCCATCGGCGCGCAGCACCTCAATGGCAGGCAAATTCCTGGACTTGAAGCCCATCAGGCGGCAGGTGTAGGGCAGCTGCGGATCCCAGCTCACGGCCAAGTGCCGGCACTGGAAGCAGTTGGGCCCGGCCACGCGTGCGGGAGCCGATTCAGGCATGGCAACCAGGGCCAGGCGAGAAATTGAAGCCGTTCAGGCGAGAGAAGGCGCTGCCTGCATCACTGCAGGAGCTTCATCACCGTCTGCTGCGAGGTGTTGGCCTGGGCCAAGATCGCCGTGGCCGCCTGCTGAATGATCTGCGTGCGGGCCAGCTCGCTCGAGGCCTTGGCATAGTCCACATCCAAGATGCGGCTGCGGGAGGCCGAGGTGTTGACGGAAATGTTGTTCAGGTTGTCCGCGGCGTAGGTCAGGCGGTTGATCTTGGCACCCAGGCCGCTGCGGAAGGTGTCCACGGCCGTCAGGGCCAGGTCGACCTGCGAGATGGCGTTGGCGGAGGTCACCGTGAGGGTGGCCGAGAGGGCTCCCGAGACGCCATCGAGCGTTTCAAGATCCCCAAAGGTGACAGTGATGGTCTGGCTCGCGTTGGCGCCAATCTGGTAGACGGCCGCCGTGGTGTCGCCATTCAGAATCTTGGTGCCGTTCCACTCGGTCATGTCGGTAATCCGGACCACCTCTGCCTGCAGTTCCTTGAACTCCAGCTGAAGGGCCGACTTGTCGGACGACACATAGGTGGCATTGGCCGCCTGCACCGAGAGCTCTCGCATGCGGTGCAGCATGTTGGTGATCTCGTTGGTGGCGCCCTCAGCCGTCTGAATCATGGAGATGGCGTCATTGGCATTGCGCACAGCTTGGTCGAGGCCGCGGATCTGCGCGGTCTGCCGGTTGCTAATCGCCAGGCCTGCGGCGTCGTCCTTGGCGGAATTGATCCGCTTGCCGGTCGACATCTGCTCCATGGTCTGGGTCAGCGTGCGGTTGTTCCGCGTCAGTGCGCTCTGGGCAACCAGGGAGTTCAGGTTGGTATTGATGACGGTCATGATTTCTCCAATTCAGTCTGGCGCGGCAAAGCCTTGCCGCTGGCAGGCGTCAGTTCGTGTGAGCCCGGGCCTCGGTTTCCACGGGAATGGATTCCAGCAATTCGGCCAATTCGGCAAATTCCTGGGCCAGGCCCACATGCTGGGGATGCTTGTCCAGGCCACGCTGAGCGGTCCGGTAAGCGGCGTAAAAAGCTGAGCGGCAACGCATGACGCGCACCAGGTGGAAGAAGCTCTCCCCCGTGGCGGCCTTGCCCTGCAGTTCAATCAGGCGTTCCAGACACTCCTGAGCCTGCGCCCAGTCCTGGTTGATTTCAGCCAGCAGCGCACCGATGGCCAGAATGTCTTCACTGGTGGGGTACAGACCCATGCCAGCAGCCACCAGGGCATCGGCAATATCCAGCCGGTCGCGGCCCACCCAGTAGGCAATGGCTTCGCGGATCTGGGCGGCACTGTAGGCAGAAGCCTGCTCGGCCGAACACACCTGTTCGTACGGGCTGGCGGAAGCCATGGTTGGCGTGGCTTGTGACATCGACATACTCCTCAAATGGTTCGGTCAAGTGGCTGGCAATTCGTTGCCGCCGGGTTACGGATGTTCGACATTAGCAACCTCCGTGCCAGGACGAGATGTCGGAAAAACATACGCCCTGTCTCCAACAAGGCAAAAAGCCTGCCAGAGGGCCTGACAGGGGCCCCATCGAGGGAAAAGATGAAGGTGCTTGCGTGGGAATGCCTCAAAGAGGCAGAGCACGCACCGCAAAACAAGGGAAAACCCTTTATTGCGCAGGCCATGAGGCCACCCCCCCGGCCCTCAAAGCAGGAGGGATGTACGCGTTAGCGCGTGTCGGGAATCAACCAGCGGAGAAACCGCCATCGACCGGCAACACCGTGCCGGTAATCCATCGAGCGTCTTCGCTCAGTAGGAAGGCCACGGCAGCCGCCACGTCTTCTGGTCGGCCCAGCCCAAGAGGATGCTGGGCGCGCAGGGCCTCTGTCTGGGCCTCACCAAGCATGGCGAACTGCTCGCGGGCACGGCGGCCCTCCACCACGGCCGGCGCCACAAAATTCACCCGGATGCCTTTGGGTGCGAGTTCCAGCGCCATGGATTGGGTCGCCGAGGCCAGGGCTGCCTTGGAGGCGGCATAAAGCGTGCGGCCCTTCAGGCCCATCAAGGCTGCCGTCGAACCGATGAACACCAGGCCGGCACCCGGCCGGGCCACCTTGGCATGGCTCATGGCCCGCCCCAGCATCACGGCCGCAGCGAAATTCAGACCCATGTACTGATCGACCTGGCGCGCCGAAGCGGTCTTCAGAGGCGAATAGCCTTGAAAGCTGGCCGAATGAACCACCCCATCAAACGGGGCGGCCTGAGCCAAGGCCTGGAGTTGGGGAACGATGTCGTCGGTCTGGTACAGATCAAACGGGGCCAGTTCATGCCCTTGCCCCGCCAGGGTCTGGCGCGTGGCCTCCAACATCTCTGGTCGGCGCCCCATGAGCACGAGCTGAGCCCCCTCCCCGGCCAGGCGCTGGCAAATTGCCAGGCCGATGTCGGAATCGTGGGAGGCCCCGGTGACGAGGTAGCGCCGCCCGGCAAGTCGGGGCGCCGTCATTTGAGCTCCAAGGGGGCAAAGTCGTCAGCAATCTCGACGATGCGCGGCGGCACGATGGGGCCCACGTCGGCCACCAGGGCACCCCAGGACCAGCCCACGCCAAAACCGGCCAAGAACATTTTGCGGGTTCCGGTGCTCAGTTCGCCGGACAGGCGGTGGCATATTGCCAGGGGCACCGAGGCCGAACTGGTGTTGCCAAAGTCGTGCATGTCGATCAGGTACTTCTCAGGCGGAATCGACGCCTTCTTGCGCAGGTGCTCCAGGATGAACTTGTTGGCCTGGTGCATGACAAAGTGGTCCACCTGGTCCAGGGCCAGACCAGCCGTCTCCAGGGTCTCGCGCACCAGGCGCGGCACCACCTTCAGGGTGAAGGCAAAGACCGCTGCGCCATCGAGCTTGAGCCGGGCGTCCTTGAACAGCTGCTGGCGCTCTTCTTCAGGCCAGGGCTGGTCTTCGGGAATCGTGGGCACCCGGCGGCCGCCGGCCTTGACCAGGATGTGCGAGGCGCCGCTGCCATCGCTGCCCACATCGAACACCATGGGGCCAGCACCCTCGGCCTTCTCAAAGGCCACGGCCACGCCGGCATCGCCGAACAGCGGCAGCGTGGAACGGTCACCCGGCACCAGGTGGCGGGTGCTGGTGTCGCCACACAGCACCAGGGCGCGGCGGCCATTGGAGGCGGCCAGCAGCGTGGACGCCAGCCAGGCCCCATAAATAAAGCCCGAACAACCCAGAGAAACGTCAAATACAGCCGCCGTCTCGGCCATGCCCAGACGCCGCTGCAGCACGCAGGCGGTGGCAGGCAGGGGGTAGTCGGCGTCCTGTGAGACAAAAATCAGGATGTCCACGTCCGCGCCCTGCCAGCCCAAGTCGGACAACAGCGCCTCGGTGGCAGCCAGGCACATGTCCGAGGCGCAGAGGTGATGCGGCAAGACCCGTCGCGAATGAACGCCGGTGCCGTCCAGAAGCTTTTGCGCCTCCTCCGGCGTGAACATTCCCGGCTCCTCGATGAAGGAATGCCGGTGCGGAGGCACTGCGGCACACATGCCTGCGATCCGAACGCCCTGGATGGTGGATTTCATGCGCAAACTCCGAGTTGCATGTAAATAGAAGACTCAAAAACACATGCGGTATTCTTGCAGCGTCTCGGCCGGGCCCAGCCCCGCCCCACCCTCCACAAGTTGACCCCATGAAATGCCAACCCCTTGCCATCCGAGGCGTGGTCTGTGCGGTGCCCCAGGCGCAGCAAGGCCTGCAGGATCTGGCACGCTGGATGGATGCGGCCGAAGCCGAAAAAATTGCCAAGGCTACCGGCATCCGGCAACGCCGCATCGCCCCTGAGGGGCAAACCGTGGCCGACTTGGCGGTGCTGGCCTGCCAGGAGCTGATGCAAGGCCTGGGCTGGCAGCCGCAGGACATCGGGCTGGTGCTCTTCGTCACGCAAACGCCCGACTACCAACTGCCCTCCAACGCCCATGTGATGCACCGCGCGCTGGGCCTTGCAAGCGACTGCATCTGCCTGGAAACGGCCCTGGGCTGCTCGGGCTATGTGCATGGCCTGTGGCAAGCCGGGCAACTGATGGCCGGCCTGCCCCGCAAGCGGGCGCTGCTCATCGTGGGCGACACCACGTCCACCACCTTTGAGCCGCAGGACCGCTCTGTGGCGCCGCTCTTTGGCGATGCCGCTGCGGCCACCGCCCTGGAATGGGACGAGTCCTTGCCTGCGCCGCATGCCGTGCTGGGCAACGATGGCACCGGTGCGCCCTACCTGATTCAAAAGCAGGGCGGCGCCCGCTCCCCCGGCTCCATGCGCAGCCTTTTCATGGACGGCACGCAGGTGTTTGCATTCACCTTGCGCGAGGTGCCCCGCAACGTGCGCGCCACCCTGGCCGAGGCCGGCTGGGGCATCGATGAGGTGGACCATGTCGTGCTGCACCAGGCCAATGCCATGATGATGACCCAGCTGGCCCGCAAGATGGAGATTCCGCTGGCCAAGCTTCCCCTGGCGCTGGAGCAGTTCGGCAACACCTCCTCGGCCAGCATCCCCCTGTGCATGACCGAGACGCTGGCCGCCGAGCTCACCCAGCGGCCGCTCAAGCTGCTGCTGTCGGGCTTTGGCGTGGGCTGGTCCTGGGGCAGCGTGGCGCTCCAAACCCGTCCCTTGGCGGTGTGCAAAACCATTGAGGCGGCATCGGACTTTCACGGTGCGCGCATCCCTGGGCTGACTAGCAGCTGATTCCGCCATCGACCAGCAAGGTCTGGCCGGTGATGAAGCTGCCGCCCTCCGAGAGGAGGAAGTTCAGCAGCGGCACCACATCGTCGATGCGACCCAGGCGGCCCATGGGCGTGCGGCGCACGATCTGACCGCGCTTGCCCTCGTCCAGGGTGGACGACATGTCCGTGTCCAGGTAGCCGGGCGCGATCGAGTTGACCGCAATGTGCCGGCTACCCAGCTCACGGGCGAGTGAACGTGTCAGGCCGTCCAGCGCTGCCTTGGTCGCCGCATAGGCTGACAGCCCGTTGTAGCCGCGCGAGCCGATGATCGAACTGATGTTGAGGATGCGGCCGCCCTGGTTCTGGCGCAAAAGCACCCGCGCCACCGCCCGGGCGGCCTCGATGGCCGAGACCAGGTTGACCGAGACGAGTTGCTCCACATCCACCATGGGAAAAGTGGCCAGCACCCCTTCCTGCGCCACGCCTGCGTTATTCACCAGGGCCCACAGCCGCGCCTGCGGCCAATGGGCCAGCGCCTTGCGCACAAAAGTCTCAGCCGCACCCCGCTCGCCCAGGTCCAGCCCCTGCCAGTGCAGGTGCTCCGGATGGCGGGCCAGCAAGGCTTCGAGCTGCGGCGACATGCTGCGGCTGCAGGTGGCCACGGCATAGCCCTGGGCCAGGCAAGCCTCTACAAACCCCAGCCCCAGCCCTCGCGCACCGCCCGTGATCAGCACCAGTTGCATCACTGTCTCCTCTGTTTCTTGCCAGTGGCACCCAGGCTGAGCTGGTCCACATAATGAATTCGTCGCGGCCGCTCCACGGCCCGCAATTGCGCACCAAGCTCGGCCAACTGAAGCTGGGCGGCCGCCCGGTCCCGGGTCACCACCTCGGCTTCTACCAAGAAGCCCGTGACCGGGTTAGCCCGGCCGTACAGCCGGGCATCGGCCACCGCCGGCAGGGCCAGCACGCGGGCTTCGACCTGCTCCAGGTCCACCTTCTCACCGCCAATGTTCAAAAGCCCATCGGCCCGTCCCATGAAATGAACGCGCTCGCCTCGCATGTCCACCAAATCACCCGTGGCATGCCAGGGCGACACACCAGCCGCCGCGCGGGGCGAGCGCACGTGGAGCATGCCGTCCACGATCCGCAGGCCCACACCGCTGGTGCCCTGAGTCAGCCAAGCGGCCGGGAAACCGGCCAGGCCGTCTTTCACGCAAAACACGCTACCCGCCTCAGACGAGGCGTAAATGTGGCGAAGCTGGGCCTTGGGCCAGCGTTCTTGCAAGCGGCTGAGCAGGGCCTGGTCCACGGCCTCACCGCCCAGCACGATGTCCGTGAGGGACCAGTCGGCTTCCACGGGCAGCGCCATGAGGAACAAACGCCAGAACGACGGGGTGGCGCTGATGGCCTGCGGCTGCGTGCGCGCCGCCAGTTGCACCAAGCCGGACGCATCAAGGCACTGCCCTGCCACCAGTTCAGCGCCCGAAGCCATGGCATGCAGCAAGACCTGCAGGCCGGCGTAGGAATGGGGGGAATAGGTCAGCAGCCAGCGCTGCCCAGACCTTGGGCTGCCAGCGCGGGCCAGGAGCCGCTCCACGGTATGCCAGGTGCATTTGGGCGCCCCGGTGGTGCCCGAGGTGAGGATGCCGACGCGAAAGCCAGCCTCGGGCGCTGAAACGTCCAGGCCGGTGTGTCGGTCCAGCAGCACGGGCTGGCCATCACGGGCGCCGGCCAGCAAAGCTTGGATCACCTGAGCGGCATCCGTGCCGGGCCGCAGCATGGCCGCCTGGGGGGCAGGTGTCAGATCGGCCAACTCGGCAGCGTCTTGCCGCTTGCCCTCGTGAAGAACAAAGGCAGGATGCAGGGCCAGTTCGCCGGGGGTAGAAGGCATAGGGCGGCTCAGGCGGGCACCTTCAGGCCGCAAACAGGCGGGCCAATTCACCCACGGTGCGGAACTCGCGAAAACCTTCGCGGAAGGGTTGTTTGCCGGTGAGCTCTTCCAGGGTCACCACCAGGGTGGCCAGGTCCAGGGAGTCGATGTCCAGCTCGCCCCCCAGGAAGAGGGTATGGTCATTCAGGGCAGGCAGCGCTGCGCCCTTGCCCGCCAGGAGCGCGTGAACTTGCGCATGAATCAAAGCTGTGGTGTCTTGCATGGTGAAAAGGCTTTATTCCATCGGCCAGTCTTCGAAGGCGGCACGGGTCTGCTCAAGCGAAAAAAGGCGTCGATGCCCGGCCCATTCGGAGGCGAGCAATTCAAAAACATGCACGTCGTAGAAATGACCGTGCTTGAACACATGGTCCTGGTAGGTGCCGACCTGGCGAAAGCGCAGGACCTGCTGGATTTTGACGTTGCGCTCGTTGCCAGCCATGAAGCTGTTGACCACTTTGTGGCAGCCAAGCCGGTGAAAGCAGTAATCCATGATGAAGGTGTGCAGCAGCCCCGAATAGGCGCGCCTGTCCTCCGGGGCATAGATGTAGTTGCCCGTGCTGCAGCGCAGGTGCCGACGGTCGATGTCGGCAAAGCTGAGGTAGCCCACTTCACGGTCACGGGCCATGATGATGTAGTGGCAAAAGTCCTCGCGCGTGGCGCAGCGCTCGATCCACGCGCGCTGCTCCTCCACGCCGTGCGACACATCGGTGTACATGTAGCGCGTGATGTCATCGTCCTGGCGCCAGCGCAAGGTGAGCGCCGCGTCTTCAGGCCGCACGCAGCGAAACCACACAGGGGTGTTCACGTGCTCGGGCTGCTCAACGGGCAAGGTAGCCTCCCTCCACGGGCAGGGTCACGGCATTGATCCAGCGGCTGGCATCGGAGAGAAGAAAAGCTATCGGGTGGGCCACATCCAGCGGCTGGCCGATGCCCATGGGGTGCTGATCGAGCATGTACTGGTACTGCTCGGCCGTCATGGTGGCGCGGGAGCGTGCCGCCATCTCGGTCTCCACCAGGGCCGGCGCCACCGCGTTCACACGGATGCCGTCGCGCAGGAATTCCATGGCCAAGGCACGCACGGCCGACATGAGGCCGCCCTTGCTGGCGGCATAGACCACGTTGCCTGGCTGGCCGATCATGCCGGCAATCGAGGAGACAAACACCATGGCCGCCGGTTCGCCCTTGCAGCCCTTTTGCCGCATGCCGCGTGCCAGTGCCAGGGCGCTGCCCAGGTTGACCTGCATGGTCTGGTCAAAAAAGGCCTGATCGACCTGGCGCACCGCCCGGGTGAGCTGGATGCCGGCGCAATGGGCCAGGCCATTGAGCGGACCGTGGCGGGTGCACAGCTCCTTGACCCATGACGGAATGTCATCCATGCCCGACAGATCGAAGGCTTCGGCCTGATGACCCTCGCCGGGGAGTGTGTCCACCACCGCCTGGAGCCTGGCTGCGTCTCGCCCGTTGGCGATGACGCGCGCGCCCAGGCTGGCCAGCAACTCGGCCGTGGCCCGGCCGATACCGGTGGAGGCCCCCGTGACGAGCACGGTGCGTCCGGTCATCTGCATGGGTAGGGCAAGAGGCGGCAGGGTCATGGTGAATCGGGGTTTTAGGCAGTCACCTGCTCGGACACCAGGTCCAACAGGTCGCGCACCGTCTGGGCACTGGAGAGCTTTTCAGCGTCGACGATCACGCCCAGCGCCTCATCGGCCAGGGCAATGAAACTGATCACGGCCAGGGAGTCCCAATTGTCGAGGCTGTCCAGGGCTTCGTCGCCCTTGAGAGAACCGGCCTCGAGTTCGAGGACATCGCAAATTTTGTCGAGAAACTGCTGCACGTTCATGGAATGCTCCTTGGGGTGGGTGGGGTAACTAAAGAAACGGGGGTTCAGGCGGGCACAGCCGCCAGGCGCTCGACCAGGGGCCAGGCCAGGGGGGTGCCGCGGGCAATGGGAGCGCGGGCACGGCAGTCGCCCGCCACCAGTTCGGGAAGGTGGCGCGGATGCAGGCCCAGGCCGGGGCGGATGGAGCGCACGTTGTGCGCCGTCAGCAATTCACCGGCGGCAATGTCGCGCACGGCGTACAGCGAGCGACGGAACTCACGACCGCCCTGCTCGCTGGGTTTGAGGTCGTAGCGCACGCGGCCCAGGGCCTGATGGGCATGGCGGCAGCCTTCAACCAGGCGCGAGAACTCCTCGGGCTCCAGCGAAAAGGCGCTGTCCACACCGCCATCGGCGCGGCGCAGGGTGAAATGTTTTTCTACGATGGCTGCGCCCAGGGCCACAGCGGCCACCGGCACGTCGGTGCCGGGGGTGTGGTCCGAAATGCCCACGGGCACGCGCCAGCGGCGGGCCATGTCGACCATGGTCATGAGGTTCACCTCCTCGATGGGGGTGGGGTAGCCGCTGATGCAGTACAGCAAGGCCGCACCACCTCGGGCACCGGCCACCGCATCCAGGGCTTCCTCGATCTCGGCCTCATCGGCCAGACCCGTGGAGATGATCAGCGGTTTACCGGTGGCGGCGGCGCGTCGGATGAGGTTGACGTCAATCATCTCGAAGGAGGCAATCTTGTAGGCCGGGCAGCCCAGGTCTTCCAGCAGGTCGATGGCGGTCTCGTCAAAGGGCGAGCTGAACAGGGTCACGCTCCGTTCGCGGGCCTTGTCGAACATGGCGCGGTGCCATTCCCAGGGCGTGTGCGCTTCTTCGTACAGGTTGTAGAGCGTGCGGCCGGACCACAGGCCTCCGCCGATGCGGAACTCCGGCCCGTCGTGGTCAATGGTGATGGTGTCGGCCCGGTAGGTCTGCAGCTTGATGGCCTGCACGCCACAGTCGGCGGCAGCGTCAATCATTTCGAGCGCGCGTTCCAGACGCCCCTGGTGGTTGCCGGACAACTCGGCAATCACATAGGGGGCATGGCCCTGCCCGATGGCGATGCCGTTGATGTGGAAGGTGTGGTTCATACGAACTCCTTGTGGCTGAAATCGCGCTCCAGCGCCTGGTGAAACACCTGGATGCGCCCTTCGCACACGCCGATCACCGCCGGGGTGTCCACGTGCGCCATGTTCTGCTGGCACTGCTCGGAAACCACGCGGTCTTCGTCCAGCACCTGGTCATTGAAATCGACCACCGAATCCAAAATGGCCTGCTGCTGGGCAGGGCTGATGGCCACCGCCGCTCCGGTACCAGCTACCCATAGGCGGTAGTTCAGCTCGCAGTGACCGGCATCTACCGGGTCATAGGTCTGCACCGACATCAGGGTGCCATTGGTCACGCCAATGGCCAGGTTGGGATAGATGAAGTAATGGTTGTACTCGTCCAGTTGTTCACTCTGCACAAGGCCTAGCAGACCTCGCACGCGCTTCCACCACTTCTTGGCCTCGGGCGACAAATCGGAGTGGCCAGTGGAATGCAGGGCGTCGGCCTCGCAGTCCCAGCGGGCGAGCGTGAATTTCTTGAAGGTGTCTGGATGAACCTGGGCCACGTGGTAGATCTCCAGCACGCTTTCCACCCCGATCTTCCAGTTGGTCTTCCAGGGCATCTTGCGACTGGCCAGGGGCTGGGTCATGAGCTGTGACAGGTGTTCCAGCACATCCCACTGAGCGCCCAGGAACTCCCTGAGACTGGGACCTTCCGAGGCTACACGCACGAACAGGAAATTGCCGCAAGCCTCCAGCGCATAGCGCTTGAGGCGGTGCGGCCCCGCACTCTCGGCATGGATCTGAAAGGACCGGGCGTTGTCCGGAATGCCGGCCGGGGCACCCGAGGCGTCGTAGGTCCAGCCGTGGTAAGGGCAGATCAGCTTTCGGTTGCCGCACTCTTGAGTCTGCAGGGTGGCGCGGCGGTGGGCACAGACATTCAAGAAGGCCCCCAACTCGCCAGCAAAGTTCTGTACCACCACGGGCAGGCCGCCCACGCTGAGGGTCACAAAGTCATTGGGCTGGGCCAAGGCTGATTTAAAGCCTGCAAACACCCAGTGCCGGCGAAAGACCTCACGCATCTCTTGCTCAAAATGAGCCTGGCTGGTGTAGGCGCTGGGCGCCAGACCGTCGCGTCGAGAAGGGGTGATGCCCATCATGACGCCTGTCCTTCCAGCACGGGGGCGGCGAGGACGCGAGCCTGGAGCTCGCCGGCCACGCGCTGAGCTCCCAGGCCGTCGACCGTGGCTCTGGCCAGCTGAGACAAAGCCTGCAACTGCACCGGAGACTGCCACAGGTCCTGGGCAGCCTCCGCCAGGCGCTGGGCCAGGGCAGAAGCCGTGCCTGTCGCTGGGCGACCATCCACCCTGCGGCACCAAGCCAGCTGAGGATGAGGCAGCAACCAGGCGCCCTGCTCCGCCCCGGTGACGGCAGCCACCGCCGGCGTGGCACTGGCGGCCAACTCGCCCAGGATGCCGCCCACCTGCGTGAGGGCCAGGCGCGCGCGGAGCATGAGGCCGGCCAGATGGGGCAGGCGGTGGTGAAGATAGACGCGGGGATGCGCGGGTACATGCGCCTCGCGCTGGGTGGGCAAGACCACATCCAGTTCTACACCGGCGGGCAGGCATGCCAGCAAGGCTTGTGTGGTGGGCTCGGTCAAGCCCAGGGGGTCGGCGCCGCCAAAACTCAGCAGCACCCGCTCGTCGCGCTGGTGCCAGGCCAGAGGGGGGGCGACAAAGGTCGGGCCCACCAGGGCATAGGCGGGCCCCAGCAGGGCCTGCGCATGGGGAGCGCGCAAGGCATAAGTGGCAGCTTGCGCCAAGGGAGAAGGATTGATGACGACATCGGCCCCGTCCAGCCACTGGCCGCGCTCATCGTCCAGGAACACGAGATCCTGGCCCGGGCGCCGCAGCGCACGGCGCCAGTGCTCGGGAAAGAGATAGCTGTCGATCACCAGCACATCGGCGCGCTCCAGCGGCTCCCAGGACAGCAAATCGGCCAGTTCGGGAGGATGGACCAGCAACTCGCACCCCTCAGGGGCCAGAAACCTGGGCAACTCCTGCGTGGCCAGGGCCACCTGCATCCCTTGCGCCGCAAGCGCATGCGCCAGCGACAGGCAGCGAGCCACATGGCCCAGGCCTGTGCCGACGGCATGGTCCGCCAGGATCAGGACCCTGGTGGCCGGCGCGAGTGCGGGAGCGAAATACATGAGAAATGTCCGGAATTCGACAGGTTCAGAGCGCAATGGAAGTGGTCTTAAGCAGGACTTATGCCACCCAGCTATTTAAGGAGTGCCTGGAGGATGGCTTGGGGATCCAAGCCTCTTTCAGCCCTGGGGGGAGAGGAACAAGGGGTCTGGCACGCATTCTGCGCACAAGCCAACACGGGCCATTGCGAGCTGTCGAAAAATGGACATGCGCGTCAAACCCCACACAGATATCTGCGACCAATCCATCCTGATCACGGGAGGGACAGGCTCGTTCGGACGAGCCTTCGTTCGCAACGTGCTGGACAACTGCCCCCGCATCAAGCGACTGGTGGTCTTCAGCTGGGAAGAGCTTAAGCAGTATGAAGTGGTTCCTTGGCGCGCGCCTGGTGATCTGCGGCCGTAACCAGGAAAGGCTACAGGCCGTGCACGCCGAACTACGCGGTGCGGACCATGTGATGCAGGAGTGCGACTTCGCGCAATCCGAAGGCATAGCCCCCTGGCTAAAGGCGGTATGCAAGGAAGTAAGTGCGCTCAAAGGCCCAACGTACTGCGCGGCCGTGCAGGCAACACGACCCATCCAGGCCATCAACACGCAGCTAGTCGACCCGGCGCCCTTACAAAACCTGCGTGCTGCCGTCGAATTGGCGCGGCCGTTGAGGCTCTAGCCTGCCATGGGCCCGGTGCCTCGCGGGTACATGCATCTTCATCGGCGGCCCCTAAATACTGCCCCCGACAGCGTGGTCTGCACGGCCAGCAAGAGGGGCATCGTCTCGGCTGTCTAAAGCCTGGGCAGAGGTCGCCCAGCGTTTGCTTTGTCAGTTTTGGATAACGGAAGACCTAATTGCAGGTATTGCAACACCACAGTTTCCCCCGGACGAAACCGCTCCAGTTGGCAGTCTTCGAACGAATTAATCCCGAGAATCAGACGGGGAGCCCGTGAATCACCGTTGCAGCTCTAGAAAGCGCATCGCTACGAATTGCTGAGTCTGATCTTGGTACGCTCATGACTGATCATGAGGTGTGGTAGCTTAAAAGGTCTTCTGCTGAATCGACCTCCCCCCATTCGCTCGTAGAAGGCACTGCAGCAATTGGGACTTGCCCCGCATCGATAATCTTTTGCAGAGTGCCAGTCATGTGCATCTTGTCGCATTGATCGGATGTCAGCTCCGAGCGAATTCGCAGCACCTCCCTCCATCCTTCAGGGGTAAAGCGCAACAAGCCCATGTATTGTCCCTGCACCTCATCCACGGAAGTTGGTTTATTGCCAATCTCGGCCAAGGTGTGTTCAGGCGTGAGACGGAAGGTTTCAGCATCCAGGAGCGGATCGCCAAAGCGCCGTGTCCACAATTCCAGCCAGTTTGGATCGTAGGTCACCGCCAGGGATGCCGCGGAAGTCATGAGCGACTGAACGGCCATCGGACTGTAGAAAATATCTGAGTAGCTAACGATGCAGGGCTCCGCTTGCAGCCAATCTTGGGCACAGACCAGCGACGAGACCATATTGGTTTCAGCCCAGCGCGCGTTATGGAATTCGACTAGCCCGCGACTGGCCAACAGTTCTCGCTTATAGCCGGTAACAATGGCAATGTCCGCAATACCGGCTGCACGCAGCGCTTCCAGTTGCCGATCGAGCAGCGCCTTGCCGCGAAGTTCAACGAGACACTTGGGTTGCTCATCGGTCAGGTTTTTCATTCGACTGCCGCGTCCGGCGGCAAGAATGATGGCTTTCATAACAACTCGCTCTCGTACTCTAGCAATTTGAATTCTTCTCGGCGATAGGGGGCGCGCAAAGCCAGCAGTCGGGGGTTCCGGCGCCTTGGCTTACCGTACGTCAAAGCCTCGCCTGAGTGCCAATCTAGCACTCGGCCACCAGCAGCTTCTAGCACAGCCTGCCCAGCCGCTGTATCCCACTCGGAGCTACCCACCAGACGCGGGAACACATCCACCTCTCCAGCAGCCAGCAAGCCGTATTTCAGCGCCGAGCCAACCGCTACACGCTCGGTGATTCCGTTCCGGTTAGCAAAAACGTCCACATCCGGGTGATCATGAAATCGGCTGGCCGCCATCCGGAGCGAATCAGATCGCTCATACGCAGACAGCGCCGTCTCACCCCCCTCACGAATTCGCCAAGCACCCATGCCCCTAGCTCCCCAGTAGAGCGAATCTATCGCGGGGGCAAACACCACGCCGAGCACAGGGCGACCTTGATCCACCAGTGCAATATTCACGGTGAATTCTCCATTTCCAGCCAGAAAGTCCTTTGTGCCATCCAGCGGATCAACCAGCCAGTAGCGCTCGGCAGCAAGGCATAGATCTTCGCCTTCTTCGGAGACAACGACCAGTCCGCTGCTTGTCAAACGGTCAGTAATCACTCGATGTGCCGCCTGATCGGCGAGAGTCAAGGGTGAGCCGTCCTGCTTGAACTGCACAGACAACGTCTGCGGGTAATAGCTCATGATGGCAAGACCAGCCACACGCGCTGCCTCAAGGGCGAGTTCTAGCCTCTTATCCACCGAACAGCGCTTTAATTCTTCGTAGATCGCGAGAGACAAAGTTTTCTTCGCGCTCCGGGTGCCACATCCACCCTTCCCAGGGCAGAGACTGATGGCGAATAGCTTCAATCTCGCCATCCTCACTTCTGGCAACTACTTCAAAGCCTACCGGGCAATTGACTAAAGAGAAGCCGTGATAGCTGTTGACCTCGCCGGTAATTTCTCCATTGAGACGATGCCGAGTTCTGACATGCCCTTGAACGGAACATAGGTCTACCCCCACCCTGTGAGCCATCATCTGCATCCCACGGCAGATACCCAGAAGGGGCCTCTCATAATGGCTGGCATGGTCAAGCAGACGTTCCTCGGTCAAATCCCTCTCGCGAAACTGCCCAATGTCATTTCCACCCGAAAGTACAAAGGCCTGTGGTTTAACGGCAGCAAGCCAAGCGTCCAACATTTCTAGATCGGACCGGCCATCAGGCAAGTCCTTGCACAGCCCGTTGGGTACTGGCACAGGGACAAATCCAGCTACCAGCAATAAGGTGATCAAGCGCTGATCCAAAGCATCCCGGGTTTCATTGCGTTCAGCAAAAGTATCCACCCGCTGACTAACGGCAACCACCTTCATGCCAGTAACTCCACCCGTCGCCCAACACAATCCAAATGTAGGCGTTCTGCCGTAGACCATCGCCGATAGAGCACCTCACCGGCCCCAATTACGGCAGGTAAGCCCAGCTCCCCAGCACGGATTGCCATGTGCGAATTGGCGCCACCCCAAGCAGTGATAAGGCCGGCAATCGGGTAGGCAAACAGCCAATCAAATCCGGGGTCAGCATTTGGAATACAAACAATCGCGCCTGCCAATAATTCGCGCGCATCACACCCCACCACCGGCGCCGTCACATGCTTCTGCGTAATGAAATTAGGTGCAGTCTCCGGCCATTCAAAAGCCCAGACATCCTCGGGTTTGGCGATCAGCGGCGGCAGTGAAATCTTCAAAGTTTCGGCATAGCGTGCTTTACCTTGTTCAATAGAGCGCAAGAGCACATCTTTCGGATCAGTCGCCGCGACGTGCAGTTCCTTAAACGCCGCAATATCGCAATAAGCAAGATCCTCGCGGCTGAACCCGTATTGGCCGCCGACTTCGGCGATCAGTGCTAGCGCGTCCGATAGATTGCGTGTGAAATGGAACTTCGCTAGTTCACGCAGTTCGATGCCCGCCTGCATGAAGTCGAACAGCCCCACCGGATCGGGTTGTAGGCCATGAGCCTCTAGCAGCTTCACAATTTCACGCATCTGCGGAAGGGTTAGCGCGAACGGTTTGACGGGCTCAGGAACCGGTGGCCGCCGGTTCCAGTCGAAATAAAGCTCAGGTGCTTCATCGTAGCGAGGAGAGAGAATGTCGTAGGTGCCAGGGCGCAGGTGGCCGTAACGCGCAAAGAAAGTCGCCTTATCCAGCGTAGCGCGATCTCGCGCCAGTTGGCCGCTTACGGTCGAAACACCACCCATGAAAGCGTCGTAATCAGCCTGCGAGAAAACACCCACGGCCACCAGAGATTTGAGCATCTGCACGGCCACAAATCCGGCCCGAGCCAAACCTGCAAACGGCAAGGTGCCATAGCGCTTGGCGTCCTCCAGCAACCAATAGATACGCTCAAGCGGATCGGCACTCGATGCCAGCAATTCTTCGCGCCGAGCGTTGAGGGTATCGATCTTGGCTGCATCACCTCGCCATAAGCCTTCCCTGGGGTGCACGATTCGGTTGGTCAGTTTTCTCAAGCTGTGGGCAATCGCCTCGCGCTCGTCCTTCGAGAAGCCGGCCTCCGCCAAGCGCTCCAGCCGCTGCGGCAAATCCAGCGTGTAGCACGAGAAGACAATCTCGAACTCCACTTTGTCGTGCAAGGTCGGCTCGGCCAGCAGCCGATCAATGTAGTGATCGACCAGCCGCCCGGCAAGACCCTCATCCAGATCGGCAGGGATGAAAGAGTTGAATGACAACCGCACATCGATATAAGGTAGCCCGAAGAAATGTGGCATCAACGGGAAGCTGCGCAGATTACGGTAGCCGTAATTGTGGCGCTGGTAGGCCCAGATGGCGTCGGTGATCAATTCCCGATAGAGCGAGAGTGCCAGCGGCTTCGGGCGGATGCCGACAATCTCTGCCGGGTTCCAATCCGGCATCACGCCATACACAGTACGCCGCCCCATGAGGAAGGGGTGCGGCTGCATGCCCCGCGCCACCTTGCGCTGGATACTCTCTAGGCGGGCAGCCTGAACTGCCTCAGACTCTGGCGATCTAGGCAAGACGAGTGGTCGGACTTGCAGCAACCAAAGCACCTCTTCGTCAGCTTCACGCGTCACCGCGAATTCGCAATCCAGAGGCACTTGGCCAAACAAGGCCAGCAATTCATCAAGCAGTGCAACAACAGGGGCCAAAGTAGATGCTGGCGGAACAGCGGTATTTGCGGCTTGCTGCCACACTCGGCCACCCAGGCCACCCGTGACTGCGGCTGTATCAGAGCCATCCGACCAGTTCACCACCCGGTAGGGCGCACATGTATTGGGGTCGTGCGAAAACGCCACGCCGGAGCGCACAACCTGGGTAAGCATCGGCTGGATCAACACCTCATCAGTGAGTTGTACGTCTCCATAGGCTGCAACGACTTTTTCCACCGCCGGGTCAAGCCCAGCCACCTCCACATTGAGGATGGACAAAAACGCTCCCGCGTTGGATTGCGCTTCCCCATCTTCCTGACCGCAACTTGAGCGCACGATCCAGGGACCTGCACCCAGACAACCGACGATCCCGGACAGGCACAACGAACGATCCGCCTTCCACTGCGCAACGGTAAAGACACGCAACGGGGCAATGCGTGCAGTCTTTAGCACACCTTGCAAGGCGGCCAGCGTGCCTGCCTTGGTGGAGAACGCCAGCGCCATGCCAATCACCCCTTGCGGCGTGCCGACCAGGCGCGGGTGAGATAAGTGGCCTCGATAACCTTCAAATCCGCGATCCGTTGCTCAACGAATACAAGGAAGGCATCGAACTTTTGGGGGCCAAGTTGTACGCGCAAGTCATTGACGGAGCGCCATGCACCCAAATAACGCTCTGGCGTCATTTCGATCACATGACGTCCTTCCAGATACACAACATCTTCAAAATGAGGCGAAGCCCACAATTGCTCGGTCAAGGTTTCGGTGATGCCTGAACGGCCAGAAGAAACGCGCTTGATATTCGGGCGCAGGGTATCAAGGTGAGCCTCGATTTCAACCAACAAGGGATTCGCCTCGATAAGCCGAGGATTCCACAATGCAGTGAAACGCCCCCCAGCACGTAAGACCCGGCGAAACTCCTTGGTCGCGGTATTGAAGTTGGCCCAGTGAAAACTTGAGGCCATCGTCAACCAGTCAGCAGAAGCATCCGCAAGGCCAGTAGCCTCGGCACTGGCGGCCAGCCAACGAATGTGGGTGTTCTGGCTATCGGCCATGCCGTTTTGCCGCATATCGTCATTCGGCTCAACGGCGGTCACAGAGCTAACCCCCGCAGCGTGGACCATTCTTGTCCATATGCCCGTACCCGCGCCTACATCTACAAATTCGACTTCTGCAACAGGTTTATTCAAGAGCCCGAGCAGCGCCTTTAGAACGGAAGGGCAATAGTCCGGGCGATTTTGTGAGTAGTCTTTAGCCAAACCTGTGAAATCACCAGCCTTTAGTGTTTGCATAATCTTCATTTCCTTAAACTTAAAATCTGACTTAAATCTGCCGCTAGTGCAGTGACCGTGCGCTCCGAATCAAACTCCACAATCCAATCGGCCGCTTCCGGCTCGTCGATGGGTAGATCCAACCCGGCCACATGGGTCAATTCGCCGGCATCAAAGCGGCGATAGATTCCCTTTGGATCACGACGACGCAGTTCTTCCAATGGCACCTTGATGTATACCTCGAAATAGCCAGGAAGGTTTGCGCGATTCCAAGTGTGCACTTCGCGGAAGAGCGAAATGGTGGCAATAACTACGATTAGCCCCTGCTCGGCGAGCATCTGACACAATTGGGCATAACGCATAGCCAGTGCCAGGCGAAGGTCACGGCCATGGTTGTGGACGTTCGCATCGGCAACACCCATCAACTCCCGCAAAACATCACCATCTAGCATCACCACGGGCTGTCCCTGCATGCGAAGTCGGCGCACCAGCTCGCAAGCAATGGTGGTTTTACCTGCACCCGACAAGCCAGTGATCCACACCACAGAGCCCGAGGGCTGCCCCGAAGGATTGATTTCGTACGAACTCATATGCAGTAGCCTAGACGAGCCAGCTTGTCGGAAGTCTCTTTTCCGATCCCAGCACATACTAGTGATTGAATATCTGGATGCCCTCTGAATATCTGCCGGTAGTTAAAGGCCGTAGACAGCGGCGATTCAAGGACCAGCGATCCCCATCGACGGCGGGATAGGAGACTGGTGATAGTTTCAGAAACCGTATCCAAGTTCTCGTGAATTTCTTCAAATCGAATGGACACCACCCCAGGAATTTTCATCCAGGCCAAAGATTCATCTAGAATCTGCTCAAAAGACAGAAAACTGCAGTGCTCGGCAGGACCGCCAAGTTTGGATGGGATACTGCCTTCAGCCATGAAACTCAAAAAAGCCGGGATATTGGATCGAATATCGTCAATCAATCCCATGTTGCCGCCGAACACCTCTTTAACAGCGCCATTGTGAGGCGTCCCGGTCTCACAGTAACGGCGCCACCAGGCCCAATTCGAGAATAAGGAATCAACAGGATGACGGAGTACAAACAAGATGCGATGGAATCCATCGTGCAAAGGGCGAAGTAGCAAGGCTTCTGTCTGGTCAGGCTCCATTTGAAAACTCGACTGGTGCCTCAAGGTTGCATGGCCCGAGCAGATCAGAGAATGGTTTGCATACATACCGCATGAGGCCAGACCATCTTGAAAAAGGGGAGCCAAGGTTGAATGGCTGAGAAAGGCATTTGAAAAGTAGTTTCTTCCTGTCCCAAAGAGTCCGATGACCACCAGAGGGTGAATGTCTTCAGAAGCGTTCACCGCCTCAATATAATTCTCCCAAGCCCAGCCTGCATCTTGCCAATAATGGTTTGGATAAGTGTTGTTTGGATGCTGGGCCATGAAATGCAAAAAATCACTTCCAGAGGCTTCCGGATAAGTTCGTGAAAACCAACCAGGCGAAAAATGCGGACTGGGGGAACGATTCTCTTTGCAACCGGTCTCCACATAATGCCGATAGGCCTCTTCGTTAGAACCGGCAAAACCGTAGCGATGCCGGTAGAAAGAGGCATCGAAAAACCTGTGCAATCCAGTCATACGGTGTCCATTGCGTAGACGCTTGCCCATGACGGGGCGAGGTACAAGCGGTTTACATACCGAATAAACGAAAACTCATCTCTGATTTGCAGCGGAGAATACAAGGGCCGATGCGAACTTAGCATTACATTGTATTGCGCACTCAACACCAGCAGGGCACGTGTTGAAGGTAGTTGGCCTCTTTGGATACCGAAGGTCTCGGCAATGAAACTGGTGGTTGCCGACCCAGTAATCATCTGCATGCGGGCCGGGTCATGGTATTGCACCGATTCCTCTTCCGGGATGCCGGCGGCCCTAAAACGGGACTGCAACGTTCCCAGACGCAGCCGCCAGGGTTTGCGGCATGGCAGGGCCTTTAAGTAGTTATGGAAAACTTTCGATGGATCGGAAACGAAGGTTGGCATGTCGGCAAGTACAAATTGCTGCTGCTTGGCCATTTGCCTGAGCCCGCCCTCCCCTAAGTTGGCCAGCGAAGTCCAGGACTTGAACCAGACCAAGGCACGCCGTTGCCCAGGGTCCTTTACCAGGTGTAGCCGCTTGTAGGCTGCCCGGCGACCGTCTTGGCGGACGAAGCACAAGTAATCATGCTGCGATGCATTACGGACATGCCATTTCTGGCGCAAGGTCAAGGTGCTCAATCCGGCTCTCCTGGAATCACGGCCCACGCCGCATGAACGACAGGTCGAAGCAATCTATATGCCAGGTATCTATTGCATCCCGGAGGCCCCCAACACACCCAGTCGGGTCAGTTGGCCAGGGCTGAACGGGTGTGGCACGCAATCTGCAATACACCCCCAACAGACCATCAAAGGTGTCGAAAAATGGACATGCGCGTCAAACCCCACACAGATATCTGCGACCAATCCATCCTGATCACAGGCGGAACAGGTTCGTTCGGCCGCGCCTTCGTGCGCAACGTGCTGGACAACTGCCCCCGCATCAAGCGCCTGGTGGTCTTCAGCCGGGACGAGCTCAAGCAATATGAAATGGCTCAGGAGTTCCCGGAGGAAAAATACCCGGCCCTGCGCTTTTTCCTGGGCGATGTGCGGGACCAGAACCGCCTGCGCCGTGCCCTTCAGGGCATCGACACCGTGGTCCACGCCGCCGCCCTCAAACAAGTGCCTGCGGCCGAATACAACCCCTTTGAGTTCATCCAGACCAACATCATGGGGGCGCAGAACCTCATCGAGGCCTGCCTGGACACCGAGGTCAAGCGCGTGGTGGCCCTGTCCACCGACAAAGCGGCGGCCCCCATCAACCTGTACGGCGCCACCAAACTGTGCAGCGACAAGCTGTTCATCGCCGCCAACAACTTCCGCGGCGCGCGCGACCTGCGGTTTTCCGTGGTGCGCTATGGCAACGTCATGGGCTCGCGCGGCTCGGTCATCCCCTTCTTCATGAACCAGGCCAAGACCGGGCGCCTGTCCATCACCGACCCGGGTATGACCCGCTTCAACATTTCGCTCGACGAAGGCGTCGAGATGGTCTGCTGGGCCTTGCAGCATGCCCTGGGCAGTGAGATTTTTGTGCCCAAGATTCCCTCCTACCGCATCAGCGACGTGGCCGAGGCCATCGGGCCGAGCTGCACGCACGAGGTGGTGGGCTCCCGCCCTGGCGAGAAGATCCATGAGGAAATGATCACCCCCAGCGACAGCCCGCACACGGTGGACCTGGGCGATTACTACGCGATCCTGCCCGCAGGCCAGGGCAGCAGCATGAGCGTGGCCCGTTACCTGGGTATGCGGCAGGCCCAGCAACTCGATGCGGACTTCTCCTACAACTCGGGCACCAACCCCGACTTCCTGACCGTGCCTCAAATCCGGCATCTGATCAGGGCGCATATCCAGCCTGAATTCGAGCCCGTATGAGCCCACCGGCGCCGATTCCCTACGGCCGTCAGTCAATCAGCGAAGACGATATCGCCGCTGTGGAGCGCGTGCTGCGCAGCGACTGGCTGACCCAGGGGCCTGCCGTTCCCGCCTTTGAAGCAGCGCTGGCGCGCCATGTGGGCGCCGCTCATGCCGTGGCCGTGAACAGCGCCACCAGCGCCCTGCACCTGGCCTGCCTGGCGCTGGACGTGGGCCCGGGCGATGTGGTGTGGACTTCGCCCATCAGCTTCGTGGCCAGCAGCAACTGCGCGCTCTACTGCGGGGCTGAGGTGGACTTTGTCGACATTGATGCGCGCAGCTACAACCTGAGCATCGAGGCCCTGCGCGCCAAGCTGGAGCTCGCCCGCACCCAGGGCCAAGTGCCCAAGGTCGTGATCCCGGTTCACCTGGCCGGCCAGTCTTGCGACATGGCGGCCCTGCACGCACTCTCCCAGACCTACGGCTTTCGCATCATCGAGGACGCCTCGCACGCCGTCGGCGCGCACTACCTGGGCCAGCCCGTGGGCAATGGCCGCTACAGCGACATCACGGTCTTTAGCTTCCACCCCGTCAAGATCATCACCAGTGCCGAAGGCGGCATGGCACTGACCAATGACGCGGCCCTGGCCCAGCGCATGGCGCGCCTGCGTAGCCACGGCATCACCCGCGAAGCCGATGAAATGACCGAGCCCAGCCACGGCCCCTGGTACTACCAGCAGCTGGAACTGGGCTGGAACTACCGCATGACCGAGCTCCAGGCCGCCCTGGGCCTGAGCCAGCTCAGCCGGCTGGACGCCTTTGTGGCGCGCCGCCGCGCCCTGGCCGCGCGCTACAACACCCTGCTGGCCGGCCTGCCCTGCCAGCGGCCTTGGCAGCACCCGGACACCGCCTCCAGCTGGCATCTGTATGTGATTCGCTTGCAGGAACCCCTGGCACCCGGCCGCCACCGGCAGGTGTTTGAAGCCCTGCGTGCGCAAGGTATCGGCGTGAACCTGCACTACATCCCCATTCACCTGCAGCCCTATTACCAGGCCCGCTACGACCAGGCCCGCTACGGCCAGCGCCACCTGCCCGAGGCAGAGCAGTACTACCGGCAGGCCATCAGCCTGCCCTTGCACGCCGAACTCAGCGATGCAGAGCAAGACCGTGTGGTCGCGGCCCTGCACCAAGCACTGCATACACGCCATGCCGGATAAAGCCTCTCTGCTCCAGCGCGTGGCCCTGGGTAGCGCGCAGTTTGGCCTACCCTACGGCGTGGCCCACAGCGGCCCTCGCGTAAGCCAAGCCGAGGCGCATGCCATCGTGGACGAGGCAGCACGCCTGGGCGTGCGCGTGCTCGACACCGCCATGGCCTACGGCAACAGCGAAGAGGTGCTGGGACGGCACGGCCTGAAGGGCTGGCAAGTGGTCAGCAAGCTGCCCGCCCTGCCCTCCGACTGCCCTGACGTTCTCGCCTGGGTGCAGCAATCGGTGGCGCAGTCGCTTGAGCGGCTGCAAGTGCCCCGCCTGCATGGCCTGCTGCTGCACCGCCCCGGGCAATTGCTGGAAACTCAGGGCCCTGCCTTGCTCGCCGCATTGCGCGCCGTGCAGGCGGAAGGGCTGGTGCACAAAATCGGCCCCTCCATTTACAGCCCTGACGAGCTGGCGCCCCTCATGGCGCTGCACCCGTTTGAGATGGTCCAGGCGCCCGCCAGCATCCTGGACCAGCGCCTGCACCACAGCGGCTGGGCCCAGCGCCTGCATGCCGCCGGGGTGGAAGTGCACACCCGCTCGGCCAATTTGCAAGGGCTGCTGCTCTCCCCCCAGGTGCAGGCCCAGCGCTTTGCTGCCTGGCAGCCACTTTGGACCTACTGGCACGGCTGGCTGGCCTCGCAGGGCCTCACGGCCTTGCAGGCCTGCATTCGTTATACGCTGGCGCAGCCGCATGTCAGCCAGGTCGTCCTGGGCTTTGACAGCGTGGCGCAGCTGCGCGACATGGCCGCAGCCGCAGCCGGCCCGGCCTTGAACAGCCTGCCCGACTGGCCGGCGTTTGATGAGCGCCTGCTCAACCCCTCGCTATGGACTCCCGCATGAAAGTCGTCGCCGTCGTGCAGGCTCGCATGGGCTCCACCCGCCTGCCGGGCAAGGTCATGAAGCCGCTGCAGGGCGTGCCCATGATCGAGCTGCTGCTCCAGCGACTGGCCCGGGCTGAGAGCCTGAACCAGATCGTGGTGGCCGTGCCCGAGGCACCGGCCAACCAGCCCCTGGCCGAGCAGGTGCGCCGGCTGGGCTTCGAATGCATCGAAGGCAGCGAGGCCGACGTGCTGGCACGCTACCTCCTGGCCTCGCGGCACACCGGGGCCGAGGTGCTGGTGCGCATCACAGCAGACTGCCCCCTGGTCGATCCGGCCCTGGTAGACGAGGCGGTGCGCGAATTCACGCGGCGGGGTGTCGATTACCTGAGCAACGGCGGCCCACCGGCCTACCCCGACGGCCTGGACATTGAAGTGTTCAAGGCCAGCGCCCTGGAGCGCGCCGGCCGCGAGACCCAGGAGGCCTACGACCGCGAGCACGTCACGCCCTACCTGCGGCGGCCCGGGCTCTTTCAAACCGCCACCCTGCCCTGCCCCGAAGACCTGGCCGGTCTGCGCTGGACGGTGGACGAGCCCGAAGACTTTGCGGTGGTCAAGGCTGTCTTTGCCCATTTCGCCCCCGACATTCACTTTGGCTGGCGCCAGGTGCTGGAACTGCAACGCAGCCAGCCGGCGCTCTTTGCCGCCAACGAACACATAGCACGCAACGAAGGAGCCACCATGCACACCGGCCAAAAGCTCTGGCGCCGCGCCAAGCGCGTCATCCCTGGCGGCAACATGCTGCTGTCCAAACGCGCCGAGATGTTCCTGCCCGACCAGTGGCCGGCCTACTTCTCCAAGGCCAAAGGCTGCGAAGTCTGGGACTTGGATGGCAAGCGCTACACCGACATGACCATCATGGGCATCGGCACCAACACCCTGGGCTATGGCCATCCGGAGGTCGATGCCGCCGTGCTGCAGACCGTGCAAAACGGCAACATGTCCACGCTCAACTGCCCTGAAGAAGTGCTGCTGGCCGAGAAAATGGTCGAGCTCCACCCCTGGGCCGACATGGTGCGCCTGGCCCGCTCGGGCGGCGAGGCCAATGCCATTGCCATCCGCATCGCCCGCGCCGCCTCCGGCCGCGACAAGGTGGCCATCTGCGGCTACCACGGCTGGCACGACTGGTACCTCTCCGCCAACCTGGGGGACGAACAAGGCCTGGACGGCCACCTGCTGCCGGGCCTGGAGCCCAAAGGCGTTCCCCGTAACCTGCGCGGCACGGTGTTCCCCTTCAACTACAACCGCTTTGACGAGCTGCTGGCCCTGGTGGAGGCGCAGGACATCGGCGTCATCAAGATGGAGGTCTCGCGCAACCAGGGGCCGGAAGACGGCTTTCTGCACAAGGTGCGCCAGCTGGCCACCGAGCGCGGCATCGTGCTCGTTTTTGACGAATGCACCTCCGGCTTTAGGCAAACCTTCGGTGGCCTGCACAAGCTGTATGGCGTGGAGCCCGACATGGCCATGTTCGGCAAGGCGATGGGCAATGGCTATGCCATCACGGCCACCATCGGCCGGCGTGAGGTCATGGAGGCGGCGCAGTCCACCTTCATCAGCAGCACCTTCTGGACAGAGCGCATTGGCCCCACAGCCGCGCTCAAAACCCTGGAAGTGATGGAACGCACCCGCTCCTGGGAAACCATCACCGCCACTGGCCTGGACATCCGCCGCCGTTGGCAGGAACTGGCCGACAAGCACAGCCTGAAGATCGACCACTGGGGCCTGCCCGCCCTCACGGGCTTTAGCTTCGCCAGCCCGCAGGGCCTGGCCTACAAGACCCTCGCCACCCAGGAGATGCTGGCCAAGGGCTACCTCACGGGCAACAGCGTGTACGTGTGCACCGAGCACACCCCCGCCGTGCTCGACGGCTACTTTGCGGCGCTCGACCCAGTGTTCGGCCTCATCAAGGCCTGCGAGGACGGGCGCGAGGACGTGGGCCGCCTGCTCAAGGGTCCCGTGTGCCACAGCGGCTTCAAGCGGCTGAACTGAAAGACAAGCCATGAAACGCGACAACAACGCCGTGCGGCCCGACCTCAGCACCCAGGCCTGGACGCTGGGCCAAGACCATACGGCCGACCTGAGCTGGGCTTATCCAGGAGAGGCCACGCAGGCGCTTGAGGCCACTGACCTCGATGCCTTGGCCCTGCCTGCGGAGTGGGACAAGAAACGCATCATCTGGTTGCTGCTGGGTCAGCCCGAGCCCGCCACCCTGCAAGCACTGCTGGAACGCATCACGCCGTGCTCGAAGCTGGTGGTGGTCGATTCCGCGCCCCCGCAGAGCACGGCCATCACGCCCTTGCAGCAGGCTCAACTGTCCGCTTGGCTGGCAGACGAGCGGGTGCAGCTGGTGATGGGCGGCAGCGTGGCGCAGCAAGCCGAGGCCGCCGCCACTCTGATGGACATTGACCTGCACGATGGCTGGAAACCCGTGATCGGGGCAGATCGCATGCAGGCCGATCCGCTGGGTGTCACCCAGCTTGTTCGGGGGGTGAGCACGGCCCTGAACACCCGGGTGCTGATGAAGTCCACCAAGCTCAAGATGAGCGCCATGTTCCTGCGCAACACCTTGCTCAATGCGCCGTGGACCAGTGTGGCCCAACCCTTGGGCAAACTCGCCAACACCCAGACCAACCGCCCGGCGCTCATCGTGTCGGCTGGGCCGTCGCTGAACAAGCAACTGCCCTTGCTCCAGGCCCACCAGGACCTCTTCACCATCATTGCCGTGGACACGGTGTGGCCTATCCTGACGCAGCACGGCATCGTGCCCGACTACCTCGCGGCCCTGGATCCTGTGACGCCCGCCTCCTGGCCCCTGAACGGCATCCATCCCCAAACCCGCCTCGTGACCGATGTGATGGCCTCACCCGCCATGGTGTGGTCGCATGAGCGCAGCCATCTGTTCACCTATTCCTTCAAGCCGGCCGGCACGCTCATGAACTTCCTGCAAGGGCACGCCGACCCCCTGGATGTGGGCGGCTCGGTGGCCACGCAGGCCTTCAACCTGGCAGTGGAATTGGGTGCCAACCCGATTTTCTTCATCGGCCAGGACCTGGCCCTGACCGGCGGCAAGGACCACGCCGACGGCTACCTTTACACCTACGCAGAAAAAACCCTGACCGACCGCACCGAGTCGGGCTACGACGTGGAGGCCTACCACGGCGGCCGCATCCGGACCGAGCGCCAGTTGCTCTCGTACAAGCACTGGTTTGAAGACCGCATCCGCAGCCTGCCCGATCGCATGGTCATCAATGCCACCGAAGGCGGCGCGCGCATTGCCGGCACCCTGCAGATTCCCTTTGCACAAATCTGTGCCGAAATTGCTGCCACCAGCCTGCGCAAGCCCGTCAACGAACCCGAACCCACCCATGAGCTGGATATCGAGCACATGCAGCGCCTGCTCGCCGGCATGGACAAGTTAATCGACAGCGTGGAGGACTATCGGCAGTTGGCCGTGAAAGCTGAAGCCATCACCCAGCGCAAGGTGAGCGCCAAAAACGACAGGCAGCTCAAAGACATCGACCGCATCAACCGTCAGATCAAGGGTTTTGAGGCCCACGCCAAGATGCTGATCGACGCCTTCGGCGCGAACATGCTTGAAAAAGTGCGCCTGAACACACATATCCAGTCGCAATCGGAGGATCTTGGTCCCCGGCAACAGCACATGGAATCCACACTGACGCGCTACCGCGAGGTTTACCAGGGCATCCAGGCCTCTGCCGAAGCCTGCGACAAGCTGCTCCGGCGCATCCGAGGGCTGTACCAGCGCATCTTGGCCGAAGGACGTCTGGACCTGAGCCAGCTCCATGAGGCGATGAAATGAGCCTTTTGTAAAGCCCCATGCCCATGAAAAAAGCGCCCGAGGGCGCTTTTTTCTGTGGGGCGCTCAGGCCCCGTCTGTGCAGATTACTGCAGCAGGGACAGCACCGACTGGGGCTGCTGGTTGGCCTGGGCCAGGATGGCGGTGGCTGCCTGCTGGATGATCTGCGAGCGAGCCAGCTCGGTCGTGGCCTTGGCGTAATCCGTGTCCAGGATCCGGCTGCGTGAAGCGGCCATGTTGGTGGACACGTTCGTCAGGTTGTCGGCTGCATAGGTCAGGCGGTTGATCTTGGCGCCGAGGTCGCCTCGATAAGTGTCCACAACGGTCAGAGCAGAGTCGACGGCTGTGATGGCGTCGGTGGCGTTACTCAGGTTGTCAATCTTGGAGGTCGTGGCCACCACTGCGCTCATACTCGACATGGCTTCAATGTCCTTGAAGGTCACGTCAATCGACTGGCTGGCATCGGCGCCCACCTGGAACTTGTAAACCGTGGAGGCGTTCGTCACAGCCGTACCGTTCCACTCGGTGTTGTCGGAGATGCGCTTGATTTCCAACTGCAGCTCAGCGTACTCAGCCTGCAGAGCGTTGCGGTCGTCGGTGAAGTTGGTGCCGTTGGCAGACTGCACAGCCAGTTCACGCATGCGCTGCAGCATGTTGGTGACTTCGTTGGTGGCGCCTTCCACCGTCTGGACCATGGAGATGGCGTCGTTGGCGTTGCGCACAGCCTGGTTCAGGCCACGGATCTGGGCCGTCATCTTGTTGCTGATGGCCAAACCGGCAGCGTCATCGGCGGCGCTGTTGATGCGCTTGCCGGTGGACAGCTGTTCCATGGATTTGCTCAGGGAGCGGTTGTTCACGGTCAGGGCCTGCTGGGCAATCAGCGACTTGGTGTTCGTGTTGATCACAGTCATGGTCATACTCCTTAAAGGATTGATTAAAAGGGAGACCCGGATTCACCGGAACTTCCGTCTGGCTTGGAATGCCATCCGGTCACTCCACAGCAGATGAATCGGCGGGCCTGGCCGGAACTTGAGAACTGTTTGCAGAATTTTTTTCGACCAGGGGAATGGACAGCAGGCCTTGACCGGCACACGCCAGCAGTTGGGCCTTGGCCATGAGGGCCGTGTCCTGGGCATAAGTGAGGTCCATCACCCGGGCTGCCACACCCACAGGCTTGCGCGGAGGAACCATCTGACGCAACCATCCTTTGACCGGGCTGAGCTCCGCCGGCTCCGCCGGCAGGCTGGCGAGGGCGAGCGCCACCCGCTGCGACAGCTGGGACAGCGCATCGGCATCAAAAGCGGGCGACCTATTGGAATGCATGGGGCAGCTGGGCACTTCAGAACATGGAAAAAGCAGGCGGCGCCGCTGGGACACCGCCTGCCTGGACAGGGGCGAACTCAGCGCAGCAGGGACAGCACCGTCTGCGGCTGCTGGTTGGCCTGCGCCAGCATGGCCGTGGCCGCTTGCTGGATGATCTGCGTGCGGGCCAGCTCCGTGGTGGCCTTGCCGTAGTCCGTGTCCTGAATGCGGCTGCGCGAAGCGGCCATGTTGGTGGCTGTGCTGGTCAGGCTGTCAGCCGCATAGGTGATGCGGTTGATCTTGGCACCCAGGTCACCGCGGTAGGTGTCGATGGTGGTCAAGGCCGTGTCGACGGCCGCGATGGCGTCGGTGGCATTGCTCACGGTATCGACCTTGCTCGTCGAGCCCACGGCGGTGCTCACACCCGTCATGCCGTCGAGGTCCTTGAAGGTCACATCAATGGTCTGGCTAGCGTCGGCGCCCACCTGGAACTTGTAAACAGTCGAGGCATTCGTCACAGCCGTGCCGTTCCACTCGGTGTTGGTGGCAATGCGGGTGATCTCTTCCTGCAGTTGCAGGTACTCAGCCTGCAAGGCATTGCGGTCGTCGGTGAAGTTGGTGCCGTTGGCCGACTGCACGGCCAGTTCACGCATCCGCTGGAGCATGTTGCTCACCTCGCTGGTGGCGCCTTCGACGGTCTGGACCATCGAGATCGCGTCATTGGCGTTGCGCACGGCCTGGTTCAGGCCGCGGATCTGCGCCGTCATCTTGTTGCTGATGGCCAGGCCCGCAGCATCATCGGCGGCGCTGTTGATGCGCTTACCGGTGGATAACTGCTCCATGGCCTTGGTCAGCGAGCGACCATTCACGGCCAAGGCCTGCTGGGCGACCAGTGACCTGGTGTTGGTGTTGATAACACTCATGAGGGACTCCTAAAACTGAGTGGCACGTCGAGGTTGACGAGTGCTTGATGAATCGACACTGGAACTTAAAACTGAAGGGCTAGCGCGTGAGATTCAAATGAATTCGTTGTGCAGCAGACCCTTGAAATCTTCAATGGAGTGGGCCACGCGGAGCATGGTTTCGTCTGGAATCTGGCGCACCACTTCGCCCGTGTGCGTGTTCTTGACCGTGATGACGGTGCGATTGGCTTTTTCATCCATGTCAAAGGACAGGTTGCGCCCCTGCTTCTTCATGTGGTCGTTCAGGCGGGCAATGGCCTCACGCAACTCCTCAAGCATGCGGGAGGGATCGGCTGCCTTGGGTGCAGCCACCTCGGCAGCCGCTGGCGCCTTGGCGTACGGCTCGGCCACGACCCGGCCTGCCGTGGGCTCAACCGGGCGCTGGACCCGCGACGGGTCTGAAGGTGTGATGGAAAGGCTCATGGTCGTTCCTTGCGAAAAGACGGCTTTCTGCGGTGCAAAAGGCACAGGTCCACCTGGAAGGCAGACTGCAGAAAGACTCGGTCATCCACAGGATCGACGCGATCTGACGGAACTTGAGGGCCGACTCAAAAAAGTTTTGTGGGGGCGGGCTAAACCGCCCAGCCGGATGCCGGTGCGATCAGCGTGTATAGGCGGCCATCATGCCTTCAAAGGTACTGGTGAGGCTGGATCTGAGGCTGTTCGAATTACCCACCACCGACTCCATGAGAGAAAACTGATTCGTATAACGCTCCAGCAACTTCTCCAGGCGGGCATCCAGATCCTTGAGCCGGGACTTGTACTTGGCCAGATCCTTGTTGGCCGACTCAGTTTGCTGGGCCAGCTGACCTGTCGAGCGCAGCATCTTGTCGATCTTGACCACGGCATCACCCGCAATACCTGCCGCCTGGTTGCTAAACAGGCTCTTGTTGTTGGTGCCCGCGCTGAAAAACTTGCTGATGTCCTCGAAATTTCCCGCAAGCGCTGTGTTCAGCTTGGACTCGTCCAGGGTGAGGCGACCATTGCGATCAAAGGAGATGCCGATGTCCCGTGCCGCCGTCAGCCTGGTGCCAGGCGTGCTGGAGTCGCTCACCATCAAGTTGCGCATCTGGCTGCGAATGCTGCGCACCAGGCTGTCACCGGCGAGGGACCCACCCAGGGTTTCCACCTCGCTCTTGCGATCCTCGAGGATCTTGAGCGACTGGTCGAAGTCGTTGTAGGCCTGTACCAGGGACTTGATGTTGTCTTTGGTGGATTGCGTATCACGGCTGAAATTGAGCTGAGCCGGCGAGCTGGTTACAGCCGCCAGTTCCAGGGTCACACCAGGAATGGCGCCTGTGATCGAGTTACTGGACTGACTGAAGAGCTGCCCATTGACCTGCACCTTGGCATTGGCTGCCTCTTGCAAAAACTTGTCCTGCAACAGGGGGGCCGCATTCAGATCGCCGTGGTAGCTGGTGGGGTCGATACCGAGAACAAAGGCCTTGTTCTCACCGACGCCACCCTTGAGCTCCATGGCAAAGTAGTTGATCCCTCGGCTGTTGTATCGAACCAGCTCTGCACTGATACCGGCAGACTGAGCGCTGGAATGGCCATTGATCGTTTGGATGATCTTGTCCAGGCTGGCAGGCTGGGCGACCGTGATCTCGGTGGGTGTGACTGACCCGGGCAGACTGAGCTGAAGCTTGAGATCTTGTCCGTTGTTGATGTCAGCGCTGGAATTGGTGAAACCCGCACTCAATGAGCGCTGGGCAGCGGACATTTGCAGAACATTGACCTGATGTGTACCCGCTACGGCGCTGGAGCCCAGCGTTGCGCTAAAGGCCGAAGCCTGGGTGTTCTTGGTGACCAGGCTCCCAAAATCACTGGCGTCATTGAGCTTCTCGAAGGCTGCCTTGAGCTGCGACAGGGTGTAGCTGAGCGCGCCATAGCCGGAAATGCGGGCCTCGGTCTTGGTGATGCTGCTGCTGATGCGGTCCTTCTGGGGCGCCACCTCAGACTCGGCCAGGCTCTGGGCCAGCGACTTGACATCGATGCCCGAGCCAGCGCCCAAGGCCTGGATGGCGTTGGTCGAGGCGCTGCTGGTGCTGCTGGTGGTGGCCATGCGGAATGGACTTCCTGAAGAAATTCAGAAGATTAAAGAATCGACCGGACGGGCGAGAACTTGAGGAGTCAGCTTCAGCGCAGGTAATTGAACAGGCTGAGCTGCGAAATCTTGGCAAAACTGCTTTGGGCAGCTTCCAGCGAAAGCATCTGTTTGTTCATCAGGGTGATGGCCTTGGAGTAATCCAGATCCTCCACCGCCGCCAGGTTGGCCTTGAAGGTGGCCAGGGTGTCTTCAAGGGTGAAGGTTTGCTGCTCCAGGATGCTCATATCCGTGCCCACGTCGGCCTGGGCCTGGAGCAGGCCGTCGAGCAAGCCGTCGAGTTCCTTGTTGCCGCGCTGCATGGCCGTCTGCGAGGAGTTCTTGACGCCCTGGATCATGTCGTCGAATGAGTCAAAGAACTCCACACCCTGGCTGTTGCCCTGGCCGTCGGTGCGCACCACGCGGTTGAACACGTCGGCGACCGCCCGGTTGATGGGCAGCGAGCGCTGGTCACCAATCATCACGCCCATGCGGGTGCGGTCGCCCTGGTACACGGGCGAGGCCGTGGGGTCATCGGCCGGCACGGCAAAAGCCGGCTGGCCCACGCGGCTGCCGGAGAACAGGTAGTTGCCGTTGTTGTCCTGGCTGTTGGCCAGGCTGAGAATCTGCTCGCGCAGGCCTTGCAGCTCGGTGGCAATCGACTGCCGATCCGAGGCGGACACGCTGTCGTTGGAGGCCTGGACCACCAGTTCCTTGGCCCTGAACATGAGGTTGACCACGCTGTCGATGGCGCCGTTTTCCACATCCAGCCGGGCTTTGACCAGGCCCATGTTGCCGATGTAGTTCTCGTGGCGGGCCAGCAGCGACTTGTAGCGCTGGATCAGCGCGGCCTGCTCGGGCGCGTCGCTCGGGCGCTGCACCTGCTTGCCACTGGCCACATCGGCCTGGCTCTTGACCACGCGGGACTGCACATTGCTCATCTGCTGGGCAGCACGGTCAAACAAATAGCTGGTGGAAATGGTCATGGCAAGTTCCGGGGTGAAAGAGGTCTAGGCTGCTCAGGAACCGGACTCAGCGCAGCTGGATGATGGAGTCGAACAACTGGGAAGCCACCTGCATGACCTTGGCCGAGGCCTGGTAGGCCTGCTGGTAGCGGATCAGGCTGGCGGCCTCTTCGTCCAGGTTCACGCCGACCACCTGGTCGCGCTTTTCCTGGGCCTGGTCGCGCACCACGGTGAGCGCATCCTTGGCAATCGAGGCCTGGCGGGCCAGGTTGCCCATCTGGTTGACATGGTCGGTGTAGCCACCGGCCAGGGTCTTGGCGCCGCGGAGCAACTGGGCGCTTTGCAGCGCAGAAATCGCGCGAATGTTGTCGTTGTTACCCGCACCGTCGGGGTTGCCGTCCAGCATGAATCGGTCACCGCGCTGCGGCATGCTGGAAAAAGCAATCTTCAGGCCCCGGTAGCGAATACCGTCGTCCAAGGCCGCAGGGTCCAGGTCACGCTCGGCCAGCACCGAGCCGGTGGCTGTGTCGGTGATGCGGTAGCGCAGCGGGCTGGCACCGGTTGGCGTGACAAAGGTAATCTGCATCGGGTTGGCGCGCAGATCGCTGGCCACCGGCGCCGGCGAGCCGGCGTAGGTGGCTGACACCCGGGCGTTGTTGCCCGTGGCGGTGTCCGTCACGCACACCAGCAGGTCATCGGGCACGGTGCCCTTGATGTAGGCGGCGGTGCGAAAACCCAAAGCCGCCAGGTCGCTGGGTTTGCCGGCGGCGCCAAAACTCAGCTCAATAGGGGTGTCGGTGCCACTGACCAGGGCCCGCGAGAGTTCGAGGCGGCCGCTGTAGATGCCCGGCGTGATGTTCAGCGCGTTGCCGCCGTTGGCCAGCAAGGGTTCGACCTTGATGTCCTTGCCCTCGTTACTCGGGGTGTTGGTCAGCACGAGCTCGCCCTGCGGGTTCAGCGAGGCCTGCACGCCGCTGGAGGCGCTTTGGGTGTTGATGGCATCAACCAGGCCCTGGGCCGAACCGAAGCCCGAACCCACGGGCGTGATGGTCACGCCGTTGAGGATGAGCGAGCGGTCAAGCTTGAGCTGGCTGGCCGGCGCCCGCACCTCGTTGAGGGCGCGGGCCGTGATGCCCTGGGCCTGGCCGGCGGCGTTGAGCCAGGCCGCCACCTCGGGCGCGGTCAGGCCGCTGTTGGAACTGGCGTTCAGAGCCGGCAGCGACACACCATTGAGCTTGAGGGTGTTGGCAGCAATCTGGGTGAGGCCGCTGCGCAGGCGCCCGCCTTCAAGCAAGGCTGGAATCGCCGCGCCAGGGGTGGGCCGGTCCTTGCTGTCAAAGGCCTGCGCCTTGAGCACCTCGGCCCGGGCGCCGTAGAACACTTGCATGCCGCGGTAGCCATCGGCGCCGGAGAGGTTGCGCTTGCTGGCGTCATACGTGGCGCCAGGCTCCACCCCACCGCTGCTCAGCAGGCCCTGCTGCTGCGAGGGGTTCAGGGGCGAGCCCAGCACATGGCGACCATCGCGCGTGAAAAGCTGCAGCTGCTGTTCGCCCTGCGCCTCACTGAGGTAGATGGTGACGTCCTTCAGGCCCGAGGCAATGCTGCCCACGCTGGCCAAGGGCGGGGTTCCCGCCACCGGAAAGCTCAGACCGGCGGCTGCACTGGCGTTGTTGCTCAGAACCGCGTTCAGCGCTTTGGGCGCACCGTACTCCGGTGCAGAAAACGTCACCGTGGCGTCGGCACGGCCGGTGTTGTTGGCTGCCTCGATCACCCGGAACTGGGCGGCGGCGGCAATGCGCATGGGATCATCAATGGCCAGCTTGATGCCAGCGGCAAGGTGTGCCGCGCCGGCTTCCACCTTGAACATGTCGCCGCCGAGCTGGCCGTAGCCGTCCACGCCCGAGCTGTGCAGGTCATTGACCTCGGTCATGAGCACGCGGGCGATGTCATCGAGCGCGTTGCGGCTGCCGTCGAGCACCTGCTCGCGAAAACTCATGAGCCCGGCCAGTTTGCCGCTGCTCACGCTCACCAAAGACTTGGGGGTTTCACCGTAGGGATCGAGCACCAGGCCGATGCGGTTGGGCTCTTTGGCGTCGGTGGTGGTGCCGATGCGCACGGCCACCATGTCCTTGACGATCACATCCTTGGATGCGGAGCTGCTGCCCACGCTGACCTGCACGGCGCCATTGACCGTGTAGTCCACCCGAATGTTCACAAACTGCGACAGCTCCCGCAGCAGGCGGTCGCGCTGGTCCATCAGCTCGGAAGGCTGGCTCTGCACATTGCCGTGCTTGGCCAGCTGGCCATTGACGGCCGCCAGCTGCTGGGCCAGGGTGTTGACCGAGGCCACCGTGCCTTCGACGGCGTCGCGGGTTTCGGTGTCCACCAGATCGAGCTGGCTGGAGATCAGGCCAAAGCGGGAGGTCAGGCCCTGGGCTGAACGAAAGAATGAGCCGCGCAACGCCGCCGACGCGGGGTCGGTGGTCAGGCCGCGGGCCGAGGAGAAGAATTCATCGAGGGCGCTGACCAGGCCGGCACCCTCGCTGCCCATGAGGTCGACCACGCGGTTGGTGTAGTCCACCATGGGCTCCTGGCTGGCCAATTCGCTGTTGCTGCCGCGCAGGTTCAGCTCGGCGAAGGCGTCGTACTGGCGCTTGACGCGGTCATAAATGACGCCGGTGCCGATATAGGCGCCGCCCAGTTGCCGGGGGGCCGCCTCGCGCAGGTCCACAGCCTGACGGGAATAGCCGTCTGTGGAGACGTTGGCAATGTTGTTGCTGACAGTGGCCAGCGCCAGCTGGTAGGCCGCCGCCGCATTGCCTGCTACGCCCAGAAGGTCACTCACGGCTGGCTCCTCGTGAGGGCATCAATCCGGCTCAGGGGCAAAGCGGTAGCGGGGCGCGGCAAAGGCGCCAGAGGCGTGGGCGCAGTCTGCAAGGACAGGCCGGGCTGGGGCGGGTTCAGCGGCATGGCCGTGGGCGCTGCCCCGGCCTCGCGGGCTGCCAAGGCATCGGCCGCCGGCGTGATGGCGTTCATCTGGCGGGTTTGAGCCTCCACCAGCATGTCGGCTAGGCCAATCGAATTGCGCTTGGCCATGGCCATGGAGACTTCCTTGTCGAACATGGCCTCGAAGGTGTCCGCATGGGGCGAGCTCATGAGGTCGCTTTTCTCGATCGACTCGCGCATGGACTTCATCATCATCTGCAGGAACAGGGCCTCGAACTGCTGGGCCGTTTCGCGCAGGGCCGCCTTGCCATCGCGGGCAGCTTGCCCGCGCAGCTCGCCCAGGCCCTGAAAGTCCAGGTAGCTGCGGGCGGTGGCGTTGTTGATGGGTTCCATGGTGTGCAGGTCTCGAGCGGTTCAGATATTCAGGGCTTAGATCACCACCAGCTCGGCGCGCAGGCTGCCCGAGCTCTTGAGCGCCTCCAGGATGGCGATCAGGGCCGAGGGCGAGGCGCCCACCTGGTTCACGGCATCCACGATCTGGCGCAGGTCCACACCGGGCTGGAACAGGAACATGGGGTTCTTGGGTTCGTTGACGGCCACCTCGGCGTTCTGCACGCCCGCGGTCTGGCCGCCGCTCAGGGCATTGGGCTGCGACACCTCGTTGGTGGACGAAATGGCCACCGAGATGGTGCCGTGCGAGACGGCCGCCGCCGTCACACGCACATTGCGGCTGATCACCACGGTGCCCGTGCGCGAATTGACCACCACACGGGCCGGCGGCTCGCCAGGCACCACGTCGATGTTCTCCACCATGCTCATGAAGGCCACCCGCTGGCTGATGTCCTGCGGGGCGCGCACGGCCACCGACACGCTGTCGAAGGCCTTGGCCACGCCATCGCCAAAGCGGCTGTTGATGGCGTTGACGATGGCCGTGGTGGTGGTGAAGTCACCCTCGCGCACATTCAGGATCAGGTGCTCGGCGGTGGTAAATGGGGTGTCGACCGCGCGCTCCACGGTGGCGCCGCCCGGCACGCGGGCCGAGGTGGGTACACCAATAGCGACCCTGGAGCCCGCGGCATTGGCATCGATGCCAGTGGCGGTGACCGAGCCCTGCGCCAGCGCATAGACCTCGCCGTCCACACCGCGCAAGCTGGTCAGCAGCAAGTTGCCGCCGCGCAGGTTGCTGGCCCGGCCAATGGCTGAGACGTTGATGTCGATCTTCTGGCCAGGCTTGGAAAAGCCAGGTAATTCAGCCGTGACCATGACGGCCGCCACGTTGCGGATGTCCATCTTGCCCACGGTGGTGGCGGTCTCAAAGTCCGCCAACACACCCTCCCGGGCAATGCCCATGCGCGCCAGCATGGTCTTCATGCTTTGGGTGGTGAAGGACACGTCGGCGCCGTCACCCGTGCCTTGCAAACCCACCACCAGGCCGTAGCCAATCAGCTGATTGGTGCGCTTGGCCGCCACATTGGCCAGGTCCTTGATGCGGTCGGCATGGGCCGCCGTGGGCAGGAGCGCGGCGGCCGACAGGGCCAGGCTCAGGAACAGGGAGGCGATGCGGTACATGGAAATCCTTGGAAGGGGGTCAGGCATGGCGCTTAGGAATGGCGCTTAAAAGGGCCAGAGCTTGAGCAGCGCGCTGGTGCCCCAGCCCGCACGGGTGGCAGCGGCCAGATCGCCGGTGCCGCGGTAGGTGATCTGGGCATTGGCCAGCCGACGCGACTGCACGGTGTTGTTGGGCGCGATGTCCTCGGGGCGGATCATGCCGGCCACCTGAATCACCTCGGAGCCCTCGGTGAGTGCCAGCTGTTTTTCACCGCGCAGCACGAGGTTGCCATTGGGCAGCACGTTCACCACGGTGACCGCCACCGCCCCTTCCAGGGTGGCTTTCTGGTCGGCTGTGCCCACGCCATCGTTCTTGATGCTGCCGCCCAGCAGGTTGACGCCGGTGAGCAGTGCGCCCATGTTGGCGACTTTATTTTGGGTACCGGTCGGTACAACAGCGTTGCTGGAGACCCGGCTGAGCGAGCTGTTTTGCTCGCGGGCAGCCTGGGTGGACTCGTTCAGGATCACGGTGATGACATCACCCACCTGGTAGCCCCGGCCACGGCCGAACAGGCTCTCGGCGATGCGGGGGTGGTAAATAGAGCCGGTGGCCAACTGCGGCCGCTCAGCGGGCTGGGGATAGACAGGGCCGAAATCGGCACTGTGCACCAGCGGCTGGGGCGGAATGATGGTGCAGCCTGACAGCAGGGCCAGCAGTGCGGCGGGAACGAGAAGGTGTTTCATGCCTGATCCGGTGAGGGCGCGTCAGAGACGCTCATTGATGAAGCGCAGCATGCTGTCGACCGCCGAGATGGCCTTGGAGTTGATCTCGTAGGCGCGCTGCGTCTCGATCATGCTGACCATCTCCTCGACCACGTTCACGTTCGAGGCCTCCAGGGAGCCCTGCACCAGCGAGCCGGCGCCGGCCTGGCCGGGCACCAGCACCTGCGGCGCTCCGCTGGCTGGGGTCTCGCGCATCAGGTTTTGGCCCAGCGACTGCAGGCCGCTCGGGTTGATGAAGCGGGCGATCTGGATCTGGCCCAGCACCTGGTTGGCGCCGCCGGCCAGCTCCACCGAGACCGTGCCGTCGCGGCCGATGGTCATGCTCGAAGCATTGGGCGGGACGGTGATGGCCGGCTGCACCAGGGCGCCGCCGGCGGTCACCAGCTGGCCAGTGGCCGAGAGTTTGAAGCTGCCGTCGCGGCTGTAGGCCAGGGTGCCATCGGGCTGGGCAATCTGGAAGTAGCCATTGCCGGTGATCGCCACGTCCAGGGGGTTCTGGGTGGTGATGGTGTTGCCCTGGGCGTGCAGCTTTTCGGTGGCGACCACGCGCACACCGGTACCGAGCATCATGCCGGTGGGCGATTGCGCGCCGGCATCGACCTGGCTGCCAGCCTGGCGCACGTTCTGGTAGAGCATGTCCTCGAACACCGCGCGGTCGCGCTTGAAGCCCGTCGTATTGACGTTGGCCAGGTTGTTCGAGATCACATTCATTCGGGTCTGCTGGGCATCCAGACCCGTTTTCGCGACCCACATGGAAGCATCCATCGTCGGCTCCTTGGTTATTTAAATCGGGGACTCAGGCATTGAGCTTCATCATGGAGGAGCCGGCTTCATCGCCGCTCTTGACCTCTTGGATGATGCGCACCTGTTGTTCAAAGGACCGGGACTGGTCCATCATCTTCACGAGAATCTGCATGGCGTTGACGTTGCTGCCCTCCAGGGCACGGGCCGTCACGGTGGTGGGCTTGGTGCCGTTGGTGATGTCTGCGTTCTCCTTGCCCTCGGGCTGGAACAGACCGTCTTCACGGCGCTCGAGCTTGGTCTGGGCGGCATCGCGCAGCATCAGACGCCCGACCAGCACGCCGGCCGGGTTGCCCTGGCCGGGCACCACGGCAAACACGGTGCCGTCGGCATTGATGTTGACATCGGCATTGACTGGCACGGTCAGCGGCCCGCCGCCGTCGGCCCGCACGGCGTAGCCGGAGCCGTTTTCCAGCACACCGGTGGAACTGATGCGCAGGTCGCCGCGGCGGGTGAAGGCCAGCTTGCCATCAGCCGTGCTCACGCCAAGCACAGCCCGGTCGTTCATGGAAATATCGAGCGGTCGGCCCGTGGCCATGACGGGACCCGGATTGAGCTGGATCACGTCGGTGGCCGTGGCCTGTGGCTGGATGCGGGTGGGCATACCTGGGCCCTCGGCCGTGACGGCCACCACAGCACTTTCATAGCTGCGCTTGAAGCCGGGCGTGAGCACGTTGGCCAGCTCGTTCACCGCGACCTGGCGCGTCAGGCGCTGCTCGTTGATCGCGGCGGCGGCGTTAAAAGCTAGACGATCCATCTCAAGTTTTCCTTCTCAGTGCCGATTCATTCATTAACCGCGTCATTAACCGCGGATGTTGATGATGGCCTGGGTCATGGTGGTGGAGGTCTCAATCGCTTTGGCGTTGGCCTGGAAGTTACGCTGAGCGGTGATCAGGTCAACGAGCTCCTGCGTCAAGTCCACGTTGGAACGCTCGGTGGCGCCGGCACGAATGGTGCCGAAGCCGGCCGTACCGGCAGTACCCAGAATCGGGTTGCCCGAAGCGGCCGAGGCCAGGAAACTGGAGTCACCGATCTGGCGCAGGCCGGTCGGGCTGGAGAAGTTCACCAGCAGAATCTTGGCCAGCGACTTCTGCGTGCCGTTGGAGTAAGAGGCACTCACCAGACCGTCGTTGCCAATGGTCACGCCCACCAGGTCACCCTCGGGGGCGCCATCCTGGGACTGCGAGAGCACCGCAAAAGGCGAGGAATACTGGGTCGAGGCCGAGTAGTCGATGTTGATGGTCAGCGCACCCTTACCGCCTGCGAGGTACACCGTCTCCAACTGCGTGCCGCCCTGCGGAGAGACCAGCTTACCGCCGGTGTCAAAGGTCAGCTCGCCCTTGTCGAGGTAAATCGGCGACCAGGCCGGCAGGCCCGTAAAGCCGTCGGCATTGGTGGTTTCCTTGCCGTCGCCGTCGATGTACTTGGGCACCAGCTGCCCGCCCACCAGATCGCGGTGTTGCGTCGGCTTGATCCAGGTGGCCGTGTTGCCACGGCCGGCCTCCACCTGCTCGAGGCCCCAGCTGGAGCTGCCCGAAATCTTGATGAAGGAATCCGAGGACGCCGTGCCCGTGCTGAACACGAAACAGTTTTTGGCGTAGTCGAAGTTCACGCGCACGCCGTTGACCGTCTCGGCCACGCCGTCGCTGTTGTTGCCCATGGAGTTGATGCCGCGCTGGAGCGCTGTGGCAAACGATTCCACGGAATAGTCGCTGCCGGTGGGAATGACCACCGTGCCCTTGATGCCATCGACGGTCACCACAAAGCGGTTGTTGGTGCTGTCCACGGCGAAGTTGTTGGTCACGTTCACCGTGGGCGTGGCGCCATAGGCCACGGCGGTGCTGGACTTGATACCGCGCAAGGCCACGCTGGACTGCAGCACCTCTGCATCGCGGAAGCCAAAGAGGTTCTCGCCCAGGGAGGGCTTGCTGCTGACGGTCTGGTCTGCCACCAGATCGAGCTTGATGCTGGAGGTATCGCCCGTGGTGCCGGACTTGACGGAAAAGCTCTTGTTGCTGGCGTCGTAATTCACCTTGATGCCGTAACGCTGCTCGGACTGCGCACGGATCACGTCACCATTGGCAATCACCTGGTAACCGTAGCTGCCGTGTTCATCCACTGTCTGGGTGTTTCCGCCCAGGCCGAACAATTCATTTCGGCCACCGGTGCCTTGGGCAATCGTCACCTTGGCCGTGCCATCCACGAAATTGAAGGTGCGGGTGTTGAAGTCGTACTTGACTTTCAGGGTGTTGGTGGCACCGGCTTTCAAATCGACGTTGTTGTCCAACTTGTTCTGCAGCAGGGACACCACCTGCTCAACGGTGAGCTTCTTCTTGTCCAGGTTGGCCGCGGTGATGTCGCTGTCGAGGATCTGGATGCTCACTGACTTGGGCGTGAAGATGCCGGAGCCGGCAGACGTTTCCTGGGTCACACGCGAGGTACTCAGGGTGAAGCCCCGATTGGCTGGCGTCGTGAGGTCGAAGTAAGCCTCATCGCCGAAGGCTCGGTTGAGGTAATTGGTCATCTCTGCGGCGATCTGGGTGCCGGTGAGCTTTTTGTCAACATTGCGCAGGTAGCTCAGGTCCACCGTCACGGGCGAGCCCGAGTTGTCGATGTCGAGCTTGAAAACTTTCGACAGCAGGCTCAGGTTTGAAGGGGTCGCCGGCGTGGTGACCGGAGGCACGATCGCGGCCCACTCCTTGAAGTTGACGCCGTTGGTCAGGTCAAATTCCGTGGACACGGGGCGCGAGCTGGAGACGGCCGAGGGCACGGAGGCGCGCACATCGGTCAACTCATCGAGCGACACCAGCTGGGTCTTGGCCGTGGTGATCTCGTCCTTGACCTCGTTGAAGGGCTTGATCTGGCCATACTGGTTCACATAAAGCTTCTCACCAGCGACATTGCTGGCCTGCACCAGAGAGGCATTGACCTGGTCATCGCCCACGAACACGTAGGTTTGCCACTTGTTGGTCGGGCTGCTCTGGTTGGCGTTGGCGGTCTTGACGTAGTAAATGGTGGCCAGGTAACCGTTGCCGCCGTCGTCGTACACGGTCATGGCCGTGCTCTTGTTGTAGGTGGCGGGGTTGGCGCGGTTAAAGGGCTCGCTGATCACCTGTGCATCGGCCGGGAAGTTCAGGCCCAACTGCACCAGGGAGGTGCGCTTGGCCTCGCCCGAGGTTTTCTGGGGAATAGTGAGCACCACGCGCTCGTTCACGTTGGCGCTGCCGGTCGAGTCAACGGTGGCTGCCATCAATCGCTGGCCGGCCGAGTTCACCACGTTGAACTGCTCATTGAGCATGAAGGAGCCGTTGCGGGTGAAGATGTCCTGCAAGCCATCAGGTGACTTGAGCGGGAAGAAGCCGTCACCCGTGATGGCCAGGTCCAGCGCATTGGAGGAGAAAGACACATTGCCCTGGCTGAATTCCTGGCTCACCTGCTTGAGCGCCACACCCTGACCGACGGTGGACGAGGCTTTTTGCAGAGGCGAGGTGGCAAAGATGTCACCGAAGTCCGCACGCGATCGCTTGAAGCCGGTGGTGCCCACGTTGGCGATGTTGTTGCTGGTCACGCCGAGCTGCGCGGTGGCCGAGTTCAAGCCGGTGAGGGACGTATAGAAAGACATGAAAGACTCCTGGAAACCGTGTTCTGGGGGTGGCGGGGATCAGCTGCCGATGCGTTTGACGTCGGCCAACTTCATGGTCGTGCCGCCCTGGATCTCGATCAGTGTTTCGCCGCTCTTGGCGTCCTGGCTGACGCCCTGGATGGCCTTGCGGGTGCTCACATCGGGGGTGATGTTGGTGCCGCCACTGGTGCCGGTGACGCGGAAGCGGTAAACCCCATCGGCCACCTGCTTGCCCTTGCCGTCGCGGCCATCCCACGAGAAATACATATTGCCCGGCACTTGCTGGCCCAGGGTGTTGCGGCTGACCAGTTCATTGGCGCTATTGAGAATGTCCACCTGCACACCCTCGGCGCCCTTGGGCAGATCGATCACGCCCTGGACGGTGGCGCCGCTCTTGAAGTCGAAGCTGCTGCCCTGGGTGATCACGCTTTTGCCAATGAGCGCGGCGCCCGACATCATGCGGTCGCCATTCAGGGCCGTGGCAATGGTGGACAGCTGGCTGGCCATGTTGGTGGTGGCCTCGAGCTGCGAAAACTGCGCCAGCTGCGCCACAAAGGCTTCGTTCTTGGTCGGGTCCAGCGGGTTCTGGTTCTGCAACTGGGTGGTGAAGAGCTTCAGAAAATCCTGCTGCGTGGTCGCCGTGCCCGTGTTCTTGGGTTTGGCGAGCTCCTGCTCGTAGCTCTTGATCCCTGCAGGCAGGTTGGTCTTGCTGGTGCTGTTCTGGGCGTTGACCGAGGCAGCATTGGTATAGAGGGCGGTACTGGCAACCATGATTCAGGCCTTGGGTTTTAGCTGCGGGTGAGGTCCAGGGTGCGCAGCATGAGCTGGCGCGCGGTGTTCACCACCTCGACGTTGTTCTGGTAGGAGCGGGAGGCGGCCATCATCTCCACCATCTCGGTCATCTCGTTGACGTTGGAGAGGTAGACATAGCCATCCTTGTCAGCCAGCGGGTTGCCAGGGTCGGACATGCGGCGCACGGAAGTGGGGTCGTCCTGGATGGAATCGACCTTGACGCCGCCCTTGAAATTGACGTCGCGCGGGTTGCTCACATCCTCCAGCACGGCACGAAAGACCGTGCGCTTGCCACGGAAGGCGTCCTTCTCTGTACCGGCCACTGTGCTGGCGTTGGCCAGGTTGGAGGCCACGGCGTTCATGCGGGTGGTCTGGGCATTGAGGGCCGAGCCAGCGATGCCAAAGATGTTGTCCAGGGCCATGGTGCTCACTCTCCTTTAAGGGCCTTGCGCATGCCGCTGATGCGCTGCTCGAGGAAATTCAGGGTGGCCTGGTAGTCGGCCGCGGCTTTACCGTACTGGGCATGCTCGACGTTCAATTCAACGGTGTTGCCGTCGAAGGCCACGTTAAAAGGGTTGCGGAACATGACCTTGTCCGAGTTGTGCGCATCGGCCTGGTCCAGGTGCTTGGGATGGGTGGCCGCAAGACCGCTGGTCGAGGCCCGGCTGAGGGCGGCGCGGAAGTCCACGTCGCGCGCCTTGTAGTTCGGCGTGTCGGCATTGGCGATGTTTTGCGCCAGCACTTCCATGCGGCGGCTGCGCACGGCCAATGCCTGCGAATGCACGCCCAAAGCTTTGTCGATCATGTTCATGGCTCGTCACCTCGTCAGGGTTTGCGGTCCTGCCGGTTTCCCGACAACCCAGCCGGTAGACACCCGGCTTCGTGATCGATTCCGCAAAACCCGTGCCATCGGATTTACGGCATCTCACAGGGCCAGAGCGGCAAGGCGGAGTGGCAAAACCGTCGATGCAGCGGCAAGCCGGCGGCAAAGGCGGCAACACTTTGCCGCTCAGCGCGTGAGCGTGCCGGGTGCGGCGCCCGGCAGGCTGTCGTCGCGCATGGCCTGAGCGCGCAGGCGCTGGGCAAAGTTAGACAGCCGCTCGTTGGCGTTGTGCTGCAGACCCTCGAGGATGGACTGGCGCGTGATGGGGCTGCTGCGGTCGCGCCCCACATGCAGCACCTGGGCCTGAGAGCCTGGAATGTTCAATGGTGCCCGGACCTCAGCGTTGCTCCTGGCCGAGGGCATGAGCACGGCCAGGTACAGCTCGTCCAAGCTCGCCGGGCCTGAGCCCGAGCCGGGGGTCTTGGCCCCCACCTCGGAGAAGTACTTGTCCACCAGGTGCAGCTGCTGGTAGACGCTGAAGCCCAGGATGGCCCGGGGATTGTTCGAGAAGCCGACGGTGGCTGCGCCTCGGTCGTTGCCGTCGCAGAACTGGATGATGCCGTGGCAGCGCTCGTTGGTGGCCTTGGGGTTCATGCCATCGCTTTCCATGAGCGTGAGCCGGGCAAAGTCGTCGGGCCTGAATTTGTGGCGGGAGGCCAGCTGCAGGATCTTGTCGTACACGTCGCCCCGCTCAATGGCAGGAATGAAGCCGCGGGCCACGGCGCGGTCCAGGGTCTGCTCCAGCACGGGGTGCGGTCCGGCCAGGAAATTGCGCGAGGACGCCACGGGCTCGGCCTTGCGGCTGGCCTGCAGGCCGGCAACTGGCTGGGCGGCGGGGGAGCCGTAGGCCGCTGCCACCTGGCGCTGCTGCAGCACGGGCCGGGCCTGGGCCTGGGCCTGGGTGGGTGCGGCCTGCGACGTGGCGGCGGCAGCGCGTGCCAGCACCTGGGCGGCGGGCGCCGCGGCGGTGGCTGAGGATGCGGATGAGCCTGGGGATGTGGCCGGGGCCATGCTGGCCAGGCGATTAGCAAGACCTTCTAGAGAGAGCTTCTGGCCGGGAAAGATACGACCGGCATCGGCAATGCCACTGTCACTGGCCAGTTGCTGGGCCTGTTTGAGGGCTTCGCTGCCGCTGAGCTGCACGCCCCGCTGCGCCGCCTGCTCGCGCACGATGCCCACCAGGGTGTCGCCGCTGACCACCGTGCGTACGGGCGGGGCCTGGCGCGCTTGAGCCAACACTTCACCGAAGGGCCGGGCCTGCAGGGACGAGCGCATGGCGACCACATCCCGTGGGCGCGGGGCGGCCGAGTAAAGGACGGGCGTGCGGTTGGGGTCGTCGAGTCTCATGAGAAATCGCCTGAAACGTCAGGATGCAGGACCCCCAGGCAAGCTGAGCGCTGCGGCAGGAACTGGCCTTGTTTTTGCATTGAGAGAGTCCTGTTCAATCTGGTGTCGACTTCCCAACACCCTGACCTGGATTTGCAAATGCTGTGCCCACCTTTGATGCCCACCCTCACCGCCTTGCTTGAACGCTGCCGGCGCGCCGGCCGCTGGCTGGCGCCCGCCCTGGTCGGGCTGGCCCTGGGCTGGGCGCTCAAGGCCCCGCCGGCCATGGCGCAAGCTCCGGCCATGGCGCAAGCTCCGGCCATGGCGCAAGCTCCAGCCACGGCGCAGGCTCCAGCCACGGCGCAGGCTCCGGCCATGGCGCCAGCACCAGCCAACGGCCAGGACAAACTCATGGAGCAGGTGCGCCAATGGGTGGCGCAATCGCAGCAAATAGCACCGGGCCAGGTACGGATTGCCCCGCTGGACCCCCGGGTGCAGGTGCAGCCTTGCAGCGCCGCACTGCAACTGGACTACGCTTTCACCCCGTCCCGCGAAACGGTGCGCGTGCGCTGCACCAGCACCCCGACCTGGCAACTGTTCCTGAGGCTGCTGCCGCCGACGACCGCCGGCCCGGGCACCAGCCCCGGTTCCAGTTCCGGCGCCAACCCCAGCGCTGGCGGAGCAGCCACGCCCGCCTCCCCTGCCCAGGCCAGCCGCACCGTGGTGATGACGCGGCGCCTGATTCAACGCGGCACCCTGCTCGACGCGAGCATGCTGGAGGTGGTGGAACGCCCTGCCCAGGGCCTGGACCCCATGGCGGTGAGTTCCCTCAAAGACGTGGAGCGGGCCGAAACCCTGCGGGACATCCCGGCCGGTACCGCCCTGCGCAGCTACGACATTAAGCGGGCCCTGATGGTCCGCAAGGGCCAGGCCGCCATGCTCACGGTCAGTCCGGGCTCGGGTTTCCAGATCACGGTCAGCGTGGAAGCTCTACAGGATGGCTACATGGGCGAGCAAATCCGCTTGAAAAATACCGAGTCGGGTCGATTACTATCTGGGGTGGTCAGTGGACCCAACACCCTGCGGGGGCTGCAAAATTAATTTTCAGCAAGTCCCTCAAGTTTTATCCGGTGCCGCCGATTACCTTTCGGTAAAGGACCAGACCCTGGTCAAAAAGCCGAGAAAGTGAGCCCCTCATGACTGACGCAATTTCACAATACGGAAGACTCTCCCAGTCGGATCCGTCCCTGCGCAGCGCGCTGGACAAGCTGGGCAAGAAATCGGGCGAGACCGCTGCGGACCGCCCGGCCGAAAGCGCCCCGCCCGCCCGCGCCGACACCCTGCAGCTGAGCAAGGTGGCCGAAAAAGCCATGACCGAGCCGGATTTCGACCGCCAGAAGGTCGAGTCCATCAAGCAGGCCATTGCCGAGGGCCAGTACCCGCTGGATGCCAAGCGCATTGCCGAGAGCTTTGTGGCCATCGAACGCATGATCCGTGACTGACCTGTCGAACGCGCCTCGGCTGGACCTGCTGGCCCAGGAACTCGAACGCCTTCTGGAGCTCGAATTCCAGGCGCTGCAGGCGCAGGACCTGGACCGCTTTGAACAAATGCAGCCCGGCAAGGCCGAATTGCTGGCCGAGCTCAGCCGCCTGTGCCCGCCTTCCGAGGAACTGCAGTCCGAGCCCGCCTGGGCCGGCCTGCGCGAGCGCCTCACCCGCAGCCGTGACCACCACCGCCGCAACAGCATCCTGATTTCCCGCAAGCTCGAAGCCATCCGAGGCGCCCTCTCCAGCCTGGAGGCTGAGCAGCCTGGCAGCTCGGTCGAGGTTTACAACCGCCTGGGGCAGATGTCGCGCTTTAGCCGCGGCCGCGGCCACCAGGACGTTTGAGCCGCCCCCTTCCCCCTCTCCTTCCCGCTCCCGCGCCCTGCACGCCGCTCAGGCCACCTGATCCGGCGCGGGCGCCTTTTTCTCATCGCCAGGGCGCATGCCCTTGAGCCAGTACACCCAGGACAGGATCACCGCCACGGCGGTGTAGAGCTCGGGCGGGATCTCCTGGTCCACATTCAAGCGGCTGAGCAAGGCCACGAGCTGGGGATCCTCGGTCACGTACACGCCCTGCCGGCGGGCCTCCTCGATGAGCTGCTCGGCCAGTTCGGCCTCGGCCTTGGCCGTGACCACCGGCGTGGTGTTGGCACCGTATTCGAGGGCAATGGCCTGCTTGCGGTAGGTGGTCATGAAGGCTCTGGCACGGGAAAAGGCACTGAATCAGGCACTGATGTCCACCACCATGCCACGGCCACTGGGCTTCCAGTCGGGCTGCTGGTCGAGCCGCGGGCCATGGACCACCTGGAAGGACTGCATGGCCAGCCCCGCCTCGGCCAGCTGCGCGCCCAGCTCGGCGCTGCGCAGGCGGGCCTGGCTGGCCACGTCCTCCTTGAGGGCCCACATGGTCAGGTCCACCCGGTCGAGGCCATGCAGCTGGGTCTTGAGCCAGACCTCGCCGAGCTCGCGGTTGCGCGAATGCACATTCACGGTCAGCGGTGGCGACTCGCCGCCCTGGCGAGGCGCGCGGCGGAACTGCAGCTCCACCGGCTCAGCGTCGACAAAGGGCAGCACGCAAGAAAACAGCAGCTCCCGCTGGGCCTGAGCCTGGACGGCCTGCACCTGCGCGGCCTCCAAGTCGTCCACGGCGCGGCGCAAGGCGCCCAGGCCCTCCAGGGCGCCCTCCCCCTCCTCGCCTTCGGCCGCATCGCCCCGGGACAGCGCGGCAATCAATTTGCGCAGCAGTTGCTTGGGGTCTTCCACGGGCGGCAGCTGGCCCCGGGCCAGCCACACCTCCGAGCCCAGAGCGGCCGACATGGCCTGGCCCAGGGCCTGCGGGTTGAGCTGCGCCATGGACAGCTGCATGCCGCGCCACTGCGCCTGCAGGTCGGTGCGGCCGGCGGTCTGCAGCAATTTGTCGAGCTGGCCGGGCTGCAGCACCTGGGCCAACTCCGCCAGGCCCGGCGGGCGAAACAGCAGGTTGCCGATGCGGGAAAAGAAGTTGGGCAGGGACTGAGCCGGGGCGGCCGGGGCATCATCGGCCAGGGGCACCAGGGCCAGAGCCCCCGAGGCGCTGGCGCGTACCCGCAGGGACACCGACTGGCCAGGCAGCCAGTTCAAAGGCAGGTTGGGCAGGGGCATGGCGCGGCCCCTGAGCAAGAGCTCCAGGTCACCCATACCGCCTTGGCGCACCAGGGCCTGGATGACCTCGCTGTCCTTGAGCTGGAGCACCCGGGCCTGCTCCGCGGACACGGGCAGGACCTTGCCCTCAAGATAGATCGGATTGGCCCGGCCCGGCAGCTGGCTCAGATCGGTGGTGCCAATCATCCGGGGCTCCGTGGCAGGTGCACTAGCAGGTGCGTTGGCCGGGCGGGCGCCAGCGCGCCGCCCTGGCGCTCAGGGATAACGAACCCAGCGCTTGCGGGCATCCGCCTCGGCGTTGACCGCCTGCTCGGGCGGTGGCAGCAGCGGCTGCACCGTGCGGCGCAGCAAGGCCTCGTGGTCGGGCAGCTGCAAGACCGTGCCAGGCTTGAGACGGGGATTGCGCCCGGCCGTGATGGCCTGCGGGTTGGCGGCGACCAGGGCCTCGCGCAGCAGCTCGGGCTTGAGCGGGCTGCTGGCCATGGTTTTATTCACGATGCGATCGAGCGTGTCGCCCTGCATGACCACGTACATGCGGGCTGTGTCGATGGCCGACCTGCTGGTACCCGGGGTGGCGGCGGGCTCGGCCGCGGCAGCCGGGCGCGCCACAGCGGCCAGGGCCACCCAGACGCAAGCCACAAGAACGGCCGAGCTCAGAGCAGCTGTGCTCAGGGCCCAGGGGCGCAGGGCATGGCCTGTCCCAGAACGAGGGCGCGCGGTGGTTTGGCGAACGGGAGACTGCAACATGGGGAACTCCGAAAGAGACAGTATCGAGGGCTCAGGGTCCAGGCTTAAGGGTTGAGCATGGGCCAGGCCTGCCAGCGCGGCCGCACCTGCTCGGCGCCACCGGCCAGCACCTTGAGTTCGGCGCGGTGCGCATCGACCCGCTCAACCCGCGCCAGCACCAGACGAGAGGCAGCACCCGGCTCCAGCAGGCGCTGCGGCACCTGCTGGCGGTCCGACAGCAGCCACTCCTCGCCCACACGCAGCCCAGCCAGCGCGCCCTGGTCCACCTGCACCCGGTCGGCCTGGGACTGCAGCACCTGCACCCGCACCGGCTCGCAGGCCAGGCGTTCACCCAGCGTCTGCAGCCAGCCATCGAGCACCTGGGCCAGGGCTGCGCGGCCCTCGGCGCTGAGCCGGGGCGGCTGCCAGTTGCTGATCTGAGCCGACCAGGCCAGCACGCTGCTGGCCTGAAACAGCGGGGCCGCCGTGTCGGCGCGGCTGACCGTCAGGCTCAGGCGCAGGCCGGATGCGTTGTCCTGCCGAGACAAGCTCAGACCCACCTGCCGTGCCAGCTGGGGCACAGGCAGGGGCTCCAAGCTGAAGCTGGCCACCCAGAGAGGCTGCACGGCCGAGGGGGCGGCCGTGAGCAGGCGCTCGTAAGCCGAGCCACTGCCTTGGGCAGCATGCACAGGGGAGAGTTCTTGAAGGCGCCAGGGACGGGCCGACTCGGCCGCACGCTGCCAGCCCTGGGCCAAGACCTGGGCGGCGTCCTGCGCCAGCGGGGCCTCATCGGGAGACCAACGGCCCTGCATCGCCATGTGCCAGCCCAGCACATGCTGCAGCCGCCCCTCGGGTGCGCAGGACTTGGCGGAGGCCGGGGCCTTGCCAGGAACAAGCGGCACGGCCGGAGCTGCCGCTGCAGCCGCGCGGACCGCATCCTCGCGGCCCTGGAACTGCACCTGGGCTTGGGGCTGGCCGCTCTGGTCGCGCTGGTAGGCCAGCACGCGCACACCCCGCACCTGCATGCCGTGGCGAAAGCTGCTGGACTCGCGCAGGGCACCGGTGGAATCGATCCAGGCGGTGCTCTGCACCTGTGTGGCGCCCTGCAAGGCCGCCTTGACCAGCTCCTGGCGCACGGCCTCCAGGCGCTCTTGCGGGCTGAGCTCGACCGCCCAGGTGGCGGTGCCCAGCATCAGGCCGGCCGCCACGAGGGCCGGCCGACTGGCGCGCAAAAGCTCAAAGGAGGGCATGGATGGGGCTCTGGGCAAACTCAGCGGCCCTTGGCCAGGACCTGGCCGAGGTAGAGGGCGCGCAGGTCCTGCACCACCGCCTTATCGAGGCTGAGGGTGGTTTCGTAGGTGTCGTCGCCGGCCGGCGTGATGCTGACCAGCACGGCGCCATAAATGACGCCTTCGACCTTGGTGCGGAAGGTGTCGCTTTGCACCGTCATGTCGGCCACGGTGGTGCTGGCATCGAGCTGCTGGCCATACACCTGCTCGGTGAGCGAGCGGTAGGCATCGAGCTTGGAGGCCCGGATGGCCATCAGTCGCTGCTGGGCCGGGTTGCGGTGGTTCTGCACGCTGATGACCGCATAGCCGGTGGCCGTGAGGGTTTCACGCTTTTCCACCAGGGGGGCCACCATGGCGGCAGATTCTTTGGGGGGAGCGGCCGGCTTCACCTCGGCCTGGGGCGGGGTGGACAGAGGCGTCACAGTGCAGGCCGTCAGGCTGGCCAGCACCAGGCCGGCCAGGAGCCCGGTGGCAGAGGCGGGCAGGCGGAAAGATCGAGTCATGCGGTGTCCTTTGGTCTCTAGTAGGCGCTTGAAGCTGTGCAGCCCCGCTGTTGAATCGGCAGCACATCGGCGAACTTGAGGTGTTCGCCGGGGCCACGGGAAAGGGATTCGCGGCATAAATGCCACAGACAGTTCTGGTATCGACACAGTTAGTAACATTTTTAATCGGCCTGAATGGCTTTGTGTCAAAGTGTTAACCTCTGTACTTTCTAATCCGCCCCGAGCAGGATGCCCCCCATCAGTTACATCGGAAACAGCGCTCCGGCCCAGGCCGTGCGCGCCTTGATCGGCCGCGTCGCCGATTCGAGGGCGACCGTGCTGATCACCGGCGAAAGCGGGACGGGCAAGGAACTGGTGGCCCGGGCACTGCATGAGCAGTCGAGCCGGCACGGCGGCAACTTTGTGCCGATCAACTGCGCGGCCATTCCCAAAGACCTGATCGAGAGCGAACTGTTTGGCCACCGCAAGGGCGCTTTCACAGGCGCCTTGGCCGACCGCGTGGGGCGCTTTGAGCTGGCCCACGGCGGCACCCTCTTCCTGGATGAGATTGGCGACCTGCCGCTGGACATGCAGGTCAAGCTGCTGCGGGTGCTGCAGGAGCGCACCGTCGACCCGATTGGCGGCAGCAAGCCGGTGAGCGTGGATGTGCGTGTGGTGGCCGCCACCCACCGCGACCTGGAGGCTGAAATCATTGCAGGCCGTTTCCGCGAAGACCTCTACTACCGCCTGAACGTGCTGCCGCTGCACACCTCGCCGCTGCGCGAGCGCTCGGACGACCTGCCGGAGCTGCTCGAGGCCTTCGCCCGCCGGTTTGCGCCCAAGGGCAGCGCGCCCATCCGCTTCAAACCGGATTTCATGTCGGCCCTGCAGGGCTACCGCTGGCCTGGCAATGTGCGCGAACTCTCGAACCTGGTGGACCGTTTCAGCACCTTGTTCACCGGCCAGGAGCTGAGCCTGGACATGGTGCCCGCCACCCTGCTGCCCAAGGGCCTGGCGGCCCTGCAGGCCGAGCGCTGCAGCAACCCGGCCCTCACGCTGAACAGCGCCCCGGTGGCAGATGCTGTGCCCAGCACCCCCGTGCAGGAGGAGCCCAGCGATATCGAGAGCATCATCATGCTGGCCCAGGGCTCGGCCACCCCGGTGCTGCCGCCGGAGGGTCTGAGCCTGAAGGAGCGGCTGGCCGACATTGAGCGCGAGCTCATCCTGCAGGCCCTGCAGCGCACGGACGGCAATGTGTCGCAGACGGCGCGCCTCTTGAGCCTGCAGCGCACCACCTTGATTGAGAAAATCCAGAAATATTCCCTGCGGCCCCAGATGGCGGCCTGAACACGCCCCCCATCTTGACCCATGAAAAAAGCCCGGCATGCCGGGCTTTTTGCTGCGTGCCTGAGTCGCCTCAGGGCTTGTCGGCCTCAGGGCTTGTCGTTTTGCACCCGGGGGTACTGCACCAGACGCTCGCGGGCCTTGGCAGCGGCCTGCGCGGCCTGGCTGGCGTCCTGGGCCTGGCGCTCGCGCTGTTGGCGAGCCATGAGTTCGAGCTCGCGCTTCAAGGCGGCGTTCTCGCCCAGTGCCCCCTGCATGGTTTGCAGCTGCGTGGCCATGCGTGCCGATGAGGAGCCTTGCGTCTGCAGGCGCGCCTCCAGTGCCGCCACCTGCTTGCTAAGGGCCTGCATGCGCTGCTCCACCTGCTTGCCGGTGAGCTCGGGCATGTCCTTGGCGCTTTTGAGCACCTCATCCAGGCGTGCGTCCATCTTGGCTTGGCCGGCCACCATTTCGCCCTGCTTGGTGGCCACAGCCTGCAAGGACTCCTGAGCGCCGCCCACCAGTTCGAGGGTGGCATCCATCTCGGTGACACGCTTGCCCACCGCCACCAGCATCTCGTCGAGCATGGCCACACGGTCCTGCATGCGCAGGGTCATGATGCCAAAGAGCGTCGCGGCGGCCACCATGAGGGTGCCGACCACGGCCATGAGGATCATGGTCCACAGGTTCTGCTTGCGGTTGACTTGGCCGAGGTCCTTGACGGCGGTGCGCAGGTTCAGGCTGACGTCGGCCGCCAGGGTGGCCGAGCGGGTGGCCAGCTCGGCGGAGTCCATCATCATGGTGAAATTCGAGTCGGTCCCCGAGGCGCCCTGGCCGGGCTCGGGCAGGCCCAGGGCGGCCGCGTCCTGGGCGGCTTTCTCCGCCGCCTTGTCCCGCACCGGAGGTGCCGCTGGAGCCGCCGGGGGCGGCGCGCTTGTCTTGTTCTCTGCCATCTCGTTCTCCTAGGCTGCGGCTTAGCGCAGCGGCTGGCGCGCCAAAGCCTCGAGCTGTTCGAGCTTGGCGCGCACCTTGATGTTGTCCACCCTGAGCTTGATCAGCCGGGCCGGAAAATCCATATCCACCCACTCTTGATCGACAGCAAGCGGGGTTTCTTCAGCCGCCACCGGCTGCTTCTTCTGCGGCGCCACCCGCGCCGCGGCCGGTTGCACCGCTGAGGCCGGAGCCGCAGACGCCGGCTTGGCAGCCTGGGCAGGGGCGGGACCGGCCTCGGACGGGGGCAGTTTCTGCATGTTCGGCCCGGCCGGGGCATCGGTGGGCACCCGCTGCAGGTTGTCAGCCGCCGCTTGCTCGGGCGCCTGCAGAACCTCGTCGGAGACCTGGTCCTGGGGCAGGGAGTGGCCCCTGTCCGCCGCGGTGGCGTCGCTCACCGGCTGAAGGTTGTCCTCGGGCGCGTCTTCGGTGACTTGCTGGAAGTTCTCGTCCACACCCCCGTCAGGCAGCTGCTGGATGTTGTCTTGAGGCGCGTCTTCGCTGACTTGCTGGATGTTCTCGTCTACACCCCCGTCAGGCAGCTGCTGAAGGTTGTCTTGAGGCGCGTCTTCGCTGACCTGCAGGATGTTCTCGTCCACCCCGCCGTCAGGCAGCTGCTGAATATTGTCTTGAGGTGCGTCTTCTGTGACCTGCTGGATGTTCTCGTCCACCCCGCCGTCAGGCAGCTGCTGAATATTGTCTTGAGGTGCGTCTTCTGTGACCTGC
>JAIXPL010000074.1 GCA_027486255.1 Comamonadaceae bacterium
GCCATGGAACTCGGCGGCCCTGAAGTGGGTCGGGGCTGCGGTGGTCGGGGCATCATCCACGGCTTCGAGACGCTCGAAAAACTCGGCTTCCATGAGTGGGGCTTTGACTTCGTGCTGCTGGACTTCCTGGGTGACGTGGTCTGCGGCGGCTTCGGCCTGCCGATTGCCCGCGACATGTGCCAGAAGGTCATCGTGGTGGCCAGCAATGACCTGCAGTCTCTCTACGTGGCCAACAACGTGTGCTCGGCGGTGGAGTACTTCCGCAAGCTCGGCGGCAACGTGGGCGTGGCCGGCGTGGTGATCAACAAGGATGACGGCACCGGCGAGGCCCAGGCCTTCGCACAAGCCGCCGGCATTCCGGTGCTGGCCTCCATCCCCGCCAACGAAGACATCCGCCGCAAGAGCGCCAGCTACGAGATCATCGGCCGCCCTGACGGCGAGTGGGGTCCGCTCTTTGCGGGCTTGGCACAAAACGTCGCCGACGCCCCACCACAGCGCCCAACGCCCATGACCCAGGACGGTCTGCTGGGCCTCTTCAGCGCCGACACCGTGGGCCGCAATGTGGTGCTGGAGCCGGCCACGGAATTCGACATGTGCGGCGTGGCCCCAATCACCAAGCCTTCCCTCGAAGTGGTCTACGACGCCGCCTGAAAGCACAGCCCCCATGGCCACCATCATCCCCATCGTTCCCGCCCAGGCCGCACCGGCCGTGGACGGCATGGGCTGCCACGCCGGCAGCCAGGTGATGCAGCAAGCGGCAGAAGCTGCAGGCAAGAGCGAGACCCTCGCGCAATACGCCGCCGACTACCCCAAGGGCCCGCACGACCAGCCGCAGAGCATGTGCCCGGCCTTCGGCTCGCTGCGCGTGGGCCTGCGCATGAAGCGCACGGCCACCATCCTCTCGGGCTCGGCCTGCTGCGTGTATGGCCTGACCTTCACCTCGCACTTCTATGGCGCGCGCCGCAGCGTGGGCTACGTGCCCTTCAACTCCGAAACCCTGGTCACGGGCAAGCTGTTTGAAGACATCCGCGAGACGGTGCACGCCCAGGCCGATCCGGCCCAGTTAGATGCCATCGTCATCATCAACCTGTGCGTGCCCACTGCCAGCGGTGTGCCGCTGCAGCTCTTGCCCCAGGCCATCAATGGGGTGCGCATCATCGGTATCGACGTGCCCGGCTTCGGTGTCCCCACCCACGCCGAGGCCAAGGACGTGCTCACCGGCGCCATGCTGCGCTACGCCCGCCAGGAAATCATGGCCGGGCCCGTGCCTGCCCCGCGCCAGGCCCGCTCGGACAAGCCGACCATCACCTTGCTCGGTGAAATGTTCCCGGCCGACCCGATGTTCATCGCTCAGATGCTCGCGCCGATGGACCTGGCTGTGGGCACGGTCGCGCCCACCCGCGAATGGCGTGAACTCTATGCCGCCCTCGACGGCAGCGCCGTGGCGGCGATCCATCCTTTCTACACGGCGTCCATCCGCGAGTTCCAGGCCGCCGGCCGGCCCATCGTCGGATCGGCCCCCGTGGGCATGGAGGGCACGCACGACTGGCTGGGCGCCATCGGCCAAGCCACCGGTGTGGCCCAGGCCAAGATCGACATCGCCCGCAACCAGGCCCTGGCGGCCATCCGGGGCGTGCTGGGGCAAGCCAAGATCCAGGGCCGCATCACCTTGAGTGGCTATGAAGGCTCCGAGCTGCTGGTGGCCCGCTGGCTGGTCGAGTGCGGCGCTGACCTGCGTTACGTGGGCTCGGCCTGCCCGGCCACAGCCTGGAATGCCCAGGACGCCGCCTGGCTGGAGGCCAAGGGCGTGCATGTGCAGTTCCGTGCCTCGCTCGAGCAGGACCTGGCCGCGGTCAAGGAATTCAAACCCAACCTGGCGATCGGCACCACGCCCGTGGTGCAGTACGCCAAAGAGGCCGGTATCCCCTCGCTCTACTTCACCAACCTGATCTCGGCACGCCCCCTCATGGGCGCGGCCGCCGCCGGCTCGCTGGTGCAAGTGATCAATGGCGCCATCGGCAACCAGGCCCGCTTTGACACCATGAACGCCTTCTTCGGTGAAGTGGGCAAGGCCGACCAGGCCGGTGTGTGGAGTGAGTCGCCGCCCGCCTTCCCTGAGTTCCGCCAGGACATGAAGCGCCAGCGCGAAAAACAGGCCAAGAAGCGCGCCGCGCAGGAGGCCATCGGTTCATGAGCAACGCGCCCAGTTTCAAGCCCCCGATGAATTACGTCATCGACCACGACCGTGCGGGCGGCTACTGGGGTGCGGTGTATGTGTTCACGGCCATCAAGGGCCTGCAGGTGGTGATCGACGGCCCGGTGGGCTGCGAGAACCTGCCGGTGACCAGCGTGCTGCATTACACCGACGCGCTGCCGCCGCATGAGCTGCCCATCGTGGTGACGGGTCTGGCCGAAGAGCAGCTCGGCCGCGAAGGCACCGAAGGCGCCATGAAGCAGGCGCACGGCACGCTCGACCCGGACCTGCCCGCCGTGGTGGTCACCGGCTCCATCGCCGAGATGATCGGCGGTGGCGTGACCCCCGAGGGCACCAACCTCATGCGCTTTCTGCCGCGCACCATCGACGAAGACCAGTGGCAGTGCGCCAACCGCGCCATGTACTGGCTCTGGACCGAGTACGGCATGAAAAAAGTGCCAGCACGTGTGCGCAAAGACGGCGAAAAGCCCCGCGTCAACATCATCGGCCCCTGCTACGGCAACTTCAACAGTGCCTCCGATATCGCCGAGATCCGCCGTCTGGTCGAAGGTATCGGTGCCGACATCAACCTGGTGTTCCCGCTGGGCAGCCACCTGGCCCAGGTCTCGCAACTGGTCGAGGCCGACGCCAACATCTGCATGTACCGCGAGTTCGGCCGCATGCTCTGCGAGGCCCTGGACCGCCCCTACCTGCAGGCGCCCATCGGCCTGCACAGCACCACCAAGTTCCTGCGCAAGCTCGGCGAAATCCTGGGCCTGGACCCTGAGCCCTTCATCGAGCGCGAAAAGCACACCACGCTCAAGCCCGTGTGGGATCTGTGGCGTTCGGTCACTCAGGACTTTTTTGCCACGGCCAGCTTTGCCGTGGTGGCCACCGACACCTACACGCGCGGCCTGAAGAATTTCCTTGAAGGCGAGATGGGCCTGCCCTGCCGTTTTGCAGTTTCCCGTCTGGCCGGCCAGAAAACCGACAACGCCGCCATCCGCGAGTTGGTGCAAAAGCAAACGCCCCTGATTCTTTTTGGCAGCTACAACGAGCGCATGTACCTGGCCGAAGCCGGCAGCGCCGGGCCCATGCAGGCGGCCTTCATCCCGGCCTCGTTTCCTGGCGCCATCATTCGCCGCCACACCGGGACACCCTTCATGGGCTACAGCGGTGCGAGCTACCTGGTGCAGGAAGTGTGTAACGCGCTCTTTGATGCGCTCTTTCACATCCTGCCCCTGGGCACCGAGATGGACAAAGCCCCGGCCACGCTGGCACGCGCCACCGAAGCGGCCGCCACCCCCTGGGAAGACCAGGCGCAGGTGCGGCTGCATGCCCTGGTGGCCAGCCAGCCCGTGCTGGTGCAGATCTCGGCGGCCAAACGCCTGCGTGACCGTGCGGAGCAGGATGCCCGCGAAGCACAAGCGCCTGCCGTGACCGAAAGCCACGTGGCTCGGGCCGGCACTGAACTTGGATTGGGAGAGCCCGCATGAACGCGGGCATCAAGGAATTTCGTGGCGATTGGCTGCGGATGCCCAGGTTGCGCGGGCTGTGCGCAACGCAGGCCTTCGGGCCTTATTGAAAAGGAGCATGCGTATGTCAAATCGGACTTCTATTTCCGGCCTGACCGACGAAGAAGCTCAGGAATTCCACACCTACTACATGCAGGGTCTGGTGGCTTTCACGGCAATCGCCGTGGTGGCTCACTTCCTCGTGTGGTCGTGGCGTCCCTGGTTCTAAGTCCGTTTCGATGAAATGAATGGAGAAACTGCCATGAACAACCTGACCTGTACCAGCCTCAAGCCTTCGCTCAAGGATGGAAAGCTTGCGCTTTATCTGATCTTCGCACCGTGCTTTGTGCTGCTTTTGTCGATTGCTGTTCTCGGCCAACTGGTCGGACTGCATTGGCAGAACTGGCTGCCGGGCGCTGAGCAGAAGACCAGTCTCATCTCAGGCGTGCATGCAGCGGTTTACACATTCATGTCTCACATCATTTAGGAGAAAAGACCATGTGGAGAATTTGGCGACTTTACGACCCCCTTCGTGCAATGGTGGTCCAGGGCGTTTTTCTGTTCGGCCTGGCAGCAATGATTCACCTCATTCTGCTGAGCACGAACAAGTTCAACTGGCTCGACGGCCCCAAAAAGGCCACGGCAGCAGCAGCGCAAAACGCGCCCATGCCGGCCGCGACGCCTGCAGCCAAGTCCTGATTGTTCAGGCACGGGCAGGCACTGTGCCCAGCTGACAGCTGGTGCAGCGCCTGCCCACCTTGGGTCCGGTCCTGGCATGAAAGCAGACCGGTACCACGATGATTTGAATTCGGTGTTCATCACCCAAGCGACAGGAGAGCCTCATCATGGCGATGCTCAGCTTTGAAAAAAAATACAGAGTCAGGGGCGGTACCCTGGTCGGCGGTGACCTGTTCGACTTCTGGTTAGGTCCCTTTTACGTGGGCTTCTTCGGTGTCACGACAGCGTTCTTCTCGCTGCTGGGCACGGCCCTCATTCTCTGGGGAGCCTCGCAAGGGCCCACCTGGAACCTTTGGCAAATCAGCATTGCCCCACCCGATCTGTCCTACGGCCTGCGATTGGCGCCGATGATGGAAGGCGGGCTCTGGCAGTTCATCACGGTCTGCGCCATCGGCGCCTTCGTCTCATGGATGCTGCGAGAGGTGGAGATATGCCGAAAGCTCGGCATGGGCTACCACGTACCCGCGGCCTTCGGCGTGGCCATCTTTGCCTATGTCACCCTGGTGGTGATCCGACCGGTGCTCCTGGGCGCCTGGGGGCACGGCTTCCCCTACGGCATCTATAGCCACCTGGACTGGGTGTCCAACGTGGGCTATCAGTTCCTGCACTTCCACTACAACCCGGCCCACATGCTGGCGGTGAGCTTCTTCTTTGCCACCGTGCTGGCCTTGTCGCTGCACGGCGCCCTGGTGCTGTCGGCCACCAACCCCGGCAAGGGCGAAGTGGTCAAAACACCGGAACACGAAGACACCTACTTCCGCGACATCATCGGCTACTCGGTCGGCACGCTGGGCATCCACAGGGTGGGCCTGTTCCTGGCCCTGGCCGCCGTGCTGTTCAGTGCCCTGTGCATCGTTCTCAGCGGGCCGTTCTGGAGCCGCGGCTGGCCCGAATGGTGGGGCTGGTGGCTGAACATGCCGATCTGGGCTCAGTGGCCGCTCAAATAAAAAAAGGAGCACGCACATGGCGCAATATCAAAACCTCTTCACCGCCGTGCAGGCCACCGGTCCGCTGCATCACGGCATCGCCCTGGGTCACGGCAACAGCCCGCGCTCAGGCGAACCCTTCGTGTCGTACTGGCTGGGAAGGCTCGGCAATGCCCAACTCGGCCCCATCTACCTCGGTGGGCTCGGCCTGGCGTCCTTGTTCTTCGGCATGCTGGCCTTCAACATCATCGGCTTTAACATGCTGGCCCAGGTCAACTACGACCCGATCCAGTTCATCCGTCAGCTCTTCTGGCTGGCGCTGGAGCCGCCACCACCGGGCTACGGCCTGTCGCTGCCGCCCATGAACCAGGGCGGCTGGTACCTGTTGTCCAGCCTGTTCCTGCTGATGTCCGTGCTGCTGTGGTGGGTTCGCACTTACCGCCGCGCCCGCGAGCTGGGCATGGGCATGCACATTCCCTGGGCATTTGCCGCCGCCATCTGGCTCTTCCTGGTGCTCGGCCTGTTCCGCCCCATCCTGATGGGCAGCTGGGGCGAGGCAGTGCCCTACGGCATCTTCCCGCACCTGGATTGGACGGCTGCCTTCTCCTTGCGCTACGGCAATCTGTTCTACAACCCCTTCCACGCGCTGTCGATCGTCTTCCTGTACGGCGCGACGCTGCTGTTCGCGATGCACGGCGCCACCATCCTGGCAGTCAGCCAGTTCGGCGGCGAGCGCGAGATCGAGCAAATCGTCGACCGCGGTACCGCCTCCGAGCGCGCCGCCCTCTTCTGGCGCTGGACCATGGGCTTTAACGCCACGATGGAATCCATCCACCGCTGGGCCTGGTGGTTCGCTGTGCTGTGCCCGCTGACCGGCGGCATCGGCATCCTGCTGACAGGCACCGTGGTGGACAACTGGTACCTCTGGTCCATGAAACATGGCGTGGTCCCGCCCTACCCCGAGGTCTTTCCCGCAGTGATGGACCCGGCCCTCAGCTCAGGAGTCAAACCATGAAGCAACACACCCAATGGATCAAGCGTGGTCTCCAGCTGGCAGGCTTGTCTGGCCTGTTGTTGCTGACGGCCTGCGAGCGACCGCCCATCGACACCGTCCAGCACGGCTATCGGGGCACCGGCATGGTGCAGGTCTACAACCCGCGCCTGCTCGACGAACGCACGCCGTCCAACCAGCCACCCGCGGCGCAGCCAGCTGCCTCCTCAGACGGCCCCAAGGCTGGGCAGGTCTACCAGAACGTCAAAGTCCTCGGTGACCTGAGCGTGGGCGAGTTCACGCGCCTGATGGTCTCCATGACCAACTGGATCGCGCCCGAGCAGGGCTGTGCTTATTGCCACAACCCGGCCAACCTGGCCGACGACAGCAAGTACACCAAGGTGGTGTCACGTCGCATGGTGGAGATGACACAACACATCAACACCGACTGGAAGAACCACGTTGCCGACACCGGCGTGACCTGCTTTACCTGTCACCGTGGCCAGCCCGTACCGCAGGCCGTGTGGTTCAAGTCTGGCGAGCAGCCCTACGGCAGCAACTTCATGGGCGACAAAGCCGGCCAAAACAGCCCGGCCAAGGTCGTGAACCTGTCCTCGCTGCCCAACGATCCGTTCACCCCCTTCCTGCTGGAAGCCAAGGAGATCCGGATCAATGGCAACACGGCGCTGCCCAGCGGCAACCGCCAGTCGATCAAGCAGGCTGAATGGACTTACGGTCTGATGACGCACATGTCCCAGTCGCTGGGCGTGAACTGCACCTTCTGCCACAACTCACGCTCCTTCGCCACCTGGGAAGGCGGCCCGCCGCAGCGTACGACCGCTTGGCACGGCATCCGCATGGCCCGCGACCTGAACCTGGAGTACTTGGAGCCCCTGACCGCGGTATTCCCGGAGCAGCGCAAAGGCGAACTCGGCGACGTGGCCAAGGTCAACTGCGCCACCTGCCACCAGGGCGCCTACAAGCCGCTCAATGGCGCGTCCATGCTCAAGGACCACCCTGAGCTCGGCCGCCGCCCGGCAGGCAGCATCACCGTGAGCAGCAGTGCGATGACACCTACCGACGTGGCCAAGGCCGCAGCGGCTGTGACACCCCCTGCCAAGCAATAAACCGGTTCAAGGGGCCATCATGACCCCCGGCGACACCTCAACGACCACCCTGGAAGGGGTGGTCGTTGTTGCTTTGGTGGAGTACCAAGCACGCCACAAGGCCTGGGGCTGGCTTCGGCTGGCCCAGGGGCAGAGCGCCTTGCAGCAGGTTCCCGGTCTGCGCTTTGCCAAGGTCATGGGCAGCGGTCACCGTGGTGGCTTCAGCATCCGGCCCAGCTCCACCCACCAGGGACTGATCACCATGTTTGAAGATGCGGCCAGCGCGCAAGCCTTTGTGCAGGGGCCGCTGATCGCGGCGTACCGCGAGCGGGCACGCCAGTTCTGGACCGGTCTGATGTGCGTGGATTCGGCCCGAGGCGCCTGGGATGGGCGCGTCTGGGGCAACACCCCTGCGCAAGCCCTGGGCTCACTGACTGACACCCTCGACCCCAGCAACCAGATCCCGCTGGCCGTGATCACGCGGGCCAGCATCCGGCCGGCCAAGGCCCTGGCTTTTTGGCGCTATGCACCGGCCTCGCAGACCGATCTGCAAAACGCCCCCGGCTGCACCATGGCCATGGGCCTGGGTGAAGCGCCGCTGCTGCGCCAGTGCACCTTCAGCCTCTGGCGCAACACGCCCTCCATGCTGGCCTACGCGCACGGTGGGGCGCACCAGGCAGCCCTGGAGGCAGCCTACCGGCACGACTTTTTCGCTGAATCGCTGTTTGTGCGCATGCGGCTGCTGGAGCAGCAAGGCCACTGGCAGACGCCTGGTCAGCCCAGCCCTGCGGCCAGCGCATGAGCACACACCGCGTCGTCGTGGTGGGGGCTGGCATGGCCGGTCTGGTCAGCGCACTGCAATTGGCCCAACAAGGCCTGGATGTCACGGTGGTGGAAGCCGGCGACAGCCCGGGCGGCAAGGTGCACCAGCGGCTGGTGCATGGCGTGGGCATCGACAGCGGCCCCACCGTCTTCACCATGCGCTGGATCTTCGACCAGATCTTTGCCTCGGTGGGCACCACGCTCGAGAGCGAGCTGCAGATCCAGCCCCTGCCCATTCTGGCCCGGCACTTCTGGGAAGACGGCAGCAGCCTGGACCTGCACGCCGACCGCGAACGCTCGGTGCAGGCCGTGCGCGAATTCGCAGGCGCCGCCGAGGCCTCGCGCTTTGCCGGCTTCTGCGACATGTCGCAGCGGGTCTATGAGGCACTCGAAGGCCCTTTCATTCGGGCCACGGCCCCGAGCTTCCTGGGCATGCCCGGGCGCTTGGGCGCCAGTGGTCTGGGCGTGCTCACCCAGCTCGGCCCCTTTCGCAGCCTGTGGCAAAGCCTGGGTCAGCATTTCACCGACCCGCGCCTGCGCCAGCTCTTTGCGCGCTACGCCACTTACTGCGGCTCCTCGCCCTGGCAGGCGCCGGCCACCTTGATGCTGATCGCCCAGGTCGAGCTCAATGGCGTGTGGTCTGTGCGCGGCGGCATGCACGCCCTGGCCTTGTGCCTGGAGCGTCTGGCCCGCCAGCGCGGCGCCGTCTTTCGCTACGGCAGCGCCTGCGCGCAGATCCTCGCGCAGGGTCGTCAGGTGCAGGGCGTTCGCCTGGCCAGCGGAGAGGAGCTGCCGGCCGACAGCGTGGTCTTCAATGGCGACGTGGCGGCCCTGCGCACAGGCCTCTTGGGCGAGACGGCGCGCGCAGCGGTGACACGCAAGGCCGCGCCACGCTCGCTGTCGGCTCTGACCTGGTCCATGCATGCGCCCACGCAAGGCGTGGCGCTGGACCGCCACAACGTGTTCTTCACCCGCGACTACGCCAGCGAGTTCACGGACATCTTTGACGCCCAGCGCCTGCCGCGCCAGCCCACGGTCTACATCTGTGCGCAGGACCGCGGTGCGGATGAGGGCCCGGCCGCCGGCCAGGCTGAGCGCCTGCTGTGCCTGGTCAATGCCCCGGCGGTGGGTGACCGCCATCTCCCTACCCATGAAGAGCTGGACACATGCGAACACGCGAGCTTTTCCCTGCTGGCCCGCTGCGGCCTGACCCTTCAGCCCCTGCCGGACAACCACGTGAGGACAGGCCCCCAGGAATTTCACCAGCGCTTTCCGGCGACGGGCGGAGCGCTGTACGGCCAGGCGACACACGGCTGGATGTCGGCCTTCGAGCGAGCGGGCGCACCCACCTCACTGCAGGGCCTGTACCTGGCGGGCGGGAGCGTGCACCCGGGGCCGGGGGTGCCGATGGCGGCGATGTCCGGGCAGCAGGCGGCCGCGGCCCTGATGGCCAGCCCAGCTTTGACCAGACGGTCCCCTCGGGCGGCTACCTCTGGTGGTACCTCGATGCGCTGAGCGACGACGGCCAGTGGGGCTTGTCCCTGATCGCCTTCGTGGGCAGTGTGTTCTCGCCCTACTACGCCTGGGCGCTGCGCGGCGGCCAGCCGGTGAACCCGGACAACCACTGCGCGCTCAACGTGGCGCTCTACAGCCGATCGGCGCGGCGCTGGTCCATGACCGAGCGGGGCGCGCGCCACTGTGAGCGCGATGCCACGCAATTCACCATCGGCCCGAGCCAGCTGCGCTGGGACGGCCAGGCCCTGGTGATTGACATCGACGAAATCGCCCTGCCCCTGCCCCGGCGCATCCGCGGCACGATCCGTGTGCACGCACCGCGCTTTTTCAACTTCAGCACCGCGCTGCACCGGGGCGGCCTGCACCGCTGGGGGCCGCTGGCGCCGAGCGCGCGGGTCGAGGTGGACCTGACGCACCCGGCCCAGCGCTGGAGCGGGCAGGCCTACCTGGACTCCAACGAAGGCGACGAGCCCATTGCCCATGCCTGCACCGAATGGGACTGGTCACGCAGCCTGCTGCCCGATGGCAGCACCGCCGTGCTCTACGACGTGGACCCGGGCCGACCTGACGGGCAACTGCTGGCTTTGCGCTTTACCACCGACGGACGGGTGGAGCCCTTTCAAGCCCCCGAGCACCGCGCCCTGCCCAAAACGCTTTGGCGGCTGGACCGCCGCATGCGCAGCGAAGGCCCCGTGAAGCTGGCCCAGCAGCTTGAAGACACGCCCTTTTACCAGCGCGCGGTGCTGCACAGCCGCTTGCTGGGCGTGGAGGTGGAGAGTTTTCATGAGACGCTGAACGTACCGCGCCTGGTCTCGCCGGTGGTGCAGGCCATGCTGCCCTGGCGCATGCCCCGTCGGGGCTAGGGTCTGTCAGCGGTGCATCGAGGCCTGGTCCCAACCCCGGGGCAGACCGGCCATGCCGCGCTGGCGCCGGTGACGCTCCTGGCGCTCAAAAAGCTCGATCATCCAGACCGCGCGCTGGCCAAATGATCGGTGGGGCCGCAGCACGGCAGGAGTGCGCGCCGCATCCTGCGCTGCCGCCTGCGCGCAATGGGCCACCAGGTAGGCGGTGGCCGCCAAGCCAGTCGGTGGCACCGTGAGGGCTTGCGTCCAGCGCGAGGCCAGACAGGCCCGGGCCAGCAGCCAGGCCTTGCGCGAGGCAGGCACCACGGCGCGGCGAGCCACAGGGTCCAGGCCGTCACGGCGCAATTGGTGGCCGATTTCGGCATAAATCAAGCGCGCGGCCATGATGGCCGGGCGGCAGTCGCGCGGCAGGGCTGCAATGCCCAGGCTGGCCTGTGCGTACAACCGGTCGGCCTCCTGCAGCAGCCGCTCGACCACGCGCTGCAGCGCGGGGCTGCACTGCGGGCGCTCGAGCCAGGCCGCAGGGTCGATGCCTTCTTGCCGCAGCCACTGCGCGGGCAGGTAGACCCGCGCGATGCGCGCATCGGCGCCCACGTCGCGGGCAATGTTGGTCAGCTGCATAGCCACGCCCAGCTCGCAGGCGCGCGCCAGGGCCTCGGGGCTGCGCACACCCATCAGCCAGCACATCATGGCGCCCACGCTGCCGGCCACGCGGGCGGCGTAGGCCTGCACGTCTTCCAGGCTCTCGTAGCGACGGTCCTGCGCGTCCCAGGCAAAGCCTTCGAGCAAGGCATCGAGCAGCGGCCTGGGCAGCTGATGCATCTGCACCACCGCAGCCAGCGCCCGGTCTTCCACCAAGGGCTGGGGGCGGCCGGCGTAAATATCGTCCAGACGGGCGGTGAGCACGGCCAGGCTGTCGGTCAGGCCATCGCCCTCGTCCACCAAGTCATCGGCCACGCGGCAAAAGGCATACAGGGCAATGCTGGCATCGCGCACGCGCGGGGGCAGCAAGCGGCTGGCGGCAAAAAAAGTCTTGGAGCCGCCCCGCATGAGGTTTACGCAGGCGTGCAGGTCGGCTGCGTGGGCGCTGCTGGGGTTCATGCCGAGGCCCTGTCCCGTGACTGCAGGAACTCGACGGCACTGGGCACCACGCTGTCGAGTGCCTTGGCCGACATCAGCACACCGGGCACGCCCGCGCCGGGGTGCGTGCTGGCGCCCACCATGTAGAGGTCGGCCACATCCTCACTGCGGTTGTGCGGCCTGAACCAGGCGCTTTGCAGCAGCAGGGGCTCCAGGCCGAAGGCGGCGCCCTTGTAGGACAGCAGCCGGTCTTGGAAATCCTGGGGAGTGGTGAGGAGCGAGGCGCTCAGTTCGGCCTCGAAGCCCGGCAGCATGGTGCGGTCCAGCACCTCGGCCACCGCACGCCGGTAGGGTTCGGCCTGGTGCTGCCAGTCGGTGCCGCTGTCGAGGTGCGGCACGGGCGAGAGGGCATAAAACGTGTCGCAACCGGGCGGGGCCATGCCGGGGTCGGTGGCGGTGGGGCGGTGCAGGTAGAGGCTGAAGTCGCCGGCAAGCTTGTGCTTGGTGAAGATATCGTGCAGCAGTTCCCGGTAGCGCGGGCCCAGCACCATGGTGTGGTGGGGCACATCGGAATAGGTCTTGCGGGTACCGAAGTACCACACGAACAAGCTCATGGAGTAGCGGCCCTTGGCCACGCGCTGATCGGTCCAGTGCCGGCGATGCTCTGGTGCAATAAGGTTGCGGTAGGTCCAGGCCGTGTCGGCGTTGGAGACCACGATGTCGGCATCGATGCGCTCGCCGCCGGCCAGGGTCACGCCGGTGGCGCGGCCATCCTCGACGTTGATGCGCTCGACCGTGGCATTGCAGCGCAAGCTGCCACCCAGGCCCTCGAGCAGGCTCACCAGGCCCTTGACCAGACTGCCCGTGCCGCCCATGGCCCAGTGCACGCCCCATTGGCGCTCCAGGGCGTTGATGAGGCTGTACACACTGGTGACAGAAAAGGGATTGCCGCCGATCAGCAAGCTCTGCAAGCTCATGGCGATGCGCAGCTTGGGATGCTTGATGTGCGCCGCCACCATGGTGTGCAGGCTGCGCCAGCCGCGCATGCGCAAGATGGAAGGCACGGCCTTGAGCAGGTCACCCACGGTGTCGAAGGCCTTGGCCCCCAGGGCCTCAAAGCCCAGGCGGTAGCATTTGTCGGCCTCAGCCATGAAGCGGCGGTAGCCCGCCACATCACCCGGGCTGATGCGGGTCACCTCGGCCAGCATGCGTTCGGGGTCACCGCTGTAGTTGAAATGGTCACCATCCGGAAAGCGGATGCGGTAGAACGGATCCATGGCCTTGAGCGTGACCTCGTGGTCAAAGCGACGGCCGGCCAGGCGCCAGAGTTCTTCAAAGAGGCCGGGCACCGTGATGATGGTGGGCCCGGCATCGAACACATGTCCGTTCTGGTGGTGCACATAGGCCCTACCGCCCGGGGCATCGAGCTTTTCGAGCACGGTCACGCGCCAGCCGCGGGCCTGCAGGCGCACGGCGGCGGCCAGGCCGCCAAAGCCGCTGCCAATGACCAGGGCATGCGGGGCGCTGCCGAGCAGGGCCAATTGCCGCTGTTCGTGGGTGGTGTATGCGTTCATGCCTGGTCCGGTTTGACACCGACCGGAGACACCGGCAGGAGCTTGTTAGGGGGCGTCTGCCCGCGAGACATGGCCCAGCCCCAGAGGCGCTGCATGGGGACGGGAAAGACCATGAGCACATGCTCAACGATGGCCAGGCCCAGCAGGGCTGCCAGCAGCGCCCAGCCGGTGGTCACGGCCACCAAGCCGTGGTGGACCTGCCAGATCAGCCACAGCCAGGTCAGGCAAGCGCCGCCCATGGTGAGGTAGAAAAAGCCGGTGACCCGTCCACGCCTGAAATAGCTGCCCAGGTAAGTCAGGTGGCCCGGCAGGTACTGGTCGCCAACCTCGGGCACACCCAGGAAGAGATTCATCTTGGCCGTAAAGCGCATGCACCACAGCAGCGCGAAGGTGCACAGCGCCACATGGTTGGGCTGTCCTTGCTGAAGCCACAGCAACAGCAAGAAGTTCGCCAGCAGGGCCAGCTCGTGGTAGAGCACCACCTGCAGGGCCTCGCGAAAGCGCTGGACCCCCTTGGCGCCCGGCGTCATGAAGCTGCGCCGGGGGCCAGTTAGCCAAGCGCTGAGGAAAGCCAACTCATGCCAGCTCCACATGAGGATGACGCTGGCAAAGCCCAGATAGGCCGGGCCCGGACCGGTGCCACGCATGCTGGCCTGGCTGCCCCAGATACCCAGGAGCAGCAGCACCGAAAACACGGGCAAGCTCCAAGCAAAGCTGGCCTTGGGCAAGCGCACCAGCCAAAGAATGGCACCCGTGCCGAACCACCAGCACAGCAAGGCAAACAGCACGGCTGCCGTGGTGGTGGTGAAAAATTCAGTCATCCTGGCCCGGGTGTATCGCGCATGTTGAACGCTTGTTCAAGCGGTTTACCAGACGGGCTCGCAGCGCACCGTCGCAGGCAGGGCCTGGGACTTGACCGGCACCAGGAACAAGCGGCCAAAGGTGAGCGCTGCCTGCACAGCCAGGCCGGCGCTCTTGAGCTTGCCCAGGAGCCCGCCCTGGGCCTTGGCCAGATCGTTGCGCTTGGACAAGTCCAGCAGGCGCTCCAGGCAGGCCTTGAACACCGGGTGATCGATATCCACCTCCACCGGGAACACCTGACGACAGATCTGCGAGGTGATGCGAAAAACCTCGTAGTCATAGCTCGTGGAATCGAGACCCATGGCCTCGTGCAGCAGCGGCCGGCTGTGGTCGCGCACAAACATGGTGGCGTAAACGGCCAGGATGAAAAAGCGGATCCACAGCTTGTTCAGGCCCTGCAGCAAATGAGGCTGGGCTCGCATGATGAGCGCGAAGGATTCGCCGTGACGGAACTCGTCATTGCACCAGCGCTCAAACCAGCGAAAGATCGGGTGAAAGCGCTTGTCCGGATGGCGCTCGAGCTGCCGGAAGATGGTGATGTAGCGGGCGTAACCAATCTTCTCCGACAGGTAGGTCGCATAGAAGATGTATTTGGGCTTGAAGTAGGTGTAGGACTTGGTGCGCTTGAGGCTGCCCAGGTCGATGCCGAGGTTGAAGTCCTTGAGGGACTGGTTGAGAAAGCCGGCATGGCGCGATTCATCACGCGCCATGTAGGTCATCAACTGCTTGATGTCGGGGTTGCTGATGTTCTTGCGGATCTCGTTATAAAGAATGCAGCCGGAGAACTCGGAAGTCAGCGAACTGATGAGAAAGTCCAGGAACTCCTGGCGCATCTCGGGCGAGAGCTGCGGCATGAGGGTGCGCACCTCTTCGGCGAATTCGGCGTCGCGCTGGAAGTGGTCGTGGTTGTTGTCGCCCTCGTACTCCTTCATCATGGTGTCCCACTCGGCGCGCACCGGCGAGACATCCAGCCGGTCCATGGCCTTGAAGTCGGTGGTGTAGAAGCGCGGTGTGAGCATGGTGCTCTGGACGGCCTTGGCGATCGCATCGTCCGAGCTCTCGATGCGGTCCATCAGGTGGGCCAGCGGGTCGTGGTCCAGGGCAGAGGTGTGGGTGCTCATGATCGTCCTTGGGTAGAGGCGGGGATCGGCGTGGCCGAATGCAGACGGGAAAACACCGCCGCATTGGTGGGGCCGAAGGATTCAAGGTTCAGGCGCATGCCCGTGGCGGGATCGCGCAGGGTGATGCGGGCATTGACATAGCCTGTCAGCTCAAAGGGCTGCTCGGGGCCCATGCCGTGGCGCATGCGCTCGCGGGCCAGGGCGCGCAAGGCGCCACGCACAAAGCCCTGCTCACCCTGGAAGTGAGCCACTTCCTGGCGCGTCACAGCATCGACCACGGCGATATCACCATTGGGCCGGTCCTCGAAGTGGAAACTGCGCTGCCAGCTCACCGCAGCCGCCTCGTCGCTCAGGGGCTCGCCGGCATAGCGATGCCAAGCGGCCGTCAAGATGGCGCTGGCTACGGCCAGACCCAGCACCCAGGCCATCCAGGGTCGTGAGCCCGGCAGTCCAGGGGCGAGCGTCATGCGCGTGGACTCGGCGGCCCTGTGGGTGTGAGGTGTGGCGGACATGCTCAGACGGCGGCAGTGCGCGGGGCGCCCTGCAGCTCAGGGTTGGAGTCTGCGGGGGCTTGGTCAGGGGCACGCAGCTGCACGCCAGGGTTGGCGGCCTGCCAGGTTTGCTGGATGAGCGTACCCAGGGCCTGCGCCTCGGGGATGCAGCGCAGCGAGGGCTGGGGCTGGCGCACAGCCCAAGGCCGTGCATGGGGCCAAAGATGCACCCAGGCGATGCGGACGGGTCCCTGCAGGCTCAAGGCGATGTCGCCAAAACCCGCGGCATGCGGTTTGAGCGAGGCACCGGCAATCTGCCGCAAGGGCAGGTTGAAGCTGAGGGTCAGTGCGATGCCTACGCGCATCACCACCCGCCGGTTGGTCAGGGTGTAGAGCGTGGTGCGGGCTGAGAACCAGGCAGTGGCGGCCAGCAGGCCGAGGGCGATCAGGGCCAGGCTGGCGCTCAGCGCCAAAGGCGCGACCAGCGGCTGTTGGTCGGCCTGGAGGAAGGCGGCCTGCGCCGCGATCATGAGCCCAAAGTAGATCGCCAGCTTGCGCACATGGAAGGCATGCAGGGCCAGCTGTCGCCAGTCGGGCGCGCCTTGCCACAGGATGTGCTCACCGGCTGGCAGCTTCTCGGGCAGCCCGGGGGCCGCCTCGAACTCGTGCTCGTGCTGGAAGCTCACAGCAGAGGCTCCTGGCGCTCAGGCGTGGCGTACAACATGCCCGCACCAAAGTAGGCCATGATCTTTTCCTCTTCGAGCAGCGTCACCTGCTCGGGACGGCGCAGGGCCGGCACCTGAGCGAACTGCGCGGCCAGCACCGCCTTGACGCGCACCGCATCGCGGCTGACGTAGGCGAAGTTGAAGGGCAGCAGAACCGATTGGCCGCTTGGCAGCGCCACTTCCAGGTAGCGGAACAACATCTCGGCCTGGTCAACCCAGAGGTCGGTCACGGTACCAGCGAGCTCGCCATCGGCACCCAGAACGGGCAGGCCGCGCGGGTCGGTGTCTTTCACGTGCACGCTGTGGTCTGCCGCGACGCGCAGGGGAACGATCTTCGCGCCACCTTCTGTCAGCATGTCAGGCTCGTCAGCACGCTGCGCCCAGGCACCCGGGCCGACGCCTGCCAGCAAGGGGTTGCCGATGGGCTCCAGAGGCGCGCCGTTCCAGCCGTGCGTGGGCTGCGCCGAATAGCTGCCGTCAGGGCGGCGCAGGTCGGGGCTGAGCAACTCACGGCCGTCGGCCATCTTGTAGGTCTTGGGCGTGGGCACGGGGGGCCAGCCTTCGATGCGGGGGCCGTTTTCGCGGCCCGAATCCATCGGGTAGCCCTCGCGGTGGTTCTCCCGCAGGAGGTAATAAATCAGTCCGGCAAAAAATGCCCAAAAGAGATACAGCACGAGCTGTGCCACATCAACGTACTGGGTGATAGCGCCTGTTTCCATGGAAATTCTCCTTCTGTCGGAACGGGACTCGGTGATTCAGCCTGGCAATTCAGCCAGGCCAAGGGGTTGAGGGGAAGTGCTGCGCACCGAGCGCCGGCGAACCAGCGGACCCAGGGCGATCAGCACCACGAAGAGCAGATAGATCTCAAGGTGAAACACGAAGCTGTAGCCGGTGGCCGGCGAATCGAGGATGGGGCCCAGCCAGCCGCTGTGCGCCAGGCTGCCGACCAGGTCGCGCAGTACGCCGCCCACGGCCATGGCCACACCGGCGGCCGTGGCCTGTACGGCACCCCAGGCGCCGAGCACCAGGCCGGTGAGCTCGCGCTCGGGCAGGTTCATGGCGGTCAGCAGCATGCCCACCGAGAAGAAGCCGCTGGCAAAGCCGATCAGGGCCGCCCCGAAGCGAAACAGATTGGCCGACTCCAGCGGCGCCGAGAAGATCACGCAGGCAAAGGCCGGCAGGCCCAGCAGCGCGCCCAGGGCTGCAAGGCGACAGGAGTCCAGGCCGCGCGAAACCCAGCGGGCCGCGATGATGAAGGCCAGCAAGGAGCCGCCAGCGCTCAGCGCCGTGAGGGAGCTGGTCAGGCCCACACCCAGACCCAGCACCTCGCCGCCGAAGGGCTCGAGCACGATGTCTTGCATGCTGAAAGCGGCCGTACCCAGGCCCACGGTCCACAGGAAACGCCGCATCCTGGGCAGGGCCATGAGCCGGGCCCAGTTGCGGGAAAAGCCATCGGGCTCGCGCTCGCCGCGCCTGGGCTGGCGGGCCTCCTGTTTCCACAAGGAGACCAGGTTGAACACCACCACCAGCACCGCGGCGCCCTGCACCACTTGAATCAGGCGCTTGGGGCTGAAGTCGGCGAGCAGGCCACCGAGGATGGCACTGCCAGCGACCATGCCCAGCAGCAGCATGCTGTAGAGCAGCGCCACCACGCGGGGCCGCTTGTCGGCCGGCGAGATGTCGCTGGCCAGGGCCAGGCCCGCGGTCTGGGTGATCTGTATGCCCGCGCCCACCAGCAAAAAGGCCATGGCCGCACCAGCACGGCCGATCCAGACAGCGCCCTCGGGCGGGTCGGACAAGAGCAGCAGGGCAAAGGGCATGATGGCCAGACCGCCAAACATGAGCAGGCTGCCCATCCACAAGTAAGGCAGGCGCTTGAGGCCGAGCGCCGAAGGATGCGTGTCGCTGCGGTAACCAATGAGCGCGCGCAGGGGCGCAAACACCAAGGGCAGGCTCACCGACAGGGCCACCCACCAGGCCGGAACGCCCAGCTCGACGATCATGACGCGGTTGAGCGTGCCCACCAGCAGGGCCATGGTGATGCCAATGGCCGCCTGAAAAAGAGACAGCCTGAACAGTCGCCCCAGCGGCAGCTCGTGCGAGGCCGCGTCGGCGAACGGCAGATGCCGCGCCGCGATGGCCGCAAGCCACGGGGGCAGGCGCAAGGCTTTCACCGGGTCCACTCCCAGGCCTGAGAGGTGTAAAAGCCGCTGGCAATGCGTTGGCTGCGGCCTTCACGCCAGCCCTGCGGGCCGATACCGGCCTCCAGGGCCTGGCGCAAGGCAGGCTCGGCCACCGGGGTGAGCGCGGGAGAGCGGTCGCCGCGGGGGAAAAGCCGCCCCACACTGTGCATGGCCGCCAGCAGGGGGGTGCGCGGCGCGAAGGTCAGCAAGATGGAGCCGCGCGTGCGATCCGCCAGGCGCTGCGCGGCTTGCACCATGTCGGGCACGTCGTAGTGGATCAGCGAGTCCATGGCCACCACGTGGTCGAAGTGGCCCAGGGCCTCGTCGAGCATGTCGCCAGAGCAAAAACGGATAGAGCCCCCCAGAGGATGCGCCGGGTCGGCGCCGTAGCGGTCGGCCGCCAGCTTGACCAGCGTGGGCGAGAGGTCGATGGCCACCACCTCGGCGCCACGGGCCATGGCTTCCACAGCCAGGGCGCCCGTGCCGCAGCCGGCATCGAGCAGGCGCAGGCCGCGCATGTCTTGCGGCAGCCAGGACAGCAGGGTGGCGCGCATCTGGTCGCGCCCCGCACGCACGGTGGCGCGGATGCGGCCCACCGGGGCGTTCGAGGTCAGACGCTCCCAGGCCTGTGCGGCCGTGCGATCGAAGTAGTTCTCGATCTGCTCGCGGCGTTCCAGATAGGCGGAGTGGTTCATGTCAGTCAAATCCCAGCAGGTCGAAGATGTCGCGGTCCTTCATGGGCACCGCCGACAGGGGCTCACTGCCCAGCCAGAGCGCGGCGGCCAGCCGCATGTACTCTTTCTTGACAGCCTCCAGCTCGGGGGACTCCTCCATCTCGAAGAGGGTGGATTTCTTGAGGCGGCTCCTGCGGATGGCGTCGAGGTCTGGGAAGTGCGCGGCGAGCTTGAGACCAATCTGCGCGTTGTACTTGTCGATCTGGTCGGTGCCCGCGCTGCGATTGGCGATCACACCACCGAGGCGCACGTTGTAGTTCTTGGCCTTGGCACCAATGGCCTGCACGATGCGGTTCATGGCGAAGATGGAGTCGAAGTCGTTGGCCGTGACGATGAGCGCACGATCGGCGTGCTGCAGTGGGGCGGCAAAGCCGCCGCACACCACGTCGCCGAGCACATCGAAGATCACCACGTCGGTGTCTTCCAGCAGGTGGTGCTCCTTGAGCAGCTTGACGGTCTGGCCCACCACGTAACCGCCGCAACCGGTGCCGGCCGGCGGGCCGCCGGCTTCCACGCACATCACGCCGTTGTAGCCAGGGAAGACGAAGTCTTCGGGACGCAGCTCCTCGGCATGGAAGTCCACGGTCTCGAGCACGTCGATCACCGTGGGCAGCATCTTCTTGGTGAGCGTGAAGGTGGAGTCGTGCTTGGGGTCGCAACCGATCTGCAGCACGCGCTTGCCCATGTGGGAAAAGGCGGCCGAGAGGTTGGAGGAGGTGGTGCTCTTGCCGATGCCGCCCTTGCCGTAAATGGCAAAGACCTTGGCATTGCCGATCTTGACACTGGGGTCGAGCTGCACCTGAACGCTGCCCTCGCCGTCAGTTCGGCTGGCGCGGCCTGAGGCGCGCCTCAGGTCGGTCAGGGGAACGCTGGTTTCCATCATGCGGGAGCTCCTTCAAAAACGCCTTCCAGCCGGTCTTCCAGTTCTTCACTGGCCTGCCGGAGGGCTTGTAAAACTTCGGGTTTGGGTTGCCAGAACTGGCGCTCAGAGGCTTCGAGCAGGCGGCTGGCGACGCGGGCCGATGCCGTGGGGTTGAGCTGCGCCAGGCGCTGGCGCATCTCGGGGTCGAGCATGAAGGCCTGGGTGAGCTGCTCGTACACCCAGGGCTGTACCTGGCCCGTGGTGGCCGACCAGCCCATGGTGTTGGTCAGGTGCACCTCGATCTGACGCACGCCCTCGTAGCCATGCTTGAGCATGCCTTCGTACCATTTGGGATTGAGCATGCGGGTGCGGGTCTCCAGGGCCACCTGCTCGGTGAGCGTGCGCACCGTGCCGCCGCCGTGGCTGTCGCGGGTCTGGTCGCCGATATAGACCGGCGCCACCGGGGCCTGGCCGCCGGCGCGCTGGCTCTTGGCGCGCTGCACGGCGCGGCTGACACCGCCCAAGGTGTCGAAATAGGTGTCCACGGTGGTCACGCCCAGCTCCACCGAATCGAGGTTCTGGTAGGCCAGCTCCACGTCGGCCAGCACGCTGCCCAGCAGCTTGGGCAGCTGACGGGCCTTGCCGGCGCGGCCGTAGGCAAAACCTTTGCGGCGGCTGTAGGTCTCGGCCAGTTCGTCGCTGTGCTCCCAGCGGCTGTTGTCCACCAAATTGCCGACGTTGGCGCCATAAGCCCCCTCGGCGTTGCCGAAGACCCGCAGGGAGGCGGTTTCCAGGTCACCGCCGTGCTCGGCCTGGAAGGCCAGGGCGTGCTTGCGGATGAAGTTCATCTCCAGAGGCTCTTCCGCGCAGGCAGCCAGGTATGCAGCCTCGGCCAGCAGCCGGATTTGCAGCGGCAGCAGGTCGCGGAAGATGCCCGAGAGGGAGATCATGACGTCCACGCGCGGACGGCCCAGCTCGGCCAGGCTCACCAGCTCGGCCCCGGCCAGGCGCCCGTAGCTGTCAAAGCGGGGACGTGCGCCCATGAGCGCCAGCACCTGGGCGATGGGGCCGCCTTCGCTTTTGAGGTTGTCCGTGCCCCACAGCACCATGGCAATGGATTCGGGGAAGCTGTGGCCGTCGGCCGTGTGGCGGTCCAGCAGGCGGGTGGCCTGGCGGGCACCGTCCTTGACGGCGTAGGCGCTGGGAATGCGGAAAGGGTCGAAGCCGTGCACATTGCGGCCCGTGGGCAGCACATCGGGCGTGCGCAGCAGGTCGCCGCCGGGTGCGGGGCGCAGGAAACGGCCGTCCAGGGCCTTGAGGATGCCCTCAATTTCACTGTCTTGCCGCAGGCGGGTATCGGTCAGAGCCAGCTCGGCCAGTTGCTCGCGGGACGCGGTGCTGCCCTTGGCCTGGGCGATGACCCAGGCGGCATCCACGGCCGCGCCGGCGGCCAGGGCCTCGATGGCCTCACGCGGCATGCCGGGGCCATGCCAGGCCTCGGCGCAGGAGGCCAGCAGGTCGGTGCGCTCGGCAGCGCTGGGCGCCTGACCGACCACATGCAGACCGTAGGGAATGAGGGTGTAGGACAGCTCGAGCACCGCCTCGTTCAGGCGCAGGATGCGCGCCTCAGCGGCACCGCCCCACGCAGGCTCGGCTTCGCACAGTTCAAGCACCGCCGCCTGGGCCTGGATCATGAGTACGAGTTCGTCGCGCTCGACCTGGGCCTCGGGCTCCAGAGCGCGAAAGCGCTCGATCATTTCCTTGAGCTCCATCAGGCCCTTGTAGAGGCCGGCCTGCGCCACCGGGGGCGTGAGGTAGCTGATGAGCGTGGCTGCGGAGCGGCGCTTGGCCAGGGTGCCCTCTGAGGGGTTGTTGGCCGCGTAGAGATAGAGATTGGGCAAGTCGCCAATGAGGCGATCGGGCCAGCAGCGGGCGCTCAGGCCGTTTTGCTTGCCCGGCATGAATTCAAGCGCGCCGTGCGTGCCGAAGTGCAGCACCACCTGGGCACCGAAATCCTCGCGCATCCAGCGGTAGAAAGCCGAGAAGGCGTGTGTGGGGGCGAAGTCCTTCTCAAAGAGCAGGCGCATCGGGTCGCCCTCATGACCAAAAGAGGGCTGGATGCCCACAAAGACATTGCCAAAGCGCTCGCCGAGCACGAACAGGCGGCTGCCGTCGCTGAGCTGACGGCCCGGCGCCGGGCCCCAGGTGGCCTCGATCTCTTTGAGATGCGGCTCGCGGCGCACATGATCGTCGGCGCTGATGAAGGCATGCACGTTGGCCTGCACGCCAAAGCGCTGGGCGTTGCCTTCAAGGAGGCGGCGGCGCAGCGTATCCACGCTGTCTGGCAGCTCGACGGTGTAGCCCTCGCGCTGCATGGCCTTGAGCGTGTTGTAAAGCGACTCGAACACCCCCAGGAAGGCGGCGGTGCCGGTGTTGCCGGCGTTCGGCGGGAAGTTAAAGAGCACAGCCGCCACCTTGCGCTGGGCGCGTTCGCTGCGGCGCAGGTCGATCAGGCGACCCACGCGCACGGCCAGGGTCTGGGCGCGCTCGGGGCAGCTGTGCATGTCATGCACCTCGGCCACGTTGTCGAAGGTGCAGGACCTGGGGCAGCCGGTGCAGGCCATGTGCGCGGCGCCGCTGCGCCCGCCATAGACCATGGAGCCGGTGGCGCCGTCGAGCTCGGGAATGGCCACCATCATGGTGGACTCCACAGGCAAGAGGCCGCGCTCGGAGGCACCCCAGCTGTCCAGGCTCTGGAATTCAACAGGCGTGACCGCGAGGTAAGGCACGTCGAGCCCAGCCAGCACGTCTTCGGCGGCGCGGGCATCGTTGTAGGCGGGTCCGCCCACCAGGGAAAAGCCGGTCAGGGACACCAGGGCATCGATGACCGGGCGGCCGTCCTTCTTGAAGAAACCCTCGATGGCGGGGCGGTTGTCCAGGCCGGTGGCAAAAGCTGGGACCACGTTCAGACCCTGAGCCTCCAGCGCGGCAATCACGCCGTCATAGTGGGCGGTGTTGCCAGCCAGCAAATAGGAGCGCATGAGCAGCACGCCCACGGTGCCGCGCGACCCGGCGCTGGCCGGAAGATCGGCCAGCCGGTCCGACAGGCGGCCAGCCAAGCGGGGGTGGTAGACCCCCACCTCCGGGTACTCGACGGGTGGATCGACCTTCAGGCCGCGCAGGGCCTCGCGCTCCCCGCGGGCATAGCGGTCCACCAGAAAGCGGACCATGTTGGCCATGTTGTCCTCGGAGCCGGCGAGCCAGTACTGCATGGCCACGAAGTAGGCCCGCACATCCTGGGCGGTACCGGGGATGAAACGCAGGATCTTGGGCAGGCGTCGCAGCATCTTCATCTGCTTTTGACCGGCGGTGGTGCGGTCTTCGCTGCTCATCTCGGCCTGGGTGGCGGGCTTGCCGCGCAGGCGCTTGAGAAATTCCATGGGTCCGCTGCTGGGGCCCGACATGTCGAACTTGCCCATGCGGGTGAGCTTGCTCACCTCGGTGGCCGACATCAGGCAGACCATGGCGTCGCACTGATCGCGGCGGGCCTTCAGGGCGGGCAGCACCGGCAGGAAGTGGTCTTCCATGAACAGCATGGTGGCGATCACGATGTCGCCCTGGGCAATATCAGCTTGGCAGCGTGCCAGCGCGGCGGCGTCGCCGTCCCACTCGGCGGCGGCATGCACGCTCAAGCTCAGGCCGGGCATGCTGCGGGCCAGGCGCTTGTGCGCACGCTCGGCGGCGCTGGCCAGGTGGCTGTCCATGGTGACGAGCACCACCCGCATGGCCACCGGGGCCACGGCGGCGCGGCGGCCTTCAGCGGCTGAAATGAGCTTTGGCATCGTAGAGGGTGTCCACGGTGATGAGTGGCACACCGCGCTCGCGGGCGTAGGTTTCAGTGTTCCTGCGCGCCTTGCCGCGCACGAAGAAGGGAATCTTTTTAAGTTCGCTCTCGGCCTCGGGACCCCAGGTCAGGCCCACCGGTGCCGCAGCGCCCGGCTGGGGCGAGGCCTCGGGCAGGGGGACGGGCACCGCGCTGGCCTGGGCTGCAGGCTTGATGCCGCCGCCCAGGTGCGAGGGGGCAGCGTTCTCATGGAATTCGCTGTCGCCGCGGAACATGCCGATGAGGTGTTCTTCCAGGCCCATCATGAGCGGATGCACCCAGGTGTCGAACAGCACATTGGCGCCTTCGAAACCCATCTGGGGCGAGTAGCGGGCCGGAAAATCCTGCACATGGACGGGTGCTGAAATGACGGCGCAGGGCACGCCCAGGCGCTTGGCAATGTGGCGCTCCATCTGCGAGCCCAGCACCAGCTCGGGCTGGAGCTCGGCGATGCGCGCCTCCACCTCGAGGTAGTCGTCGGTGATGAGGGCTTCCACACCGTACTGCTCGGCAGCGGTGCGCACCTCGCGGGCGAACTCGCGGCTGTAGGTGCCCAGGCCTACCACGGTAAAACCCAGTTCTTTGGCCGCCACGCGCGCGGCGGCCACCACGTGGGTGGCGTCGCCAAAGACGAACACACGCTTGCCGGTGAGGTAGGTGGAGTCCACCGAGCGGGCGTACCAGTCGGCGCGTGAGGCGGTGCGGTCCAGGCAGGCCTGGGCGTCCAAACCTGCCAGCTCGGCCACTTCACGGATGAAGTCGCGCGTAGCGCCCAGGCCAATGGGCACGGTGCGGGTGGCGGGCTGCTTGAACTGTCGTGTGAGCCACAGCGCAGCCGTGTTGGCGATCTCGGGGTAGAGCACCACGTTGAAGTCGGCCTCGTGCAGCCGGGCCATGTCGGCCGGCGAGCAGCCCAGGGGCGCGACCACGTTGATCTCCAGGCCCATGCCCTGCAGCAAGTTGGTGATTTCCTGCAGGTCGTCCCGGTGGCGAAAGCCCAGGGCGGTGGGGCCGAGGATGTTGCAGCGCGGACGCTCACCGCGCGGCCGGGGCTCCTGGCGGGCCGGACCGGTGGCGAGCTTGCGCACCATTTGGTAGAAGGTTTCGCTGGCGCCCCAGTTTTCCTTGCGCTGGTAGGAGGGCAGCTCCAGGGCCACCACGGGCACGGGCAGGTCCAGCGCCAGGCACAGGCCACCCGGATCGTCCTGAATGAGTTCAGCCGTGCAGGAGGCGCCGACCATCATGGCCTTGGGCGAAAAGCGCTCGAAGGCTTGGCGGGCGGCGGTCTTGAAGAGCTCGGCCGTGTCGCCGCCCAGGTCGCGCGCCTGGAAGGTGGTGTAAGTGACGGGCGGGCGCTTGGGCAGGCGCTCGATCATGGTGAAGAGCAAGTCGGCGTAGGTATCGCCCTGGGGCGCGTGCAGCACGTAATGCACGTCCTCCATCGCGGTGGCAATGCGCATGGCGCCCACGTGGGGCGGTCCTTCGTAGGTCCAGAGCGTCAGTTGCATGTGGTGCTCTCGGTTCTCTTTCAGGCAGCCAGGCGCAGACGGCGCAGCAGGGGACGGCTGAACAGCTCGGCCAAATCACCGGCCTGCTCGTAACCGTGGATGGGGGTGAAGACCAGCTCGATGGCCCACTTGGTGGTCAGGCCCTCGGCCTCCAGGGGATTGGCCAGACCCAGGCCGCACACCACGATGTCGGGTTGGACGGCGCGGCAACGTTCGATCTGGTTCTCCACGTCCTGGCCTTCGGACAGGGCCGTGCCGGCCGGCAGCCAGGCCAACTCTTCGGCCAGGTGCTGGCGGTGCAGATACGGGGTGCCCACCTCCAGCAGCTGCATGCCCAGCTCTCGGGAGAGAAAACGGGCCAGCGGAATTTCAAGCTGGGAGTCGGGGAAGAAGAAGATGCGCTTGCCCTCCAGCGCGGCGCGCTGGCGGCTCAGCGCAGCCTGCCCGCGCTGGCGCGCAGGCGCCGTGACGGCCTCAAAGTGGGCTGGGTCTACGCCAAAGGCGCTGGCGGCGGCCTGCAGCCAGGCGCTGGTGCCTTCAATGCCCAGCGGGAAAGGAGCCGGCAGGCGCTGGGCGCCACGAGCCTCCAACGCACGGGCGGTGTCTGCGAGGAAAGGCTGCGCCAGCAAGATGCGGGTGTTCGGGCCCAGGGGCGGCAGCTCATTGGCGTGGCGCGGCGGGAAAAAGTGCACCGGCCCGATGCCCAGCTGAGCGAACAGGCGCTTGAACTGGTCTTCCACCACGTCGGCAAGAGCCCCCACCACCATCAGGCTGGGCGGCGCCTCGGGATCGGCCGCAGGCAGGGTGGGCACCAGGGAAGCCAGGCATGCATCTTCGCCCTGGGTGAAGGTGGTCTCGATGCCGCTGCCCGAATAGTTGAGCACGCGCACCTGCGGCGAAAACTGGGTCGACAGGCGCGAGGCAGCACGCGAGAGGTCCAGCTTGATGACCTCCGAGGGGCAGGAGCCGACCAGGAAGAGCAGCTTGATCTCGGGGCGGCGCTCGAGCAGCTGGCGCACCACGCGGTCGAGTTCATCGTTGGCGTCGGCCAGGCCGGCCAAGTCGCGCTCGTCAATGATGGCGGTGGCAAAGCGGGGCTCGGCAAAAATCATGACGCCGGCGGCCGACTGCACCAGATGCGCGCAGGTGCGAGAGCCCACCACGAGGAAGAAGGCGTCCTGGATCTTGCGGTGCAGCCAGATGATGCCGGTCAGGCCACAGAAGACCTCGCGCTGGCCGCGCTCCTTGAGCACGGGCGCATCGAGGCAGCCGGCGCTTTCTTGGCGGATAGGAATAATGGCGTTCATGCCATGGCCCTCGTTTCGCCGGCGTCGGCGCGGCTGTCCAGCCGGGCTGCGCGCAGCTTGATGATGAACTGCGCCGCATTGATGACGTAGGCGGCGTAGGCGCCCAGAGCCAGGTACATCAGCTGATGGGCCTGGAGCAGCCCCCCGATCAGGGCCGCCAGGTAGGCGGTGTGCAGAGCCAGCACCAGCATGCTGAACATGTCTTCCCAATAGAAGGCTGGCGCAAAGAGATAGCGGCCGAAGACGACCTTCTCCCAAATACAGCCGGTGACCATGATGAGGTAGAGCGTGACGGTCTTGATCACCACCGACAAGGTGGCAGACGCCTCGCCTTCGCCGGTGACGAGGAACCTGATCACCAGTCCCACACTGACCAAAAACACCAGGAACTGCAGCGGCGCCAGCACGCCCTGCACCCCCGTCCATACCGTGGCGTCACGGCGCACCCGCTCCTCTGGGGTGTAGAGCGGGAGGCGAATAGGATCCCGGAGCGGGTGATGAGGGGTCACGGATGGGTCAATCTCATGGGCAGGGTTGCTGCAATTTAGGCCCTGGCGGGCAATGTGTCAACTTTTACTGACGTCATGTGTGATTTACATCCATCGATATATAGGGTTTACACTAATTAGATGTCTAGAAACTTTGACGCGATTGCCCAAGCGATGTAAAACTGCGGCAGGTCAGAAAGGGCTCGCCGCCACCGGATCCCCGCCGGCAAGGCCCCTTTCAGGCACGTGATCCCCTGATCTCGTACGAGTGCACCGGTCCAGCCGGGGGCCCATGCGTATCCGGCACCACGCGCAAGACAGCGCCGAGGAGACGCACATGGACAAGCCCCGCAAAACCACCACCAGCCCCAGGGAGGACAGCCTCCCCGCCAGCGCCGCAGCTCAGGCACAGACCACTGAGCCCGAGACGGCGCTGCGCAGGCGCCTGCTGGCCAAGGCGGTGGAATACGAAATCCTGCCCCGACTGATGCTGGCGCATCGCCTGGTGCAAGACACCCCCACCCTGGCACAGCCGGGCACCTCGGCCATCTCGCCCACGGAAGTCTTTGAATTTGCACGCTTGGTCAGGTATGCCGACGACGAGCGGCTGCGCGAGGAAGTGGCCCGCCTGCGCCAACGGGGTGTGCCGCTGACGGGCATCCTGATGGACCTGTTTGCGCCCGTGGCCCGCCACCTGGGCGTGCTGTGGGAGCGCGACCTCTGCGACTTCCAGGAAGTGACCTTGGCCCTGGGCCGGCTGCACCAGCTGCTGCGCGACAACAGCCCCCCACCCGCCGCCCACTTCAGCGCCAAGCACCCCAGCATCCTGCTGGCGCCCTGCCCCGGCGAGCAACACACCTTCGGGCTGGCCACCGTGGCCGAGTTTTTCGTGCAGGCCCAATGGAATGTGTCCGCAGGCTTCATGTCTGAAGACACGCCCCCTGCGCGCTTGGTGCAAGAGCAATGGTTTGATGTGGTCGGCCTGTCGCTGGGCAGCACGTCTTTGCTACCAGCCCTGCTGAGCTGCCTGAAAGACCTCAGGAAAGCCAGCATGAACCCTCAGATCTTTATAATTTTGGGTGGTCCCATCTTCACATTGCATCCCGAGTACGCAGCCCAGCTGCCAGTGGATGCGGTGGTCACGGATGGCAGCGCAGCCCCCGCCATGGCAGCGCAGCTCCTGGCACGCTTGGAATCCAAGGTCTGATGTCCAGGCAACACCTCTCCTCCAACCCGAGCCCTTGTAAGAAAGCCCTTCATGGCGCACATCGACAGGCAGTTTGAGATGCCTGGAAAGTTCCTCGCCGACCTGGATGCAGACGCTGCAGCTGAGCTGGTCACCGCTTCGGCCGACGTGGTTCTGGTGCTTGACCAGGACGGCGTGATCCAGGATCTGGCACTGGCCACCGATGACCTGCTGGAGCTCGGCTGCCGCCATTGGCTGAACAAGCCCTGGACACAGACCGTGACGGTAGAAAGCCAGCCCAAAGTCCGGGACCTGCTGAGCCAGGCCACCTCCAGCGACGGCGTGCGCTGGCGCCATGTCAACCATGCCACAGACGCAGGCACCGAGCTGCCGGTGTCCTACTCCGTTGTCCCGGTCAAACGCAAGGCCAAGGGCGCTCACCGCACGGCACCGCACACCCTGGCCTTTGGCCGTGACCTGCGCCCGCAGGTGGCCCTGCAGCAGCGCCTGGTGACGGCCCAGCAATCGCTGGAGCGTGACTACTGGCGCCTGCGCCAGGCGGAGACCCGCTACCGCCTGCTGTTCCAGATGAGCGCAGAGCCTGTGCTCATCCTGGAAGGCTCGATCGACAAGTTGGAGGAAGCCAACCCGGCCGCCCAGGAACTCTTTGGCGATAAATGCAAGCGCCCCGGCTGGAGCCTGGCCGAGGGCCTGGATGCCCAGAGTCTGCAAGCGCTGCGAGAGATGCTCGAGGGCCTGCGCAGCGCGGGCTCGGCCGACAGCGTGACCGTGCGTGTGACCGGCCAGCCCGAGCCGCTGAAGGTGAGCGCCTCGTCCTTCCGCCATGACAAGGGCTCGTACTTCCTGCTGCGCTTTACTCGGCCGCAAGACCTAGCCACTCCATCTGCCAGCCCTGCGCAGGCCCGGCTCGAGCTCATGAAGGTGCTTGAGAGTGCCCCCGATGCGCTGGTGGTCACGGAGTTGAGTGGCCAGATCCTCACAGCCAACCAGGCCTTCCTGGACATGGCCCAAGTGGGCAGCGAAGAGCAGGCACGCGGGCAGATGCTCGACAAGTGGCTGGGCCGCACCGGTGTCGAGTTCCGGGTGCTGGTGTCCAATCTGCGCCAGCATGGCTCGGTCCGGCTGTTTGCCACGCAGATGCAGGGGGCGCAAGGCAGCGTCTCGGAGGTTGAAATTTCAGCCGTGGCCACCCAGGGCAGCCAGCGCTTGCTGGGATTCACCATCCGCGACATGGGCCGGCGCCTGAGCGCCGATGGCCGCGGCGCCAAGGAACTGCCGCGCTCGGCCAGCCAGATGACCGAACTGGTGGGGCGCCTGCCGCTGAAAGACATCGTGCGCGAGACCACCGACCTGATCGAGCAGCTGTGCATCGAGGCGGCGCTCGAGCTCACCGGAGACAACCGGGCCTCGGCGGCGGAGATGCTGGGCCTGTCCCGGCAGAGCCTGTACATCAAGCTGCGGCGCTTTGGCATTGGAGACAGCGCCAGCGAGACCGACGGGCCCGATCGCGCCCCTTAAGGCGCCCATGCCTCCTGCAAAAACGCCCGGCCTGCCGGGCGTTTTTTTCTGGCCAGGCACTTGGGCCATGCCCAGGTCGTGGCAGGAAACCGACCTGAGTGTCATTTTTAATTGACACATTGAGCTGTCGAGCGTAAAACACAGGCATGGCGCGTCCTTCCCTGCTCTCGGTCACGGAGCTGTTCAAACCCATCACCTGGTTTCCTCCCATGTGGGCTTTTGCCTGCGGGGTCGTCGCCTCAGGGGTGGACATGGAAGACCGCTGGGGCCTGGCCTTGGTGGGCGTGGCCCTGGCAGGCCCCCTGGTGTGCGCCACCAGCCAGGCGGTGAACGACTGGTTCGACCGCCATGTGGACGCCATCAATGAGCCCCACAGGCCGATTCCCTCAGGACGCATCCCGGGGCGCTGGGGCCTGTACCTGGCCCTGGCCTGGACCGCCTTGTCGCTGCTGGTGGCCACCCTGCTGGGGCCCTGGGGCTTTGGGGCTGCTGCGCTGGGCCTGCTGCTGGCCTGGGCCTACAGCGCCCCGCCGGTGCGGCTCAAACAAAACGGCTGGTGGGGCAACGCGGCCTGCGGCATCAGCTATGAAGGCATCGCCTGGATCACGGGCGCTGCGGTGATGGCCGGCGGCAGCATGCCCCACGGGCAATCGCTGGCGCTGGCCATGCTCTACAGCGCGGCCACCCACGGCATCATGACACTCAACGACTTCAAGGCCGTCACGGGCGACCGCCAAATGGGCGTGCGCTCGCTGCCCGTGCAATTGGGGGTCGACCGCGCCGCACGGGTGGCCTGCTGGATCATGGTCGTGCCACAGTGGGCGGTGATTGCCCTGCTGATCCATTGGCAACAGCCCTGGCATGCCGGCGCCGTTGCCGCCTTGCTGCTGATGCAGGCCTTCCTGATGCGGCGATTCATGCAGGACCCCACGGCCCACGCCCGCTGGTACAGCGGCTTTGGTGTGCCGCTCCTGGTGGCTGGCATGATGGTCAGCGCTTTTGCGCTGCGCGCCCTCACGCAGGGGATGCAGCCATGATGGCCGCGCAGGATTTCGGCTGGCTGCGCATTGCGCGCCTGGGCCTGGTGCAGGCCTGCCTGGGCTCGGTCGTGGTCCTGACCACCTCCACGCTCAACCGCATCATGGTGGTGGAGCTGGCCTTGCCGGCCCTCTTGCCCGGCTTTCTGGTGGCGCTGCATTACCTGGTGCAGGTCGCACGCCCGCGCATGGGCCACGGCTCGGACGTGGGCGGTCGGCGCACACCCTGGATCATTGGCGGCATGGCCCTCCTGGGGGCCGGCGGCATCACGGCCGCAGCCGGCACCGTCTTGATGGCCAGCCAGCCTTCAGCCGGCATGGCCTTGGCCCTGCTGGGCTTTGTCATGGTGGGCCTGGGCGTCAGTGCCAGCGGTACCTCGCTGCTGGTGCTGCTGGCCAAGCGCGTGCCCGAGGCACGCAGGCCGGGGGCAGCCACCCTGGTCTGGATGATGATGATCGCGGGCTTTGCCATCACGGCGGGCCTGGCCGGACACTGGCTGGACCCCTACTCCCCTGCGCAATTGATGAAGGTGTCCGGGACCGTGTCATTGCTGGCCCTGGGCCTGACCATGCTGGCCCTCAAGGGTGTGGAAGGCCAGGCTCCCACCGTGGCGCCCCAGGCCCAAGATCGGGAACGGGAACGGGAACGCATCGACTTTCGGTCGGCCCTGCAGCAGGTCTGGGCCGAACCGGTGGCCCGCCGGTTCACCATCTTCGTGTTCGTCTCCATGCTGGCTTACAGCGCCCAGGACCTGATCCTCGAGCCCTTTGCGGGCGTGGTCTATGGCTATACCCCGGGCGAATCCACCAAGCTCTCGGGTGTGCAGCACGGTGGCGTGCTGCTGGGCATGATGCTGGTGGCACTGGCCGGCGGCCTCGCCGCACGCTATCCCAGCCACCCCGTGCTCTCGCGTCTTGGATCGCTGCGGGCCTGGACCGTCGGGGGCTGCCTGGCCTCCGCGCTGGCCCTGGCCGGTCTGGTGGCTGGCGGCCTGCTGGGCTCGGCCTGGCCGCTCCAGCCCACGGTGTTCGCCCTGGGCGTGGCCAACGGGGCATTTTCCATCGGCGCCATCGGCTCCATGATGCGGCTGGCCGGCGAAGGACGCGAAGCCCGCGAGGGCATCCGCATGGGCTTGTGGGGCGCAGCGCAGGCCGTGGCCTTTGGCCTGGGCGGCCTGGTCGGCACCGGCGCCAGCGACATCGCCCACTGGTTGGTGGCCAGCCCCGGCCTGGCTTATGCCTGGGTGTTCGCCCTGGAAGCGGGCATGTTCATCCTGTCGGGCTGGCTGGCCCTGAAGATTTCCCCATCCGCGGTTGGCCGGTCAGGCCAGACCCCCCAGGGCCACGGCCCATCCCACCTGAAACGAGTGCAGCATGCCCCCTCCTGATATTTACGACGTGGTCGTGGTGGGCGGCGGCCCCGCTGGTGCGACCGCTGCCAATGAACTGGCGCGGCAAGGCCATTCCGTGCTGCTGCTGGACCGCGCTGGCCGCATCAAGCCCTGCGGCGGCGCCATCCCGCCGCGCCTGATCAAGGACTTTGAGATTCCTGACTCGCTGCTGGTGGCCAAGGCGCAGTCCGCGCGCATGGTGGCGCCCTCCAAGCACCATGTGGACATTCCCATCGAAAACGGTTTTGTGGGCATGGTCAACCGCGATGAATTTGACGAATGGCTGCGCCAGCGCGCCGCAGAGGGCGGCGCGGTGCGGCAGGTGGGCACCTTCGTCGAGATCACGCAGGATGCCGATGGCATGAGCCAGGTGCATTACCTGGCCCGCGCCAAACACACCCGGGCCGAAGGCACGCCCGTGAGCGTGCGGGCGCGCTGCATCATCGGCGCCGACGGCGCGCGCTCGGAGGTGGCCAGGCAGTGCGTGCCTGGTGCCGACCGGGGCAAGTATGTCTTTGCTTACCACGAGATCGTGCGCGCACCGGCGGTCAAGCCCCAAGGCTACGACGGCACCCGCTGCGACGTGGTCTATGACGGCCAGCTGTCCCCCGACTTCTACGGCTGGGTGTTCCCCCACGGCGACACCATGAGCATTGGCACCGGCAGCGCTGACCGCGGATTTTCATTAAGGGGCGCCGTGGCACAGCTGCGCCAGGCCAGCGGCCTGGCCGACACCGAAACCCTGCGCCGCGAAGGCGCCCCCATTCCCATGAAACCCCTGCCCCGCTGGGACAACGGCCGCGATGTGGTGCTGGCCGGCGATGCTGCGGGCGTGGTGGCTCCGGCCTCGGGCGAGGGCATCTACTACGCCATGCTGGGCGGGCAACTGGCTGCGCAAGCCGCACATGCTTTCCTGCGCACGGGTGACGCGCGCGAACTCAAACTCGCCCGACAGCGCTTCATGAAAAAGCACGGCACCGTGTTCTGGGTGCTGGGGATGATGCAGTGGTTCTGGTACAGCAGCGACCGCCGGCGCGAACGCTTCGTGAAAATCTGCGAAGACCGCGATGTGCAGCAGCTGACCTTCGAGTCCTACATGAACAAGGAACTGGCGCGCAAAAAGCCCATGGCCCATGTGCGCATCTTCTTCAAGGATGTGGCGCACCTGTTGGGCTTGGCCCGCGTGTGAGGCAGCCCGCGCGTGAATGATTTTTGGGCCAGTGGCCTGATGCTCGACGGGATCATCGCCCTGACCGTGCTGGAGACGGCCGGACTGTGGCTTTACCACCGGCTCACGGGCCGGGGCCTGGCACCCGGGGATTACCTGCTCAACCTGTTGTCTGGTTTATGCCTGATGGCAGGCATTCGGACGGTGCTCATGGGCGCAGACTGGCGCTGGACCAGCTTGTGCCTTCTGAGCGCAGGCTGCGCCCATGGCGCAGACCTGTGGCTCAGATGGCGCGCACGGGGTGCCTGATGAACAAGCGCCCCGCAGGCGCGAAGGCTCAGCCCTTCTTGGCGTAGGCGCTGCACCAGCCGTTGGCCGCAACCTGCTTGGCTCCAAACAAGGGGCAGCCAGCCCAGGCGTCCGTGGGCTTGCCGGCGTACAGCTGGCAGTTGGCGCATTTTTGTGCAGCGGCGTGCTTGGGGTATTTCTTGGCGTCCACCTTGGTGGTGTCGTGCACATAACCCAGGGAGATGGCCTGGGCGTCTTTGGGGTCGACCTTGGCTTGGGCCATGGCCTGGGTGGCCAGCACAGCCGACGAGGCGGTGACAACTTGGCACATGAAGACGCGGCGGTTGGAATTTTTCATAGTTAGATTTCCATGAGGTTGAGAACTTGGAGCTTGTAACGTCAAAGCACCCGGCCTGCAAGCCGCTGGGAAAAGCCGAAGCAGGAGACTCGGATAAGCCTCAGGGCTTGCAGGACAGCGGGCCCTCGCCCATGCGCCCGCCCGGGGGTCGGACAGGCACAGGGCCTCGCGTCAGTGCGCTGCAGCGTCGCGATTTCTTGCTATGGTCCGTGGTGAGCGGCCTGCTCACCTTGCCCAGGCCGGCTGAGGCCCAACCCACCGAGCCCTCCATGCCTTCCACCAGCGCCCCCGTCCTCAGTGGCGAACGTGTGACCCTCAGCAGCCAGGGGCAACCGGTGTGCCTGCACGTGGCTGGACAGGGACCCGCACTCCTGCTGATCCACAGCGTCAATGCCGCCGCCTCGGCCGCCGAGGTGCGCCCGCTGCATGAGCACTTTCAGCGAACGCACACCGTCTTCTCAATAGACCTGCCCGGCTATGGCTGGTCGGACCGCAGCGACCGGGCCTACACGCCAGGCCTGATGACAGCCGCCCTGCACGACGCCCTGGCACTGATCCGCCAGCGCTGCGGCGAGCGGCCCGTGGACGCGCTGGCCGTGTCGCTGTCCTGCGAATTCCTGGCGCGGGCGGCCTCCGAGGCGCCTGCGCATTTCCGCAGCCTCGCCCTGGTGAGCCCGACCGGTCTGGGCAGCAAGGACGAGCGGCGTGGCCCGCCCGGCAGCACCTTGGCCATGCCCTGGCTGCTGGGAACCCTGCGCGGACCTGGCTGGGACGGCCTGCTCTTTCGAGGCCTGACACGGCCGGGCGTGATCCGCTTCTTCCTGAACAAGACCTGGGGCTCGAGCGAGATTGATGAGCAGCTGTGGCAGGACGCGATCGCCACGTCGCAGCAAGAAGGTGCGCGCCATGCACCGCTGCATTTCCTCTCCGGCGGCCTCTTCAGCCGGGACATCCAGACCATTTACGAAAGCCTCACCATGCCGGCCTGGCTGTCGCACGGCGTGCGCGGGGATTTCACCGACTACGGTAAAAAAAACCTGCTCGCATCCCGACCGAACTGGCGCATGTCGGTGTTTCCCACGGGAGCCATGCCCTACTTCGAAGTGACGCAGGCGTTTTGCGCCCAATACCAGGCATTTCTGGAGTCGGTATGAAGCCGGCTGGATGGCTGGCCGGGCTTAAGGGGTGCGATCGCCAGGCCCTTGTGAGGGATCAGCTGCCTCGCGGGCCTTGTCCGCGCGCGTCTTGGCCTGCGCTTTCTTCACGTCATGGATTTGCCACAGCGCCCATGCGATGACCAAAATGAAGATGCCCAGCTCGATCCAGATACCCATGTCCGACTCCTTGGCCGGCTACCGCCGGAACGCGCAATTCTTTCACGGCTCGCCCTGCCCCGCCCCGAGGACCCGCCCATGAGCGACACCCTGACCGGCCCCACGTCCGAACAGACCCTGCTGCCCCAGGACCATGCGCTGCGCGAGGTGCTGCACAACGAGGTGCATGCCCGCCCCACAGCCCGCATCCGACTGCCCGCCCTGGTGATTTACGTGGCCGTGCTCAACGAAGGGGTGAGCCGCGAAACGGAAAGCGAGCACCTGCGGCGCCTGCCCGGGCAGGAGCACCTGGGCGCGGAAAAGCTCACCGGCAACTTCCTGCGCCTGCGCTTTGCCACGCACACCGTGAAATGGGAGCGCCACACGGAGTTCACGCGCTACTCCATCGTGCAGCATCTTCCTGAGGACGCCTATCTGGGCGCCAACCAGCCTGACCTGATGTCCGAGCTGGTGGTGCCGCGCGCCTGGCTGGCGGGGATCCCGGGACGCACCATCGCAGCCGTGCAACTGGCCATGGCACACGGCGATCCCAGCAAACCCGAAGAAACGCTGGCTCTGGCCCGCCAATGGTTCGGCGACGGGCCGGTGGTGGCTTCGATGATGGGCACCAACGGCCATTCATGGGCCGTGAGCGACTTCATGATTCGGGCAGATGGCTTTGAGCGCATGCTGGTGGTGGCGCCTTCAGGCATGTCGCCCGAACGGGCGGGGCGCATTTCACAGCGCCTGCTGGAGGTGGAGACCTACCGGCTGATGGCGCTGCAGGGGCTGCCGGTGGCCAAGCAGCTCGGGCCTGAACTCGGGCGGGCCGAGCACCAGTTGCTGGACATCACCGGACGGCTCGAGGGCAAGCAAACCTCCGACGAAGAACTGCTGGACCAGCTGGTGTCGCTGGCCACCCGCGTGGAGCGGGCCACGGCGGAACATGACTTTCGCTTCTCGGCCACGCGCGCCTACGACGCCCTGGTGGCGCAGCGCCTGACGGAGCTGCGCGAGCGTCCCATCAGCGGCACGCAGACCATCGGCGAATTCATGCGCAAGCGCCTGTCGCCGGCCATCGCCACAGTGGCCGCCACCTCGCAGCGGCTCGATTCCCTGGCCGAGCGCATCTCGCGCACCAGTGGCCTGCTGCGCACACGCGTAGACATTGCCACCGAGGAGCAGAACCGTCAGCTGCTGGAAAAACTCACGCGTGGGCAAGAACTGCAGCTGCGCATGCAAACCACGGTGGAGGGCCTCTCGATTGCGGCCATCACCTATTACGTGATCAGCCTGCTGCTCTACGCCGCCAAGGCCGCGAAGGCAGCAGGCGCGCCCCTCAACCCTGAAGTGGCCGTGGGCGCCGCCGTGCCGCTGGTGCTGTGGGGCGTGTGGCGCATGACGCAGCGCATTCACCACGCGCTGCGCAAGGCCGACTGAGGCCCGGGTTTCAGGCCGGACTCAGGCGCAGCCGCGCATCGCGCAGGCAGTCTTGCGCCCAGTCAGCGGGCGCGGCCTCGCGCCAGAGGTGCGCGCGCGCAGGACGGTCATCGAACGCGCCGGCCACGCCCCGCGCCGACAGGGCGCGATGCAGGTCAGCAGCGAGCTCACGCGAGACCCCGAACAGGCTCCATTGGCGGCCCTGGGCGCGCAGCCTGACGCTGTGGCCATAGCGGCCGCACTCGTTCTCAAAACCCTGCACCTCGTCCAGCGCAATGCGCTGAACACCCTGCAGCCCGGCGCTGAGCATCAGCACCGCCTGGTCAGTGACCGCCCAGACGCCACGGCCCGAACCCACGATGCGGCCCACCACATAACCTTGCAGGGTCTCGGTGGAGCTCATCTTTTGCCGCAGGGCATCGACATCGGGTGTGTTGAGCTTCTGCAGGGCATAAGGGTTGTGTCCTTCGATGAAGATTTCAGCGAGGTCGTTGCCGTGGATGAAGCTGTTGAGGAAACTCATGAAGACTCTTGTGAAGAAGTGGATGAAGAAATGGAAGGAGCGGCGGAAGGATCTCGGGATCCAGGCGCCGGCTCATCAGTAGGAGGGCGGCACATTTTTTCGCCGTCCCAGAGCTGGCCGCACCAACACCGGCCTTGTGGATCTATGAGGCACATGCCCGTGCCGCAGCAACGTGGGTCGTCCATGTTCACATGGTCCCTTGTTGGTCAGCGCCGTTGAGCAAAGCCACCGGAATGCAGCGCTCGCCATCCCGGCGCGTTCGGATTTGATTCATGCAGGACCCATAGTGACTGACTAGTTTTGAATGTAACCGAACAGTCATAAACCTACGGATGTGCGGGACAGTACTTGAGTTGCGCGCCTGGCGGGCGCAGGTCGTCAGGCGCGCAGAAACGGCCAGCCCCAAAACAAACCGCCGGCTTGCATGGCAAGCCGGCGGTAGGGGGTGAACGGGCTCAGGGGCTTATTCAGTGATGTTGTTGTCCTTGATGAACCGGGTCCAGGTGGCCATCTGCTTTTCAACGAAAGGCTTGAAAACCTCCGGCCCGCCCGAGATGATGTCGATGCCCTGGGTGCTGAGCTTTTGCGCCACCTCTGGCGTGCGCAGGGCCTTGCCCAGCGCATCGTTAAAGCGCGAGACGATGGCTGGCGGGATCTTGGCCGGGCCAATCACGCCCCACCAGGCAGGTGCATCAAAACCGGGGAATCCGCTTTCGGCGATGGTGGGCACGTCGGGCATCTGGCGCGAGCGCTTGCTGGTGGTCACCACCAGGGGCTTGACGTTGCCGGTATCCACATGGGGCTTGACCAGGAAGATCGAGCCCACAGCCAGCGGTACATGGCCGCCGACCGCATCGGTCATGAGCGGACCACCGCCCCGGTAGGGCACGTGGGTCCATTCGAAGCCTGCCGACTTGGCCAGCGAGGCCATGGCCAGGTGGCCCAGGCTGCCCGAACCGATGGAGCCGTAGCTGTTCTTCTGCTTGGCCCTGGCGGCATCGACCAATTGCGCAAAGCTGGTGATGGGCGAGCCCTTGCTGGCCGCCAGCACCATGGGCGCCGTGCCAATGAGGTTGATGTGCTCCAGATCCCTGAGGGTGTCAAAGGGCATGCTGGGCTTGAGGCCCGGGTTGACGCCATGCGTGTCGAACACCACCCCGAAGGTGTAGCCATCGGGTGCGGCGCGCACCACGGCTTGGGTACCGATGACACCGGAGGCGCCACCGATGTTTTCCACCACCACGCTCTGGTTGAGTTGCACACGCAGTGCATCCGCCAGAATGCGCGCCACCTGGTCGACCGAGCCGCCGGGCGGGAACACGGCGATCAGGCGAATCGGCTTGGCGGCAGGCCAGTCCTGCGCGAGCCCCAGGCTCGCCGAGAAGGCGGCCACGGCCGCCACGATCCATTTCTTCATGATGATCCGTTCGTCCAAAAAAGGCGCCATCGTAAGAAGGGAACACGGGCCCTGTCATTTGTGGTTACCCTTACGCCCTCGTTCAGTGGGGTCATGCCCCCTTCACCACGATTTGCAAGCCATGACACAGACCTCTCGTCCCAAAATCGTCGTGCTCGACGACTACGAACAAGCCTTCACCCAATCGACCGCCTGGCAGCATCTGCGCGAGCGTGTCGAGCTCACCATCTGCACCCAGCCCCTGCGAGGTGCGGCCTTGCTCGAATGCATCCACGACGCCCAGGCCTTGGTGCTCATGCGTGACCGCACCCCCCTGAGGGCCGAACTGATCGCCCAACTGCCCCAGCTCAAACTGGTGGTGTTCACCGGTAACCGCAACCTGGCTCTGGATGTGCAGGCCCTGGCCGCACGCGGCATCCCGGTCTGCCACACGGGCTGGGGGCCCTCCAAGGACAGCACGGCCGAACTCACCTGGGCCATGGTGATGGCGGCCCACAAGCGCCTGCTAGAGAACAACCATGCCATGGCAAAGGGCCAGTGGCGCTCGCCACACGCGCTGCTGCCCGTGCTCAAGGGCGAGACCCTGGGCGTGATCGGCCTGGGTGACATCGGTGGCCGGGTCGCCCGCTACGCCCAAGCCTTTGGCATGCGGGTGCTGGCCTGGAGCCCGCGCATGACCGCTGAACGCGCGCAGGCACAGGGCGCCAGCTTCGTGGAGCTTGACACCCTGCTGGCCGAATCGAAGATCGTGAGCCTGCACCTGGTGGCCACACCGCAGACCCAAGGCTTGATCGATGCCCAGAAACTCGCCCGCATGCGCCCAGACAGCATCCTGGTGAACACCTCGCGCTCGACCCTGGTGCGCACCGCCGACCTGGTGCAGGCCCTCCAGCAAGGTCGGCCCGGCCAGGCGGCCCTGGACGTGTTCGACCTCGAGCCCCTGCCCCAGGACGACCCGCTGCGCCAGCTGCCGCAAGTGCTGCTCACACCGCACCTGGGCTTTGTGGCAGCCCCCGTGTTCGAGGGCTTCGTGGACGATGCGCACGAAACCATCAGTGCATGGCTGCAAGGGCAGCCCTTGCCGCGCGTGCTGAGCGGCAGCTGAGCCGGGAAGCGCATGCATGAACCGCCCTCTTCCAAGGTGGCACTGGCCACAGGACGGCTAAAGGGCGGCTTCAGGGTGGCCAGATGAAGTCCAGACCAGAAAAAAGCACCTAGGCATTTCTGCGCTAAGTGCTTGCTTTCATTTGGAGGCGCGGGCCGGAGTCGAACCGACCTACACGGATTTGCAATCCGGTGCATAACCGCTTTGCTACCGCGCCTTGACTGGCACACCAAGGGGAGTGCACCCTCGGTATTCGGGGTGACCATCCAAAGACGAGCACCGCGAATAGAAAAGGACAGCATGTTGAAGTGCTGCCCTTTTGAATTTGGAGCGGGAAAACGGTCTCGAACCGTCGACCTCAACCTTGGCAAGGTTGCGCTCTACCAACTGAGCTATTCCCGCATCGAGACCGAAATTATAGCCTGATTTCCAGGCCCGCAGTTCCTCAGTGCTTGACGGGGTCGATCACCGAGGACACCGGAGGGATCGCCGCGGGGGCAGCGGCCGTGGCGGCGGCGGCGGCCGCAGCCGCGATCTCCTCATCGGTCAGCGGCACGGGCACACGCTCGAGGGCCACCTGCAGCACTTGGTCGATCCACTTGACGGGGATGATTTCCAAGCCGCTTTTCACGTTGTCCGGAATGTCCTGGAGGTCCTTGGCATTTTCCTGGGGGATGAGCACGGTCTTGATACCGCCACGCAGGGCGGCCAGCAGCTTTTCCTTCAGGCCACCGATGGCGGTAATTTCACCGCGCAGGGTGATCTCACCCGTCATGGCCACGTCACTGCGCACCGGAATGCCGGTGAGGGCCGACACGAAGGCCGTGGTCATGGCCGCGCCGGCACTCGGGCCGTCTTTGGGCGTGGCGCCATCGGGCACGTGGATGTGGATGTCGCGCTTGTCAAACAGCTCTTCCTTGATGCCCAGAATGCGTGAGCGGCTGCGCACCACGGTGCGGGCTGCCTCGACCGATTCCTTCATCACGTCGCCCAGCGATCCGGTGCGGGTGATCAGGCCCTTGCCGTTCATGAGCGCCGCTTCAATGGTGAGCAGATCGCCGCCCACCTCGGTCCAGGCCAGGCCCACCACCTGGCCGACTTGGTTTTGCTGCTCGGCACGGCCGAAGTTGAACTTGCGTACACCCAGAAAATCATTGAGGTTCTCGGGCGTGACCTCCACCTTGGGGCTCAGCTTCTTGAGCTGGATGCCCTTGATCACCTTGCGGCAGATCTTGGAGAGTTCGCGCTCGAGCGAACGCACACCCGCCTCTCGGGTGTAGTAGCGCACGATGTCACGCACAGCCGCCTCGGTGACCTCGAGTTCCCCCTCCTTCACGCCATTGTTCTTGACCTGCTTGGGCAGCAGGTAGCGCAGGGCGATGCTGGTTTTCTCGTCCTCGGTGTAACCCGACAGTCGAATCACTTCCATGCGGTCCAGCAGGGCCGGCGGAATGTTCATGGAGTTGGAGGTGGCCACGAACATCACGTCGGAGAGGTCGAAGTCGACCTCCACGTAGTGGTCGCCGAAGGTGTGGTTTTGCTCAGGGTCCAGCACCTCCAGCAGGGCGCTGGACGGGTCGCCCCGGAAATCGGTGCCGAGCTTGTCGATCTCATCGAGCAGGAACAGTGGGTTGCGCGTGCCCACCTTGGCCAGGCTCTGCAGCACCTTGCCAGGCAGGGCGCCGATGTAGGTGCGGCGGTGACCGCGGATCTCGGCCTCGTCGCGCATACCACCCAGGGCCATGCGCACATACTTGCGGCCGGTGGCCTTGGCAATCGACTGCCCCAGCGAGGTCTTGCCCACGCCCGGCGGGCCCACGAGGCACAGAATGGGCGCTTTCACCTTGTCAACGCGTTGCTGCACGGCGAGGTATTCGACGATGCGGTCCTTGACCTTCTCCAGGCCGTAATGGTCTTCGTTGAGCACGCCTTCGGCCAGGGCCAGGTCGTGCTTGATCTTGGTCTTCTTGCTCCAGGGCAGGCTGGTGAGCACGTCGATGTAGGTGCGCACCACGGTGGCCTCGGCCGACATGGGCGACATGAGCTTGAGCTTTTTGAGCTCGCTCTCGGCCTTCTTGCGTGCCTCCTGGGGCATGCGGGCGGCCTTGATCTTCTTTTCGATCTCTTCGATGTCTGCGCCCTCTTCACCCTCGCCGAGCTCCTTCTGAA
>JAIXPL010000018.1 GCA_027486255.1 Comamonadaceae bacterium
CTGGTTGGCAGGTGGTCCTTGAAGAACTCCTCGCGCGCCGCCACGATTTGGCGGAACTCCCGGATGTCGGTGGTGTAGACCGTCGTCCAGACAATGTCAGCCAGGCTGCCGCCAGCTGCCGTGAGGGATTTTTCGATGTTGCGGATGCATTGGCGGGTCTGCTCGAGCATGCTCCCAGTGCCCACCTGCTGTCCCTCGTTGTCACGCGAGACTTGGCCTGAGACGAAGATCAAGCTCTTTGGCTGGTCGACGCGGACGTAATGGTTGTAGACCGTCGCACGCACATTCTTCATGCCGGGGGGATTGCCGCGTTTGATGGGCATGGGAATTTCCTTGAAAGATATCAGTCCGACGCGATAGCAGCGGCCTGGATGATGGCGCTCCAGCGCTTCTGGTCCTCGGCCGCAGACGCGGCAAATTGCTCGGGGCGGTTGCCGATGGGTTCATAGCCCATCTGCAGCAGCCGCTCACGCACCTCAGGCTGGGACAGGATCTTGACGACTTCGTTCGCCACTCGATCGACCACAGCCTTCGGCGTGCCGGCGGGGAAAAGCAGGGACTGCCAGTTCAGCGCCTCATAGTCGCGCAGGCCCAGGGCCTCGTTGACGGTGGGCACGTCAGGCAAGGCCGGGGAGCGGCGCCTGCCGGTCACCGCCAGGGCCCGCACTTTCTCAGCCTTGATCTGTGGGATGGCTCCCTGCATGCCCGAGATCATGGCCGGGATGCGTCCGCCCACCAGATCGGTGAAGGCTGGCGGCCCACCCTTGTAGGGCACATGATTGAGCTGGATACCGCTCATGCGAGCCAGCATTTCACCCGCCAAATGCTGCATGCTGCCTACACCGGAGGAGGCATAGTCGATGCGGCCGGGATTGGCCCTGGCCTGAGCTACCAGGTCAGCCAGGGTTTTGCCAGAAAAGGAAGGCCCAACCACCAGAACATTGTGTGAGGCCGTGAGCTGAGTGATGGGCGAAAAATCTGTCACACCATCGAAAGGCCTGCGCCGACTGACCAAGGGCGCAGTGATCGTGTCGATCGCGCCCAGCAACAGGGTGTACCCGTCAGCTGGCGCGTTCTTGACGATCTCGGCGCCCAGCATGCCGGCCGCGCCTGGTTTGTTGTCTACGACTATCTGCTGTCCCAGGGCAGAGGACAGGCGCTCTGCCACGTAGCGGGCGATGGTGTCCGACCCCCCGCCGGCGGCCTGTGGCACCACCAAACGCAGAGGCTTGGCGGGATAGGCTTGCGCCCATGCCGGGGCATGAACGAGGCTCAATGCGGGGGCGGCACCCGCCGCCAAGAGCAAACGCCTTCTGTGAATTGAAACCATGGTGCGATCTCCTGAGGAGCAGGGGTGGCAAGGACCAGCCCGCATCAACTTAAGCTTGATGAGAATACCTAAGAGTGCACCGGCTCAGTCTGGGTAAAACCCCCGATACGGTCGCGCTTAGAGCCTTGCGTGGAACTGCATGCCTGGCTTGCGGCGAGAGGTCGTCACCAACACCAATCACAGGTCTTCCTGTACGGCCTGTGGACGGACGATCTGTATGCAGTTGGCGTCTTGCCAGTCGCGGCGCCGCTGGATGTAGGCTTGGGTGTTGGTCGGGGCCGCCTCAGTGTCCCAGCAGCTCCGGCAAGACCTGCTCGACCATGACGGTGTTGACCTCGCCGCTGACAAAGCGGGGGTGATCGATCAGAAAGCGCTGCAACTCGATCGTCGTGTCCACCCCCTCGACACGGAACTGAGACAGCGCGCGCGACATGCGAATCCGCGCCTCTTCCCGGTCAAAGCCATAGACGATCAGCTTGCCGATCATGGAGTCGTAGAAGATTGGTACGGCGTAACCGGCCTGGCAATGGCTGTCGAGGCGGATATGAGGCCCAGCCGGTGGCTCCCAGCGGTCGATCCGGCCGGGGCTGGGCCGGAAGTCCTGGCGCACCTTCTCTGCGTTGATGCGGCACTCGATCGCATGCCCCCTGATCGAGACTTGCTCCTGGGAAAAGCGCAAGGGCTCACCGCGCGCGATGCGCAGCTGCTCCTGCACCAGGTCCATGCCCGTGACCATCTCCGTCACCGGGTGCTCGACCTGAATGCGCGTGTTCATCTCCAGAAAATAAAAGGTCTGGCTGTCCTGATCGACGATGAACTCCACCGTGCCAGCATTTTCATAACCAAACCCCCGGGCCAGCTGCACCGCGGCCGCACAGATGGCCTCGCGCAAGGGGCTGCCCAGGTGCGGCGCAGGCGCCTCCTCCACCAGCTTTTGGTGGCGCCGCTGCAAGGAGCAGTCGCGCTCGCCCATGTGGATCACCTGCCCGTGCTGATCTGCCAGTACCTGTACTTCGACATGTCGCGCATTAGCGATATAGCGCTCCAGGTACAGCGTGCCATCCCCAAACGCCGCGCGGGCCTCATTGGACGCCGCCACGAACATCTCGGCCATCTGCACCTCGCTTTTGACGATCTTCATGCCGCGTCCGCCGCCGCCGGCGGCAGCCTTGATCATCAAGGGCAGGCCGACCTGGCGAGCCACTGCCACGGCTTCGTCAGCAGTCTCCACACGGGTGGAGCCTGACAGCGTGGGCAGTCCCAGTTCAGCCGCCAGCTTACGTGCCTGTATCTTGTTGCCCATTTGGGCGATCTGCTCCGGCTTGGGGCCCACGAAGATCACCCCATGGTCGGCGCACAGCTGCGCCAACTGCGCCGACTCGGCCAGAAAACCATAGCCCGGATGCAGCGCATCACAGCCTGTGCTCAGAGCTGCCTGCACCAGTAGACGGGCATCCAGATAACTCTGGGTGGCACTGGCAGGGCCGATGCACACGGTACGGTCGGCCAGACTCGCGCCCAGGCTGTCGAGGTCAGCTTGCGAGGCGGCGAGCACCGTCTGCAAGCCCAGGCCCTGACAGGCGCGGATAACGCGGACCGCAATCTCGCCTCGGTTGGCCACCAGGACCCGGGTCACCGGCATGGGTGGTGCACCTCAGGGCTGGACATAAAACAAGACCTGGCCGAACTCGACCACTGCGGCATCCTCGACGCACACCCGCATGACCGTGCCTTCAACGCCCGCAGTGATGGCATTGAAGAGCTTCATCACCTCGATCAGGCACACCGTGTCCTCAGCGCCGATCCTGCCGCCGACCTGGACAAAGGGCGGTGAGTTCGGATCGGGCCGGCTGTAGTAGCGCCCCATGGTGGTGGCGGTGATGGGCTGCCAGGTGGTGGGCACCGCGGCCACGGCCACCGGGGGTACAGGAGCCGCGACGGTAGATACAGGTGCAGGTCCAGACGCAGGTGCAGGTGCAGGTGCAGGGGCGGACGCGGCGGAGCCGCTCACTGCAGGCATATATGCCGGCACACTGCCTGCCAGTGACCCCGACGGAGCCGGCAAGGCGCCCTTGCCAATGGTCACCTTGACCGCCCCGACATCGACCTGCAGGTAGTCGAAATTCGATCGGTCCAGGGTGTCGACCAGTGCCGTGATCTGGCGCACTTCATGGTCTGACAGGAAATCAAGGTTCTGCGTCATGGTCTCTCCAAGGTCATTCGTCGTGACTGGGGCGGTCAGGCCTGCATGTTGACCGTTTTGTTGCCGTGTTGGATCTGTATGCTTCGCACGCTGCGGCTGCTGGCCAGCTTTTCGATCAAGGCACGCAAACCCTGCGTGCCCTGCCCTGACCCACGCAACTGACGCGCCTGGCGCATCTGCGCCACCTGCTCAGGGCTGGTGAAAAAATGCAGCAGCAAGTCATCGTCGGACACGCCAGGGCCGCCGTACTGCGCGCGCAACTGCTTTAGCGAGGGCTGCTCATCATTGATGCGGGCCAGGGCATTTGCCCGCGGCCGCGACAGGATTTTGTCGCGCACGTCAGGGGCAATGGATTCGGATTCCTCGCGGCCCCATCGCCCTGCGGCGTATTGAATGATCTCGTCCGAGACCTGCTGGTAGCGCTGACCACTGATCACGTTGAGCACCGCCTGGGCTCCAACGAACTGGGAGTATGGCGTGACCATGATCGGGTAGCCGAAGTCCACGCGCACCCGGGCGATTTCCTCTAGCACGGCAGGAAGACGGTCCGCGAGTCCGACGGCACCGAGCTGAAACCGCAGGTTGGAAATCATGCCGCCTGGCACCTGATGCTGGTAATGCTGCGCGTCATAGGCTTTGGGAGCTCCCACAGGCAAAGACTCGCGCTCGGCGATCTCCTGAAAATGGGCTTGGACCGTTTGCAGCAGCGCCTCATCGATCAGGGGGGTGTGGCCCATGGCCCTGGCGTTGCGCACGACGTCGAAGAGCGAGGGATTGGACGAGGATTCCGCCAGAGGAGGAATCGCCGCATTGATGATGTGGATACCGCAGCGAATCGCCTCAAGCGAGCACAGCAGCCCCAGTCCGGTGTTGCAGTGCGTGTGGAATTCCACTGGAATGCCGCCCGCATGGGCCAGCACCACCGGAGCCAGGGTCTTGACCCGTTCGGGGGTGAGCAATGCGCCCGGGTCCTTCAGGCAGATCCGGTGGGGACGCAGCTTGACCGCATCGCGTGTGCGCTCGGCATAGTAGTCGTCTGAATGTTTTTCAGACAGGGAAAAAATCAGGTTGATGACTACATCGATGCCCACCTTCCGGGCCCGTTCCATGTTCGTCCTCCAACCTTCTGGCGTATTGGAAGAGTCCGACAAGCGGATCTGGCCAATGCCCATGGCCGCCATGCGCTCGTACCAGAGGTCTTCCATGGCCTGCGGAGTAATCTGGAAAGCGGCCAACTGCCGGCCACGGATCATCCGCAGCGGTGTCTTGGTCACGCGCTTACGCACCTCCACCAGGCGCTCCCAGGGATCTTCCTGCAGATCTCGGATGAGCTTTTTCTCGAAGCTGGTGGCCATGATCTCGATGGCATCGAAGCCGGCGTCATCGAGTCGCTGTGCGATGGGCAGGATCATGTCCGTGCGCATGCCCATTGCCCACAGGCTTTGCGAACCATCGCGCACGGTGGTGTCAACGAAGCGGATATCACTCATGCGGTCTCCTTGGCTGCCTTGTCGTTTTCTTGGTCCTGGCCGCGGGCGGATGGGCCCGGGCGCATTCAGAGCATCGAGACATTGACGTTCTTGATCTGCGTGAACTCGAACAGCTCGTCCTTGGACTCCTCGCGGCCCAGACCCGATTGCTTGTAGCCACCGAAGGGAGCGCCGATGAAGTGCGACGAGCAGTCGTTGATCCACACGTACCCGGCTTGCACCCGCGCAGCCGCATGGTGGGCGGTGCGAAGGTCACGCGTCCAGATGGAGGCCGTCAGGCCCAGCTCCAGTCCATTGACCGCATCGAAAAGTTCAGATTCGTCACGCCAGCGCAGCACGCTGAGGACCGGGCCAAAAATTTCCTCGCGAGCGATCTTCATGCCGGGGGTGACCTCGGTAAAGACCGTGGGCTCGATGAAAAAGCCCTTGTTCAGCGCCGGGTCGGCGGGGTGGTTTCCACCCGCAACGAGCCGGGCGCCCTCCTGGCGGGCAGACGCGATGTAGGACAGGCAGCGGTCGTATTGCGCCTGGTTGATGAGGGCACCCATGGTGGTGTCCATGTGCGTAGCCAGGCCTGGCCGATGACGCTGGCCCAGCAAACGGACCAGCTTATCCACGAAGACATCGTGGAGGCTGTCGTGAATAAAGAGTCGACTGGTCGAACCACACGACTGCCCGCACCAGGTGAAATTCATGCCCCGCACCGCGCCATCGACGGCGCGCTCCAGGTCGGCGTCGGGGTAGATGACCATGGCGTTCTTGCCACCGAGTTCCAGAAGGGTGCGCTTGAAGCTGTCTGCGGCAGCATGCAAAACGGCTCGGCCAGCAGGAACGCTGCCAATCAGGCCGACAGCGGCCACATCGGGATGCGTGGACAGGGCCGCACCGACCTCGCGTCCCCCCACCACGCAGTTGAGCACCCCCGGCGGAAATACATCGGCCAGCAGCTCCATCAGCTTGAGCGTGGACAAGGGAGCCTGTTCCGGCGGCTTGACCACCACCGTGTTGCCCGCCGCCAAAGGCGCTGCGATCTTGCCCGCGGCAAACATGAACGGATGGTTGAAAGGATAGATGCGAACGACCACGCCAAGCGGTTCACGCCGGGTGTAGTTGAGCGAGCCATTGCCGGTGGGAATGGTCTCCCCCTTGATCTCGAGCACCAGACCGGCAAAGTACTCCAGTTGGGTGGCAGCGATCTCGGCGTCGAAGAGCATGGCCTTGACCGGATTACCACAGTCCGCCGCATCCAGAAGCGCCAGGTCCGCCGCATGGGCCCGGATGCGGGAGGCGGCCTCCCTCAAGCGGCGCGCCCGCTCCAGAGGCGGCAGGGCCGCCCAGGCGGGAAAGGCCTGGCGGGCGCTGCTCACGGCGGCTTCGACGTCAGCCGCCGAAGCCACCTCGACCTCGGCCAACACCTGACCGGTCGACGGATTGATGCTCGCCAGGCGCTGCGCATCGACACGACCATGCCAGGCCCCGCCCCAGAACTGGCCCCGCTCGCGCGGCAAGATGGCGGCGACTCGGCCGGAAAGATCACTGGTTGATTCAGTCACGATGAAATCTTGGATGGGGTAAAGGATTGAAGATAGGTACAGGTCTGGTCCAGGCTCACGACATCGGCGTACTTGGCCTGCAGGTCAAACAGGCTTTGTGCGTGCGCCGCCTCCGAGCGGTCGCCCACACAGTCGCGCACCACCATGGGCCGAAAGCCCGCTTGGAGCGCGTCCACGGCTGACGCGCGCACACAGCCGCTCGTGGTGCAGCCAGCAAGGATCAGGGTGTCGACACTTCTGGCTATCAGCCGCGATGCCAGATCGGTGCCGAAAAAGCAGGAGGCGTATTTTTTGACGAGCCAGCCCTCGCCAGGCAGACGCTGCAAACGCGGATCGAGCTCCACCGCAGCTGTGCCAGCCCTGAGGGTCATCACCCCTTTTTGCTTGAGCGCCCAGATGCCCGCATCCTTGAAGTCGGCATCGTCATAGCTCACGCTGGAATAAAAGACAGGTACGGCCGCCTGCCTGGCGGCAGATACCAGCTGCTGCGTCGCATGGACCTGTGCATCCAGGTCCGAGCCCAGCATGGCATCCGGGTCGGTGAACGCCTGAATCATGTCGACCACCAGCACTGCAGGCCGCAAGCCAAAGCCAATGGTCAGGCCAAAGCCCCGCTGCTTGAAAAAATCGTCTTCGGCCGCCATGCAAAAGGTCTCAGGCAAGCAAGCCGGGAAGCCAGGTGGCAATCGGTCGCACAAAGAACACCAGCAACAGCATGAGCAGGCTGATGACGACGTACGGATAGGCCGAGCGGAAGATCTCGGACATGGTGATATGAGACGGAGCGACGCTCTTCATCGTAAAGAGGAGCAGGCCAAACGGCGGCGTCATCAGGCCCAGCTGCATGGCGATGAGGAACAACACGCCAAACCAGATCGGATCGATGCCAGCGGTCATGACCAGCGGCATGAAAAACGGCAGCGTCAGCAGCATCATGCTGACCTGGTCCACAAAGCAACCCAGGACGATCAGGATCAGAACCATGGCCACGACCAGCATCTCGGGGCTCAGTTCGAGCCGACCCACAGCCTGGAGGAACCCATTGGTGGCTCCGGAAAAGCCCAGCAGCTGTGAAAACGAGGTGGCACCGACAATGATGAACAGGACAATGCAGGAAATATGCACAGTGCCCTTGAGGGACTGCACCAGGTTTTTCCAGCTGAGCGCTCCAAAAGCGGCTGCCAGCAAGATCGTGGCGGCAGCGCCCAGGGCGGCCGCCTCCGTAGGGGTGGAGATCCCCGTGGACATGGCGCCGATGACCACGGCAAAGATGGACAACAACGGAATCACGTAGACCACAAAAGGCCGCCACTTCTGCCACCCCGTGTAGATCTGTCCCTCATCGTTGGCCGGCACTCTCGAGGGCATCAGCAGTGCGCTGCCGATGATGTAGGCAATGAACGTGATCGCCAGCAGAACGCCCGGAACGATGCCGGCAAACAGCAGCTTGGTGATGGAAATGTTGGCCAGACTGCCGAAAAGCACAATCAGGGCCGACGGTGGAATCAGCATGTCCACGCCGCCAATTGCAATGATCGGCCCCATGGCCAGGGTGGGGTGGTATTTTTTCTCCAGCATGACGGGCGTCATGGAGCGACCCAGCATCGCCGTGGTGGCGATGGTCGATCCGGAGATGGCGGAAAACGCCGTTCCTGCCACCACCGACACCACCGGCAGCCGCGCAGGCACGCGATGGATCAGCCGGTCAAATCCATCGATCACCTTGAGTGCCAGCCCGGTCTGAAATAAGACTTCACCCATCAGGATGAACAGTGGAATCGGCGTCAAGGAAAAAGTGATCACCGAGGCGATGGAGTTGCGCGCCAGCTGATCGACACCTGCTACGCCCCCCATGAAGAAAAAGGCCGCGACCACGTTGGTAACCAGAAAGGCCAGGGCCACGGGCAGGCCAATGAACATCAGCAGCACCACGCCACCGAGCAACGATGCCAGGCTCAAGGACCAGTCCATGGGAGGATTCCGTTCAGTACAGAGGGGGACGAGGCATCCGCAGGCACTCAGGCCACGGATGTTGCCTCTTCGCGAACCGTGCGCGGTCCCTGCCACTGGCGCCTAAAGCGCCAGACGAACTCCAGGGTCAGCACACCGAACATGACGCTGGCAGGTGCAAGCAGCCACCACTCGGGAAACACAAAGATCTTGAAGACCAGCGACCCTTGCTTGGCACTGGCCATCGCCGTGTTGGCGCTGGCCAGGGCCAGCGTCGCACAGGTCAGCATGGCCAGGAGATCGGCCACCAGTTCCAGCATCCAGGCCAGCTTTGGCTGCATGGTCTTCAAGACGATGTCCATGCGCACGTGTGCCCCCTGGCGCAGCAGCCAGGGAGCGGCCAAGAAGGTCGACAAATACAAGGTGTATTCGGCAACTTCCGTGGCCCAGGGCAAATTGCCCCAGCGCATGTTGCGCACCAGCACATCAGCGCAGATCACCAGCACCATCAGGGCCACCAGGGCGCAGGCCATCAAGGCCAGGGCTGAAAGCAGCTTGGCCCACGCTGCGTCCAGACGATCGATCCAGTGAGGTGACCCTGACATGGGCTGTATCACTTAGTGGTCAACAACTGGCGCAGCTTGGCTCCATGCTCAGGGCTGCGCTTGTTGATGCTCTCCCAGATGGTGTCGGTGGCGCGCTTGGCATACGCCGCGGCTTCAGCGGCCGGAAAGACAATGGGCTGAATGCCGGCTGCGGTTTGGCGCTTCTTCTCCTCTTCCCATTTCTTCGGGTTGTCGAGATTGAGGTTTTCCATCCAGATCGCTGCATTGGTCAGCACGGCACGCTGCTTGTCGTTAAGCCGCTTCCAGGTGTTGAGATTCACCAGAACACCCACCTCGGTGTTGTAAAAGCCCGGCTCGACCCGGTACTTGGTGTGCTCTTGCAGGCTCAGGTCGAAGATACCCGAGACAGGCCAGCCATAACCGTCGATCACCCCACGCTCGAGGGCCGTGTAGGTTTCGCCCGGTGCGATGGTCAGCACATTGCCGCCCATGCTCTGGAAAAAATCTCGGTAAATGGGAATGCCGCGCAGACGCATGCCGGTCAGGTCAGGCTTGGTGATCTGCTTCTTGAGAAACAAGTGATAGGGCATGTTGTCGATGGCGCGCCCGAGGTAGTGCGCATTCATCTTCTCGCCCCAGAGCTTGTTGATGTAGTCGTACGCTCCGTTCTTGCGCCACTCCTGCACGGGCACCGTGCTGACGGACAGCGCATCCGATTCTGGCAACAAGCTGGTGTAGAAGTTGCCAGTCACGTTGACCATGTCCACCACGCCGTTTTTCACGGCGTTGCCCACCTCGAACGGGGGCATGACCTTGGCACCACCTCCGAGGTAATTGATCTGGATGACCCCCTTGCCCTCGGCATTGACTCGCTTGACGAAATTTTCGAAATTAAGCGAGAAGAAGTTGCCCTCGGGCCAGGCGCTGACCGCCCTGATCGTGACCTCCTGGGCACTGGCCTGCGACACACCCACGGCCATGCAAAGCGCAGCAGTGATCCGACCTATTTGCTTGAACAACTTCATGTCCTGTCTCCTGTTGGTTTAAAAAATTTCACGCCACGCCCGGCGTGCTTGGGGGAATCACAAAAAGCAATAACCACCGTCCACCACAAAGGACTGCCCGGTCACGAACGCACTGTCATCAGAGGCCAGGAAGCTGACCACGCCCTCCAGGTCACGCGGCCCCTCCTCCCGCTGTATGCAGCGCATGGCGATCTGCTGCCTCTTTTGCTCGGGTGTGACGGTTTCACGGGGGATTTCGGTGTCGGTGGCGCCAGGCAGCAAGGCATTGACCGTGATGCCATCGACCCCGAGTTCCCGGGCCAGGGAACGCGTCATGCCGACGACAGCCGCCTTGGAGGTCGTGTAGTGCAGATAGTTTGGACGCCCCATCACGAATGCCGCGGAGGACACATTGACAATCCGTCCCCAGCGGTGGCGCCGCATCAGGGGGGCGAAGGCACGCGTCATCAGGAAAGTGCCGGTCACGTTGACATGCAACACGCGCATCCATTCATCCACCGGAATTTGCTCGAAGGGGCGCATCTTGATGGTGGAAAAGATGGCGGCGTTGTTCACAAGCACATCGCAGCGCCCGAAGGCGGCGTCGACATGAGCAGCGGCCTGGGCCACGCTGGCCTCATCGCCGACATCGGCCACCAGTGGCAGGCACTGGCCCCCTGCGGCCTGGACCTCAGCGGCCACGCTCTCTAGAGCCTCTTTCTGGATGTCCATGGCCACCACGCGGTGGCCTTCAGCTGCAAACCGCAGTGCATAGGCGCGACCCAGCCCCTGCGCAGCGCCTGTGACCACGATCACGCGTTGGACGGGCCCGGGTGTTGATTGCTCAATCAATGTCGTCTCTCCACGTTGTGACCTGGATCTGCTCGTACTTGGATGTTGACGAGTGTTGCAAGGCAAGGCTAGTCTAGGAGCAGGTCGACACCCCATCAATCTCGATTCGTCAGTCGATCAAAGAAAACCCCTAATGACGCCACCGTCACTCGCCGCAGATTTCACCGACAAGAATGACCGCAGCGATCTGTTGACCGCACAGGAGGCCAGCCGCCTGCTGGGGGTCAAGCAGGCGACGCTGTATACCTATGTCAGCCGGGGCTGGCTCCATCCGGTCAAGCACCCTGGGCGCAAGGGCAACCGCTATCTGCGAGAAGAGGTCGAAAGTCTCAAGGTGCGCAGCACGGTGCGCCAAGGACACGGCGCGGTGGCGGCAGCGGCCATGCGCTGGGGTCAACCCGTGATCGACACGACCATCACCCAAATTGACGACCAGGGACCGCGTTACCGGGGGCATCTGGCCAGCGACCTGGTGCTCGACCCAGGCGCTTTCGAGAACGTGGCAGAGTTGCTGTGGTCGGGTGTACTGACAGACACGCCGCAGATTTGGCCGGTAGAAACGCATCCGGTTGATTTAGGCAGTGCCTTGCAGGCCTTGCTGCAACAAGGGGCCCGCAATCCCCGAATGATGCGCGTCTTCTCCATGGTTGCCATCGCGCTGGGCGGCGGCACGCTGGCCGAGGAGTTGCGCACCGGCTCGATCGAGCGCCTGTCTAGGCAGATGCTGTTTGGCTTTGCCGGTGCCTGCGGCATTCTGGGGCCGCAGCTTCGCTTCACCATGCCGCAAGGCGAGCGTCCCATCGCCCAGCACATCCTGCTGTCTATGGGCGTGACCCCGACTGCCCAGGCCGAACACGCGGTCAATGCGGCCCTGATCCTGGGCGCTGACCATGAACTGTCCTCGGGGACTTTCTCGGCCCGCATCGCCGCATCCACAGGCTCAACCCTGTATGCCAGCATCGTCGCAGCCTTGGCCACACAGCAGGGCGCCACGCTGGCCGGCGGCGCCGATGCGGCCGAAGATCTGATTGCAGGCATCGATTCGGTGTCCGATCTGGAGCATTGGATTGCCTCGGCCGAACTCAGGCGCCAGCGCATGGTGGGCTTTGGCCTGCCGATTTACCCGCAAGGCGATCCACGCGCACGCCAGCTCATCGAGTTGGCGCAGCAGACGGCTCCAGGCAGCAAACGCGCGGACCTGGCATACCGATTCGTCGAATCGGTATCGCGACAGCTGGGCCTGCACCCCAACATCGAGATGGGGCTGGTCGTGCTGTGCATTGCATGGGGCTTGCCTGCCCGCAGCCCCTGCGCGCTGTGGGGAATCGGCCGCAGTGCGGGCTGGATAGCGCATGTCATGGAACAGCGCCTTGCGGGCTTCACCATTCGACCGCGCGGGCTTTATCAGCATCTTCGCTGACCCCCAGCAGTCCGCCGGTGCAGCTGGCGTGCCCATGGGAGGCCTGGCCGCTTGACCCTTCGACTTGTGTGCCAGTGCGCCGCAGGCGGCTCGCTGCGACCAAAGCAATCCTAGAATTTTTCAGCTTCGCTCAACGTCGCCATGAATTTAGAAGGTTTTTCCTCCGTGGTTCGGCGCACGTATACCTACCAACAAGCCTTCAGGAGACCCCCATGTTCTCACGTCAGCGCCGACTGGCCCTTGCGACTTCTCTTTCTGGACTGCTATTGGCCCCGCTGGGGGTTGCGGCTCAGGAGTGGCCGAACAAGCCCATCCGTCTGGTTATCAATATAGCGCCGGGCAGTTCACCCGATGTGCTGGGCCGGGCGGTCGCCACGCCCCTGTCGCAGGCACTCGGAGTGCCGGTGGTGGTGGAAAACCGCAGCGGGGCGGGGGGCATGGTCGGAGCAGACGTGGTGGCCAAGGCCCCCGGCGACGGCTACACACTGCTGATGTCCGCGGGTAGCACCATGGTCGTTGTACCGACTCTGACGTCCAAGATGCCCTATGACCCGAACAAGGACCTGGTTCCCGTGGCCGCCACGGCTCGCCTCGAGTTGTTCCTGGTGGTGCGCGCCAACTCTCCTTTCAATACCTTCGCCGATCTCCAGAAATTCGCCAGAGCCAATCCTGGCAAGTTGAGCTACGGCAGCCCGGGCAATGGCTCTACGCCGCATATTGGCGCCGAGATGCTCAAGAACATGGCCGGTATTTTTGCGGTGCACATCCCCGATCGTGGCTCGGCACCCGCCCTGCAAGACTTGCTGGCCGGCAACCTTGATTTCTTCATGGACCCTGGTATTGCAGCCCCGCACATCCGTTCAGGGGCGCTGCGACTGTTGGCCGTAGGTAGCACCAAGCGCTCCTTCCTCTACCCCGACACACCCACCCTGGCCGAGCTGGGCCTGAAAGGCTATGACGGCGGCTCAACCCACAGCTTCTTTGCGCCGGCGGGCACCCCCCCGGCCGTGGTGGAGCGGCTGAATCGAGAGATCAATCGCATCCTGGTAACGCCAGCGGTCACGCAGTTCATCCGCACCTTGGGCGCCGAGCCGACCCCCATGTCGACAGCCCAACTCAGCGCGCTCAATGCCGCTGACACCCGCCGCTATGCGGAAATCATCAAGCAGCAAGGCATCCGAGGCGAATGAGTTCATACACAAACAATGGGGGAAGGTCTGCACGACTGCATCATCGGGGGAGGCGAAGCGGCATAGCGATTCTTAGGCACTTGATGCCCAAAAAGCGCTAGAGTGCTTCGCTGCCGCCGCCTTTGCTGTTTTGTTCGCGCCGCTGCAAGCGCAAGCCTGGCCCGAGCGGCAATTTGGGCGCGGCCGAGGTACCTGGCCGTTCCCATTGAACTCGAAGCCTTCAACCCATGCTAGATCAAACACCTGCTTGAAGGCGGCCCGCACAGTTTCGACCTTGGGTTCATCCACCGATCGGCTCCACTCCTCGCACACGAACTTGGCAGTAGCGCCACCTGGCGGTGTCCAGTCAAAGGCCTGCACAGCACCCCGTGCACGCAAGAACGCATCGATTGCAGCCGCCGAGATGGAGGGGATGGACCGGGCCTACGTGAGCCGAATGGTCAAGCTCACCACCCTGGCACCGGACATCCTGGCAGCTATTCTGGACGAGTCATTGCAAGATCATGTCACCCTGTTCGATCTGGCGTCTGGCACGCCGTTGCTGTGGGACGAGCAGCGGGCGCTGCTCTGTTTGTGATCGGCGCCACCCGCTGATCGATCAGTGTCGTTAACGCGCAGTCGCTGATCAGTGTGGCGCGACGGATTGGACCCACTCGAAATCAGGATGGGTGATCCGTTCCAAGGGGGCATTCAGTTCAGCGGCATCGCTGATCCGCTCTCGCAGCGGGGTCGATGCTGTGACCCACTCTTGGGTCTTGGGGTTGATCCCAAAGGGCAGGAGACGGGGCAGCAAGCCCAGAACTGCAGCAGTGACAGCCTGCTGCGTGTTGCCTGTGAGTTCAATGGCACCGTAAGTAGCCGGCGCACCCAATGGCGAGTGAAATAGAGGCGGGGTAAAAGTCAGCCAACCGGCATCGCCCATCTGTAGGGTCAACTCTTCGCCTAGCAGTGCATCCCCTACGAAAAGAAGAGCCTCTCCGCACAAGGTACTGGAATCCAGTCGGATCTGGCGAATTCGGATGCGCGAAGGCGTGGGATAGACCCGGACGTTTTTCTCCAACCACTCAACAGGCTCACATCAGCCTTGCCCAGATCGTGCCCACCTTTTGGCACCACGGCCGTGGCGCGCTGCTGCTGGCCAGCGCCGGCATGCCGCGCAACCCCAAGGACTGGGCCATGAAGCAGGCGCGGCGCACACAGCAGTACACCACCGATTGGAACGCGCTCCTGCGGGCCCAATGAGGGCCTGCGAAGACCTGCAGCAAGCCCTCGGTCTTACTTGATCCTGGCCGCGTCCTGCAGCTTCTTAAGGAGCTGCAAGCGGCGGTTTTGCGCCAGTGCCAGCTGCAGCTGCTGTTTGCTGTCGTCAAAGCTGGGCACCTGGTAGCTGCGCTTGGCCAGCAGCTTGATCACATGCCAGTAGGGCCCCACCTGGATGGGCGCGGCCGATACGGCACCGGCCGACAGGTTGACCAGCACATTGGAGATGGCCGGCGTGATCTGGTCTGGCAGCACCCAGCCCAGCTCGCCACCGCGCTCCTTGCTCGGATCGAGGGAACGCGCCTTGGCCTGGGCCTCAAAAGACTGCCCTGCCCGCAAGGCTGCCATCACCTCGCGCGCCTGGGCCTCCGTGCCCAGCACCACCGTGGCCAGCTGGTATTGCTGCAAGTCGCCCGTGCCGAGCAACTTCACCTGGCGGTCGTATTCCTGCCGAAGGTCGGCATCTGTGACGGGGGCCTTGGCCAGTTCGTCCTGCAGCAGCAAGTCCAGCAGCAGGTTCTGACGCTGCACCAGCAAGGCGTCTTCAGCCTCCGGACGCTTATCCAGACCACGGCGCAGGGCCTCCTGCACCATCAACTCCCGCGCGATCAATTCCTGCCTCAGGGCGGCACGCAAGGCCGGTGAATCCAGCTGCCCCTGCGCCACACTGGCCTGCACATTGCGCTCCATGAGTCGGGCAGGAATGCTCGCGCCATTGACCACCGCCACCGGCCCTTCAGCCGCCCCGGCAGAACAAGCCACTCCGGCGCACAGGGCTAGCGACAGCAGCACAGACTTCGACATGGTTGTCATGGTTTTCATTCCTCTTAGCGCAAATCAATCACCACACCCTCCAGCTGGGCCAGCAAGATGGGCACGGTTTTCCCAAGCGCCATCAGCGCGGCAGCGAGCACCACGTTGGTGTCGGCCTTGGCCAGTTGCTTGGACTCATTCGACGGCGCCACGATCACCAGGCGCCGGTTGACCATGCCGCCCTTGAACTCAATGAGCTGTCCATCGGCGTTGGCCACCATGAACTCGGTCATCTTGCTCGAGAACACCACCTTGTCCTGCGCGGGGCGCTGCAAGGGCGCCGCCGCCGTTCTGACTGAGATGGTGTCGGCCTCCTGCTCGAAAGCCACCGCCGAGGCAGTGGGGACCGCCCCATTGGCATGCAGATAGGTGATCCCCAGCAAACCCGCCTCCAGGGCTTTGGGCACCTCCATGGTTTTGCCAGGCGGCCACTGGTAGCTTGCTCGCGCGCCCGTGGCAAAGCGCTCAGGCATCGGCCTGCCCTCGGGCAAGGCCTTCACCGCAGGCACGGGGGGAACGGGGGAGGCAGCGGCCTGCGCCGCACTGATGGTCAGGGTGCCGTCTTGGTAGCCGATGCTGTAGTTGCTGCTGCTCAAGCCCGAAGGGGTGATGCCATAGGTGCCCGCCTGAACGGCCGCCTGCGCGGGTCCACCGAAGGCCAGCACGCCGGCCAGGACGCTGGGCGCTTCATTGTTCACCAGGCCCTGGTAGCTGACCGCATGAGCACTGCTGTAGGTCTGGCCGTCGAAAGTTTTGCTGGCGTCCTGAGCCCGCACCAGCAAGGCCGCCGGCGTGATGTGGGCCGTGGTGCTGGCCTGGCCCGTGATGCTGTAGTTACCCACGTCGGTGCCGGTATAGCTGCTGGTCAGGGTCACGGTCTTGCCGTTGCCCACATCCTTGTTGGCAAA
>JAIXPL010000081.1 GCA_027486255.1 Comamonadaceae bacterium
CACGCGGCGCATGTCCGCCTCGCTGCGGCCGTCGAGCAGCTCGCGGATCAGCAGCCATTCGGGTGAGGAGGTGGTGACGTCGCCAATGAGTTCGGCCAGGCTGCACTGAAGCGCGCCGGACACCTGAAGCAGCACCAGGATGGAGGCGTTGCCTTCACCGTACTCCAGGTTGGCCAAATGGCGCTCGGACACATTGGCCGCCACCGAGACGGCCTTGCGGGTCATGCCGCGGCGCGAACGCAGCGCGCGCACGCGCTCGCCCAGCGCCACCAGAAAGGGGTTCTTGTCGGAGGCCTGCGCTTCGTGACCAGGGGTTAACCCGGATTCCTGCAATATAATGCTTGACATGCTTATTTCTCGGCTCTATCGTTCACACACGCACAATAATTCATATCTCTCTTTTTGGCAAGCCGCCAGCCCGAAGGCTGAGCCCCACAGAACCATGTCACCTGCAGAATTTCGTGAACAAATCGCCCAGCTGACGGCACAGATCGCCCAGCGCCCCCTGAACGAGGACCTGGACCGCTGGCTGAACGCCGAGCACGGCGCCCAGAGCGCCAGCTATGCGGCCCTGCGCGCCAGCTGCGAGGCCGGTGTGGCCGAGGGTTGGCTGGCCAACCGCGAGGGCGGCGGCCTCAAGTACGGCCGCATCTTCAAGGCAGCCGACGACCTGCACGGCTTTTCCGTGGACGTGGTCGACATGAAGGACATCGCCGGCCCCCACCATGTGCACCCGGAAGGCGAGATCGACCTGATCATGCCCATGGACGAAGGCGCCACCTTCGACGGCCGCACCGCCGGCTGGCTGGTCTGCCCGCCCGGTAGCGCCCACCGCCCCACTGTCAGCCAGGGCCGCGCCCTGGTGCTCTACCTGCTGCCCCAGGGCCGCATTGAATTCACCGCATAAGCCAGGAACACCCATGACCGAACTGCTCTCCAATTACGTGGCCGGCCGCTGGCAGGCTGGCACTGGCGCGGGCACCGTGCTCCTGGACCCCGTGCTGGGCACCGAGCTCGTGCGAGTGGACGCCACCGGCCTGGACCTGGCCGAGGCCTTTGCGTTTGCCCGCGACAGCGGCGGCGCCGCCTTGCGCGCACTGAACTACCAACAGCGAGGCCAGCTGCTGGCTCAGGTGGTGCAGGTGCTGCAGGGTCAGCGCGAGGCCTATTACGAGATCGCCACCGCCAACAGCGGCACCGTCAAGAACGACTCGGCCGTGGACATCGACGGCGGCATCTTCACCCTGGGCCAGTACGCCCGCATGGGCGAGCAGCTAGGCGCGCGCCACCACCTGCAAGACGGCGAACTCGCCCGCCTGGGCAAGGACCCGCTGTTCCAGTCCCAGCACGTGTTGGTGCCCACACGCGGGGTGGCGCTGTTCATCAACGCCTTCAATTTCCCGAGCTGGGGCCTGTGGGAAAAAGCCGCCCCCGCGCTGCTGTCGGGCGTGCCCGTGATCATCAAGCCGGCCACAGCGACCGCCTGGCTGACGCAGCGCATGGTCAAAGACGTGATGGAGGCCGGCATCCTGCCCGCCGGCGCCCTGTCGGTGATCTGTGGCTCATCCCAAGGCCTCCTGGACCAGCTGCAGCCCTTTGATGTGGTGTCTTTCACCGGATCGGCCGACACGGCTGAAGTGATTCGTTCGCACCCGGCCATCACGCGCCGCTCGGTGCGCGTGAACATTGAGGCCGACAGCCTGAACTCGGCCCTGCTGCTGCCCGGCGCGAGCGCCGAGGCAGTGGACCTGCTGGTTAAAGAGGTGGCGCGCGAGATGACCGTGAAGTCCGGCCAGAAATGCACGGCCATCCGCCGCGTGCTGGTGCCCGAGGCCCAGGCCGCCGAGGTGGCCACTGCCATCAGCGCGCGCCTGGCCAAGACCACTGTGGGCAACCCGCGCAACGAATCGGTGCGCATGGGCGCGCTGGTCAGCCGCGCGCAGCTGCAGTCGGTCAAGGAAGGCCTGGCCCTGCTCAAGCAAGAAGCGCAGGTGCTGCACGACGGCGCCACGCATGCGCTGGTGGATGCCAACCCGGCCGTGGCCTGCTGCGTGGGCCCCACCCTGCTGGGCCTCAAAGATGCGGCAGCCAGCGACGCCGCCAAACTGGTGCACGAGCATGAGGTCTTCGGCCCGGTTGCCACTCTGGTGCCCTATCGCGACAGCGCGCACGCCTTCGAGCTGATCCGCCGCGGCCAGGGCTCGCTGGTGACCTCGCTGTATGGCAATGACACAGGCGCGCTGGCCTGCGCCGCGCTGGAGCTGGCCGACAGCCACGGCCGCGTGCACATCATCAGCCCCGACGTGGCGGCCCTGCACACCGGGCACGGCAACGTGATGCCGCAGTCCCTGCACGGCGGACCCGGCCGTGCCGGCGGCGGCGAGGAGCTCGGCGGCCTGCGGGCGCTGAACTTCTACCACCGCCGCGCCGCCATCCAGGCCAGCACCGCGGTGCTCGACCAACTCCAGCCGCCAGCCCCGGCATCTGCCGCATGAACCGCTGACCCACGCTCGCTGCGCCCACAACAAGACCTTGCAGAACACACACGCAGCGATCGACCTTTGACGACACACGGAAGTGAGAGAGGAGACCCCATGCTCAGCCCCCAGCCCCATCCCGCGCCGCAGCTGCCGCCGGCGCCGCCGGCGCGCTTTAACTTCGCGCAGCACCTCATCGAGGCCAACGCGCAGCGCCCGGGCAAGATCGCCTTCATCGACGATGCAGGCACGCTCAGCTACGGCGAGCTGGCCGAGCGCATCCGCCGCTTTGCCGGCGGCCTGCTGTCGCTGGGCGTGCGCCGCGAAGAACGCGTGCTGCTGCTCATGCACGACTCCAGCGACTGGGCGGTGAGCTTCCTGGGGGCTCTCTACGCTGGCGTGGTGCCCGTGGCCGTGAACACGCTGCTGACGGCCGAGGACTACGCCTACATGCTGCAGCACAGCCGCTCGCAGGCCGTGCTGGTCTCAGGCGCACTGCTACCCACGCTGCGCCAGGCCCTGGTGCAGGGCGGCCACGAGGTCAAACACCTGGTGGTGTCGCGCCCGAGCGCCGCGCTGAGTGAAGAAGCCATCGACATGGAGGCGCTGATCGGCCGCAGCGCGCCGCTGGCCCAATGCGCCAACACCGGCGCGGACGACCCGGGCTTTTGGCTCTACTCCTCCGGCTCCACCGGCAAGCCCAAGGGCACCACGCACACGCATTCCAACCCCTACTGGACGGCCGAGCTCTATGGCAAGCCCATTCTGGGTCTGAAGGAAAACGACATCTGCTTTTCGGCGGCCAAGCTGTTTTTCGCCTACGGCCTGGGTAACGCGCTGAGCTTTCCCTTGAGTGTCGGCGCCACCGTGGTGCTGATGGCCGAGCGCCCCACGCCAGACGCCACCTTCAAGCGCTGGATCGAGCACCAGCCCACCGTCTTCTTTGGCGCGCCCACGGGCTTTGCCGGCATGCTGGCCTCGCCCAAGCTGCCCGCCAAAAGCGAGGTGGCCCTGCGCCTGTGCTCCTCTGCGGGCGAGGCCCTGCCGGCCGAGCTGGGCGAGCGCTTTACCCGGCACTTCGGCGTGGAGATCATCGACGGCATTGGCTCCACCGAAATGCTGCACATCTACCTGTCCAATCGGCCAGGCCAGGTGCGTTACGGCACCACCGGCTGGCCCGTGCCGGGCTACGAGATCGAGCTGCGCGCCGAAGACGGCCAGCCCGTGCCTGAGGGCGAGCCTGGTGACCTCTATATCCAGGGCCCCAGCGCGGCCCTGCTGTACTGGGGCAACCGCGAGAAGTCGCGCGACACCTTCCAAGGCGGCTGGACCAAGAGCGGCGACAAGTACGTGCGCAATGCCGACGGCAGCTACACCTACTCCGGCCGCAGCGACGACATGCTCAAGGTCAGCGGCATCTACGTCTCGCCCTTCGAGGTGGAGGCCACGCTGGTGCAGCATGCGGCCGTGCTCGAAGCTGCGGTGGTGGGCATGACCGACACCGATGGCCTGACCAAAACCAAGGCCTTCGTGGTGCTCAAGTCTGGCCAGCAAGTGGATGAGGCAGCGCTCAAGGCCTTCGTGAAAGAACGCCTGGCGCCCTACAAGTACCCACGCATGATCGAGTTCCTGGACGAGCTGCCCAAGACCGCCACCGGCAAGATCCAGCGCTTCAAGCTGCGTGAGCGCGAGGCCACTCGGGCCGCTGTCTGAGCACCATGGTGACGCCTTTGGCTCCCGGCGCCAGCATGCCGGACGGGTTGCTGTTCGCCCAGCTCGACTGGGCAGGCCGCGCCGTGCAGCTGGAATACCAGTGGGTGGGTTCCTCGGACGCTCATGCGCCGGTGATGGTCTTCCTTCATGAGGGCCTGGGCTCGCTGTCCATGTGGCGCGACTTTCCCGCGCAGCTGTGCGGCGCGCTGGGCTGCCGGGGCCTGGTGTATTCCCGTCCGGGCTATGGCCGCTCTACCGCACGCGCACCAGAAGAAAGCTGGGCGCCGGACTTCATGCACCGCCAGGCCCTGGAGCTGCTGCCCGCCTTCCTCAAGGCCGTGGGCGTACAAGAGCCCGTCTGGCTCTTTGGCCACAGCGACGGTGGCTCGATCGCCCTGATTTTTGCTGCGCACCATTCGGTGGGCGCCCCAGAGTCGCTCGCGGGCCTCAAGGGATCGCCCAGCGGGCTGGGCTCCTACGGGGCGGGGGTGCCGAAGGTGGCTGGGGCCATCGTGCTGGCGCCGCACATCCTGGTGGAAGAGGTCTCGGTGCAAAGCATCGAGCAGGCTCGCCGCGCCTACCTGGACACCGACCTCAAAGACAAGCTGGCCCGCCACCACGCCGACCCCGACTCGGCTTTCTGGGGCTGGAACCGCATCTGGCTGGACCCGGCCTTCCGGGACTGGTCGCTCGAATCAGAGATTGCGTCCATCCGCTGTCCCCTGCTGGCCGTGCAAGGCCTGGACGACGAGTACGGCACGCTCGAGCAAATCCGTGGCATCCAGCGGCGCGTACCCCACACCGAGTTACTGGAACTGCCCGACTGCGGCCATTCGCCGCACCGCGACCAACCCGAGCGGCTGATCGCACATGCCCAGGCTTTCTTCACACCACAGTCCATGAACGAGAAAGAAACCCCATGACGACACGACGCCTCATCCACCACGGACTGCGGGTCGACCCGGACCGGGGCTGAGAAAGCTGATCCGATAATCCCCCTTCACCCCCTTCCGCGGCCCGTGTGGCCGCGATCGAGAACAAAGGTAAGCCTCCATGGACTTGTCCATTTTTCTGATCCAGTGCCTGAACTCGCTGCAGTACGGCCTGCTGCTGTTCCTGGTGGCATCGGGCCTGACGCTGATCTTCGGCATCATGGGCGTGATCAACCTGGCCCACGGCAGCTTCTACATGATCGGTGCCTACATGGCCTATGCGCTGGCGCCCGCCGTGGCCGCCACCTTCGGCGGGGGCTTTTTCTCGGTGCTGCTGGTGGGCTTCGTCCTGTCGGTGCTGCTGGGCTACGTGCTCGAGTGGGTCTTCTACAGCTTCCTCTACGAGCGCGAGCATCTGCAGCAGGTGCTCATGACCTACGGCCTGATCCTGGTGTTCGAGGAGCTGCGCTCCATCCTGGTGGGTGACGATGTGCATGGCGTGGAGGTGCCAGCGCTGCTGGCTGGCAAGCTCGAGCTCGGCGACGTCATGACCTACCCGGTGTACCGCCTGTTCATCTCGGGCGTGTGCCTGGCGCTGGCCCTGGGCATGTACCTGGTGTTCACGCGCACGCGTCTGGGCATGATGATCCGCGCGGGTTCGACCAACCGCGAGATGGTGCAGTCCCTGGGCATCGACATCAAGTTCCTCTACCGCGTGGTGTTCGCCGCGGGCGTGGCCATTGCCGTGCTCGCCGGCATGGTCGCTGCGCCCGTGTCCTCGGTGTACCCGGGCATGGGCAGCAGCGTGCTCATCATCTGCTTCGTGGTGGTGGTGATCGGCGGCATCGGCTCCATCCGGGGCGCGCTGCTGGCGGCGCTGCTCATCGGCGTGGTCGATACCTTCGGCAAGGTCCTGCTGCCCCAGGCAGCCGGCGTGCTGGTCTATGTGCTGATGGCCCTGATCCTGCTGTGGAAGCCGGACGGCCTGTTCAAGGCGGGCTGAACACCATGATCCATTCCAAAAACCTGTTTGCGCTGGCCCTGTTTGCCGCGCTGGCGCTGTTTCCCACCTTCTCGGGCAACTACGGCATTGATCTGGTCAGCAAGATCATGATCTACGCCATCTTCGCCCTGAGCCTGGAACTGCTGGTGGGCACCACGGGCCTGGTGTGCTTCGGGCACGCAGCCTTCTTTGGCATCGGTGCCTATGCGGCAGTGCTGCTGTCGCCGCAGACCGATGCGGCCTCGCTGGCCTGGCTGCTGCCGGCCTCGGTGCTGGCCGCAGCGCTCTACGCCCTGGTGGTGGGGGCGCTGTCGCTGCGCACCAAGGGCGTGTACTTCATCATGGTGACGCTGGCCTTCGCGCAGATGGCCTACTACGTGGTGCACGACACGCCCCTGGGCGGCGGCACCGACGGCATTTACCTGATGCTCAAGCCCACGCTGGCCAGCTGGTTGAACCTGGACAATCCGCGCGTGCTCTACCAGTTCACGCTGGCGGTGCTGGTGGTGGTGTTTATCTTCTTGGCCGTGCTGCTGGAGTCGCGCTTCGGCCGGGCCCTGGCAGGCATCCGGGTGAACGAGCAGCGCATGCGGGCCACCGGTTTTTCCACCTACCCCTACAAACTGGCGGCCTTCGTGATCTCGGGCGGCATCGCCGGCCTGGCTGGTTTTCTTTTTGCCATCAAGGACGGCTTCGTGAACCCGGAGATGATGAGCTGGCACCTCTCGGGCGCCGTGCTCATCATGATCATCCTGGGCGGTCTGGGGGACCTGCGCGGCGCCATGCTGGGCGCCTTTGCCTTTGCGCTGCTGCAGGAGCTGTTCAAGTCCGAGGCGGTGTTCGGCCCCTTTGCCAAACACTGGAACATGGGCCTGGGGCTGACCATCATCGCCAGCGTGGTGCTGCTGCCGCGCGGCCTGATCGGGCTGCCCGAGGTCATCCGAGAGCGGCTGGTCGGCCGCCGCAACGCGCAGGGAGGTGCCCATGACGTCGCCTGAATTCCATAACGAAGTGCTGCTGCGCGGCCGCGAGATCTCGCGCCGCTGGGGTGGCCTGCTGGCGCTGGACCGCGTCTCGATTGAGCTCGAGCGTGGCAAGGTGCACGCCGTCATCGGCACCAACGGCGCCGGCAAGTCCACCCTCATCAACATCTTGTCTGGCGAGATCCCGCCCTCCAGTGGCACGGTCGAGCTCATGGGTGAAGACGTGACCGGCTGGACCCAGCCCCGACGCGCCCGCGCCGGCCTGGGCCGCAGCTACCAGCGCACCACGGTGTATCCGCAGTTCACCGTCCTGGAGAACTGCCGGCTGGCCGCGCAAGCTGCCCACCAGAAGCCCTGGGCCCTGTGGCAGAGCGCGCAAACGTGCGCAGACAGCACCGCTGCCGCACGTGAGGCTGCTGCGCAGGCGGGCCTGTCCGAGCTGCTGGAGCGGCCCGCCGGGCTGCTCTCGCACGGGCAAAAGCGCCAGCTGGAAATTGCCATGTGCCTGGCGACGCACCCGCAGGTGCTGCTGCTGGACGAACCCATGGCCGGCATGGGCGCTGAAGAAACCGAGCGCATGCTGGCCCTGCTGGATCGGCTCAAGGTCGGCCATGCCATCTTGCTGGTGGAACACGACATGGATGCGATCTTCCGCATTGCCGACTTCATCACCGTCATGGTCAATGGTGCCGTGATCGCCACCGACACGCCTGAGCGGGTGCGCAGCAATGCGCAGGTGCAGGCCGCCTACCTGGGAGAGCACTGAGCATGACGACCTCGCCACCGAACGAATGGCTGCTGCAGGCGCAAGGCATCCACGCCTGGTACGGTTCGAGCCACGTGCTGCACGGCATCGACCTGCAGATCGGCCGTGGCCAGACCGTGGGCCTGCTGGGCCGCAACGGCATGGGCAAGAGCACCCTGATCCGTACCGTGCTGGGCCACGTGACGCAGCGCGAAGGCGTCATCCACCTCTTCGGCCAGGACTGCTCGCGCGCCAAGCCGCATGAAGTGGCGCGCCTGGGTGTGGGCTACGTGCCCGAAGGCCGGGGCGTGTTCCCCAACCTCACGGTGCGCGAGAACCTCATCATGGCGGCACGGCGCGGCAAGGACGGGCAGAACACCTGGACCTGCGAAAAAGTGCTGGACACCTTCCCGCGCCTGCAAGAGCGCTTCTCCAACCTGGGGGCGCAACTCTCGGGCGGCGAGCAGCAGATGCTCTCCATCGGCCGCGTGCTGATGACGCACCCTGAGCTGATCATCCTGGACGAGGCCACCGAGGGCCTGGCGCCGATGATCGTGGCCGACATCTGGCGTGTGATCGCCGAGATCCGCGCCAGCGGCATCGCCACCCTCATCGTGGACCGCGACTACCGCAAGGTGCTCGCCCATTCCGACCGCGCGCTGGTGTTGCAAAAAGGCCAGGTGGTGCTGGAAGGTTCGGCCAAGGACGTGGCGGCCAGCGCGCAGCTGTCGGGGTATCTGGGCGTTTGAGCCACAGCGCCGAGGACTGCGGCCTCGCGCTGGATCAGAAAGGCAGGTGCGCCTGAAGCCCCAGCAGCCAGGTGCGAGGCAAGCCCGGCTCAAAGTAGGCCGCGCCGGACTGGTTGACGATCACCGAACCAGTGGTGCGGCGATCAGCCAGGTTGTCCAGGCCGGCAAAAGCCTCCAGGCGAGCCGGTCCCATGGCCCAGCGCTGACGCACTCGCAAGTTCACCAGGGTGTAGCCGGGGGCGCTGGCGGTGTTGGCATCATCGGCCCAGAGGCGGGCACGGTTGACCACGTCGATCGCGGCCTCGGCCCCGGCTCTGGGGGCCCGGCCCGCGGGCGCAAAGCCGCGCTGCGACCATGCCAGGGAAGCAAACAGTTGATGGCCCGGCACACCCGGCAGGCGGTTGCCCGCCGCCACGCCGTTGAAGGGCTCGTCGTAAGTCGCACGGATCAGGCTCAATGCACCCACGGTGCGCCAGTGGGCCGACAGGCCTTGGCGCAAGGACAACTCCAGCCCCTCGCGGCGTGTGCCCGTGGCATTGGCAAAGGCGGTCCGGCCACTGCTGGACAGGGCCGCAGCGATTTCATCCTGCGTGTCGATTCGGAAGGCCGCCAGGTCCAGACGCGTGGAGGGGGTGGCGTTCCACTTCAGGCCCGCCTCCAGGTGACGGCTGCGCGCCGCAGCCAGCGCCGGATTGAATCGCCCCACCACGGTGTTGCCTGAGGTGGTGTAAGCCGCTTCGGCCAGCGTGGGGGTCTCGAAGCCCTTGCCGTGGTTCACGTAGACATTCAGATGGTCGGTGGCATGCCAGGTCAGACCCAGCACCGGGCTGGTGGCGCGGTAGCGCACCTGGCCGGAGCCATCGACACCGTCTGTCAGGTAGTCATCACGGCTGCGCAGTTGCACTTCGCTGCGACGCAGACCAGTGATAAGCGTCCAGCGGCCACCGAGGTGCCAGTTGGCTTGCGCGAAAACGTCGCCGTTGCCAGACTCGTTCCATTCGTTGCGAGTCGGTGCCCCGGCCTTTTCACCGCCAGAGGCGGTGCCCCCCTGGCGCTGTTCGCCCGAGCGTTCACGGTCCAGGCCGACGACCCAGCTCATGCGCAGCTCAGGAGCCAGGCGGCGCTCGCCTTGCAACTGCAGCCCCAGTCCATGAAATTCCCGCTCCAAACCAACCCAGGTGTTGCCGGACTGGTACTGAAGATTGCTGCGCTGGCCGGTGTAAAGGCGAGCGGTGAACTGCAGGCCGTTACCCATGCGATGCTCGAGGACCGCACCGACCTGCTCTTGCGAGACGATCTTGCGGGTGCGGCGCGCCACGGCATTGGTGCCAGCAGCCGAAGGATCGGTCAGCTGCGCGGCCGTCAGGCCCAGCGGGTCTTGCGCCAGGGGCATGTCGAACAGATTGGCCACCAGGCGAATGCGGGTGCCGGGCGAGGCGTCATAGGTCAGCACGCCATTGAAATGCGTGCGCTTGGCTGCGCTGTTGGCGCGCCAGCCATCGCTGTCAAAGGTGCTGTAGTCGGCCACCAGCCCGACCTGGCCCTGCTGGCCCAGCCGGCTGCTGGCCTGCCAGTCGGTGCGGCGCAATCCATAGGCCCCCGTGGCCAGCATCACCTGAGCCTCTGGCTTGTCGCCGGCCTCGCGGGTGGTGGTCTGGATCACGCCGCCGGAGGCGTTGCCGTAGATCTGCGCCAATGGGCCGGTGAGCACCTCAATGCGCTGGGCCGAGGTCAGGGCCACAGTCGAGGCCTGGCCTTGCCCATCGGGGGTGCTGGCGGGAATACCGTCGGTGATCAGCCGCAGACCGCGCAGGCCAAAGGCGGCACGCGCGCCAAAGCCGCGGATGGAGATCTGCAGGTCCTGCGCATAGTTGTTGCGGTTGAGCGAGACGAGGCCGGGCACAGCGCCGAGCGCTTCTGACAGATTGACCTGCGGGCCCGCCGAGCGGATGGCATCACCCTCCACCACATGCACGGAGCCAGGCGCATCAAACTGCCTCTGGGCCAGGCGCCCGCCCTGCACCAGCACAGGGGCCAGCGCCTGCGGCTCGCCCGAGGACTGGGCCGTGTCGGCCTGCTGCGCCACCGCAGGGCAAGCAGCAACGGCCAAGCTTGCAAGAAGCCAGGTTTTCATCATCAGGGGGTCCACTCACGCCGCGAGGGCAAGACAGCTCATGGTGAGACACGGGCCAGGTAATGCGCCATGGCGCGAAGATCATCGTCAGACACGCCATAGAGCGCTGCGGCCATCTGGGTGTCGCGCCCCACCGCCTGGTTGGTGCGGAACTGGCGCATGGAATGGAGCAGGTAGTCTTCACGCTGCCCGGCCAGGCGAGGCATTTGCTCGCGGCCCTGGTAGTCAGACAGGTGGCAGATGCCGCAGCGCATCTCGCTGGAGAGCCGGCGGCCCCGCTCAAACAACGTGGCGTCTGCGGGCGCGGTCGAGGCCTTGACCGGCAGGGCCGCGTAATGCTTGGCCAGTGCCGTGATCTCCGCATCGCTCACGCCTTGGAGCGTGCCCTTCATCGCGGGGATGTCACGCATGCCTTCGCGAATCAGGACCAGCTGGTTTTCCAAAAAAACGCGCGGCTGACCCGCCAAGGAAGGAAAGTCCTTGATTTGCGAGTTCCCGTCAGCGCCATGGCAGGCGCCGCACAGGGCCAGCCGCGGTGCCAAGGTCTGGCTGTGGGCCCAGGGGGCCGACAAGCAGACCAGAGCAAACCACAGCCAGACTCGCAGGTCGAGTCGGCGACGCATCCCAGACTCAGCGGCTGTAGCTGACGCGGTAGATCGCACCCAGCTGCTCGTCGCTCACCAGCATGGAGCCGTCGGGCATTTGCATCAGATAGGCGGGGCGGCCCCAGAAGGTCTGGGTGGCCTCGTCCATGAAGCCGGTCATGAAGGGCTCGACGCGTGCGTTGCTGCCATCGGCGCCAGCCTTGACCATGACCACGTCATAGCCAATCTTCTTGGTGCGGTTCCACGAGCCCTTGCGCGCATTGAAGAGCACATTGCGGTACTCGGCCGGGAACATGCTACCCGTGTAGAAGGTCACGCCCATGGTGGCCGTATGGGGGCCCATGAGGGCCACTGGGGGCTCCACGCCCTTGCAGGCGTCGGCCTTCTTGACATCGGTGTCCGGCAGTTTGCCCTCATGGCAGTAGGGGAAGCCCGCGTTCATGCCGGTGCGCACCAGGCGGTGCATGGTGTCGTTGGGGGTGTCGTCACCCTGCCAGTCGCGGCCATGGTTGCTGAACCACAGCTCCTTGGTGACCGGGTGCCAGTCAAAGCCCACCGAGTTGCGCACGCCGGTGGCCAGCACCTCCATGCCCGAACCATCAGGGTTGTAGCGACGAATCTGGGCATATTCCTCCGTGGGCAGCTCGCAGATATTGCAAGGCGCACCGAAGGGCACATAGAGCTTGCCGTCCGGACCGAAAGCGATGTACTTCCAGTTGTGATGCGGCTCCTTGGGCAGTTTGAAAGCTGCAGTCATGTCGACCGGTGCAGCAGCGGGGTTCTTCTCGATGCCGTCATAACGCAGCACCTTGTCAATGGCCATCACGTAGAGGGAACCATTGCGGAAGGCTACACCTGCAGGCTGGTTGAGCTTGTCGACCACGGTGCGCACGCTGCGCTGACCGGCGTTGTCAGTCACCTCATAGACGCGGCCGATGCCGCGGGTGCCCACATAAATCTTGCCGTCGTCGCCGCGCGCCATGGCGCGGCCGCCGGGCAAGCCCGTGGCCCAGATTTCGACCTTGAAGCCCGGGGGCAGCTTGATCCTGTCAATTGGAATCTCGGAAGCCGGGGTGACCGTGAGCTTGCCGGCCAAGGGGGCCAAGGTGCTGGTGGCCATGTTGGCGGGCATGCCCTGTTTCCAGGCAGGCGCTGGGGCTGCAGCGGGGGCAGGCGCCTGGGCCAGCACAGGGGCGGACACGCCGGCCAGTGCCGCGACCAGGGCCAGGCGCGACAGGGAAGGACGGAAACGATGGATGGGCATGCTGTGACTCCTAAGTTTCGGAAAGGACTGCGGAATCTACCCTCTGCGCGGGACCTCGCCGCATGGGGGAAGCCCTGACCCGTGTCACGCGGGTGACCGGCCGGACGACGGGGTCTTGAACTCAGCCCCGCCAAACTCAAGCGCAGGCCTGGCTTCAGCTCTTCACGTGCAAGCCGGTCATTGCAGGGGACATGTGCGCCCATGACGCCATAAAGCCTGAGGCGGTGCGCAACGCCGGTGGCGCCTTGCCGGCCAGCAGCAGCGCCAGGCCAGCCTGCACGCTGTCGATCAGGGGCAAGGGGCAGTGTGGCTGCAAGAGTTTGGCGTAGCCGGCCAAGCCGGCGCCACCCATGATGATGGCGCGTACGCCCGGCCGCATGGCCTGCTGACAGGCCTGCCCCAGGCACTGCAGCGCCATGGCGGGGTCTGCCAGCAAAGCCGCGCCGGTGGGTGCCACCGTTTCAATGTGGCGCAGCTGCTGGCCATAACCCAGGCTCTGGGCCAGCCGCTCAAGCATGGGCTTCCAGCGTTCGCCACCGGTGACGATGGCAAAGGGGCCCAGGGCAGCGGCCTGAATAAAGGAGGCCTCGGCCAGGCCCGTGACAGGGCAGGCGCTGGACTCGCGCAGGGCAAAGAGGCCAGGGTCGCCAAAGCAGCCGATCAACACACCATCTAGAGGCGCGGATGGCGGTTGAATGGCCTGGGCCCAGACATCCAGGCAGGCATGTGCGGCCACCGCATGGCTGGCCTCGCAGGCGATGTAGCTGGCGCCGAACGAGGCGGTTCGCAACTCCAGCTCCACGCCCTGTGGCAACTGAGGCCGCAAGGTGTCCTCCAAGCGCTGCGTGGTGAGTGCGCTGGTGTTGGGGTTGATCAGCAGGTACTTGCGCACAAGCTTGGGGGGCATTCATTCATCCTTCTAAAGTCAGCAGAGTGATTTGCACCAATGACGTGCATGACAGGCTGCAAAGACGTGCATGCCAGATCTGCGCCAGGCCATGGCTCACCGCCGGCCTGCCGATTTTCGGGGCAAGAGACACGCTTGTTCACCGTCATGCACCAGAACGCGCACAAAAGGTCTTGCACAGCACCTAGGCCTGGGTGGCACAGCTTGTGCTCAAGCCCATCGTCCCCGCTCAATGACCGTCCCTGGCGGACATGAGCAGACCCCCCATCTTTTTTAGGAGTTGTCATGAAGCGACGTGAACTATTGGCTGCGGGTGCCGCAGCCCTGGCCAGCCCTTGGGTCCATGCCCAGTCCTCCGCCTGGCCCACCCGGGGCCCCATCCGCCTGGCGGTTCAATACCCCCCCGGCGGTTTGGTGGACACCGTGGCGCGCCTGATGGCGCCGCACCTCTCGCAGGCCCTGCAGCAGACGGTGGTGGTGGACAACCGCGCCGGCGCGGGCGGCTTGATCGGCACCGAGTTTGCGGCTCGCCAGCCGGCCGACGGCTACACCCTGCTGGTCAGCCATGCCTCCGTGCACATCTATGCCACGGCCACGCGCAGCAGCATGCCCTTTGATCCGGTCAACGACTTCACCCACATGGGCATGCTGGTGGAAGCGCCCATGATGCTGCTGGTGCGGGCTCAGTCGCCCTACCAGACGCTGGCGCAGTACGTGGCTGCGGCCAAGACCAAACCGGTGCGCTATGGCACCTCTGGCATTGGCTCGGCCAACCACCTGTATGGCGAGTTGCTCAAGATCGAAGGTCAGGCTCCGGAGCATGACCACGTGCCCTACCAGGGCAGCGCACCGGCCATGCAGGACCTGCTCAGCGGCCAGATCGATGGTGTGTTCGACCCCGTGACCACGAACGTGGCGCAGCTCAAAGCCGGCTCGCTGCGCTGCCTGGCCGTGTCCACACCCCAGCGGCTGCCTGCCTTCCCTCAAATTCCCACGTTTGCAGAGTTGGGCTATTCCTCTCTGACGGGCTCTCAATGGCTGGGTCTGTCGGGGCCGAAGAACCTGCCTGCCCCCATCGCGCAGCGCCTGAGCGCGCTCATTCCCGAAATCCTGGCCAAGCCGGATATTGCAAGCCGGCTGGAAGATCTGCAAACCTTGCCGCGCAAGTCGCCCGTGATCGGGGACGAGTTCGTGAAGCTGATACGCTCACAAATCACCACCTGGACGGCCGTGGCCAAGAAGGCCAAGGTCGAAGTGATCGTCTGAGACGCGGCGCAGCGGCAGATTCGCCCTGGCGGCTGAATCTGCCGCTCGCCAAAAGCCCACAGACACCCAGCGCCCTGGCGCAGAGACCCTGCATGACCGAAGTTGATTTCGAGCAGATCACCAGCTACCAGCGCTACAAGCTGATGGCCAGCCTGATCGTGCCCCGGCCCATTGCCCTGGTCACCACCCTGGGCCGCAATGGCGTGGCCAATGCCGCGCCGTTTTCCATGTTCAACATGATTGGCGAGGACCCGCCCATCCTGATGATCAGCATCAACCGCCTGGCCAACGGCCAGCTCAAGGACACGGCCGCCAACATCTTGCACAACGGTGAGTTTGTGGTGCACATGTCCGACGAGCCCATGGCGCGCAAGATGCACGCCTGTGGCGACAGCTTTCCTTCTGATGTGAGCGAGCTCACCGAGGTGGGCTTGACCCCCGTGCCCTCGCACTGCGTGGCACCGCCGCGCATTCAGGAGTCGCCGGTGGCATTTGAATGCGTGTTGCATGAAAAGCTCGAAACCCCGAGCCGCTATGTCTTCATCGGCCGCATCAAGTGGCTGGCCGCCCGCGATGGCCTGGTGGACACCGAGGCCTGGCGCGTGAACCTGCGCGAGTACAGACCGATTGCCCGCTTTGGCGCGAGCTTTTACACCCGGACCGACGACCGCTTCTCCATCGCCGACCAGCCGAACGAGGCCGCACCGGCCTCCACCTCCATCGACGCACTCTGAGGCAGGGGCGGCGCGCCCTCAATACGCCTTCAGCGCTCGAGTCCCATGAACCAGTTCGGCACGCTGGTGACGATGCCGGGGAACACCGTGATGAGCACGATGGCCAGGATCATGCAGCCGAAGAAAGGCAGGGTCATGCGTGCGATGCGGTTGCTGTCTACCCCCGTCATGTTCTGAAGCACGAAGAGGTTAAAGCCCACAGGTGGCGTGATCTCGGCGATCTCGATGAGCATGATGATGAAGATGCCAAACCACACCAGGTCGAAGCCGGCCTTCTGCACCATGGGCAACACCACCGCGCTGGTGAGCACGATCATGGAAATGCCGTCGAGCGCGGTGCCAAGGATCAGGTAGACCACCACCAGCACGGCGATCAAGCCGTAGGCCGAGAGGTTCAGGCCGTGCACGAATTCCGCCAGCTCGCGCGGGATGCCGGTAAAAGCCATGGTCTTGGTGAGGAAGGCGGCGCCGGCCAGGATGAACATGATCATGCAGCTCACGCGCGTGGCGCCCACCAGGCCCTGCCAGAAGTTCTGCCAAGTCAGGCTGCGGCCAGCCGCCGCAATCGCCAGCGAGCCCACCACACCCCAGGCCGCGCATTCGGTGGCCGTGGCGATGCCGGCCACCAGCACCCACACGATGAACACGATCAAGAGGCCGCAAGGAATAAGGCTGCCCGAGCGCCTGAGTTTTTCCCCGAAGCTGCACGGTGGCTCGGCCGCGGGCACCTTGTCCGGGTGGCGCAGGCTCCACCAAATGATGTAGCCCGAAAACAGGCCCATGAGCAAAAAGCCCGGCAGGAAACCGGCCAGGAAGAGGCGGATCACGCTGGCGTCGGCCGCCACGGCATAAACCACCATGGTGATGGACGGCGGAATCAGAATGCCCAGGCCACCCGCGGCCGAGAGCGAGCCCAGGGCGAGGCTGCGGTCGTAGCCGCGCCGCTCCAGCTCAGGCAGGGCCACCTTGGCGATGGTGGCGCAGGTGGCCGCTGATGAACCGGAGACCGAGCCAAAGATGCCGCAGCCCAGCACCGTGGTGTGCATCAGCCGGCCCGGCACGCGCGAGAGCCAGGGCGACAGGCCATCGAACATCTGCGCCGACAAGCGCGTGCGGTAGAGGATCTCGCCCATCCAGATGAACAGCGGCAGGGCCGCCAGCTCCCAGCTCGCGGTGGTTTCCCAGAACGAGGAGAAGAGGTTCATGCCCGGCTGCGTGTTGGTGAAGAAGGCCTGGCCGACCCAGGCGACGATGGCCAGGGTCATGGCGATCCACACGCCGCCGGAGAGCATCAGCAGCATCAGGAACAGCAGCAGGCCGCCAATCTCAAGCAAGCCCATCACAGCTCCTCGGAGAAATCACCGCGCGCATGGCGCTCTTCGACGCGGGCCACGTAGCTGGGTTTGCCGCCACGGACCACGCACACGCACTCGTCGACCACCGCGATCACCAGGATGGCCGAACCCACCACGAAGCTCATCTGCGGAATCCAGATGGGAATGGCCACCATGTTGCCGGCGATGTCCTTGAACTGCCAGCTCTGGTAGGTGAACAAGGCCGCCCAGTACCCCAGGTAGCCGATGGCCACCAGGGCCACGGCCAAGGAAGCGATTTCCAGCCTGCGCCTGGCGGCCGGCCCGAGGGAGTCGAGCAGCAAGGTCACGCGCACGAAGTCGCCGTTGCGAAAGCTGTAGGCCATGCCCAGGAAGGCGGCGGCGGCGCACAGCCAGGCCACCACATCGTTGACCCAGGACACCCGCCAGTCGAGCTGGCGCCCGATGGAGGCACCGATCATCAGCACCAGGATGGCCAGCACGCAGAGGGCGGCCAGGCCGCCTCCCAGGGCGTAAAGGCCATCGAGCAGGCGCCGCAGACCGGAGCGGGCGGGGGGCTGGGCAGGCACGGTCAGCGCCTGTAGGCGTCGAGCAGGGCTTTGCCGTCAGGGCCGGCTTTTTCCAGCCACTCCTTGAGCATGACCTCACCCACCCTCTTCATGTCGGCTTTGAGCTGCGCGCTGGGGGCCAGCACCTGCATGCCGTTGGCCTTGAGCCTGTCCTTGGTCTCCTGGTTCACGCGCTTGCTGGCGGCCTGACCCCGGACCTCGGCGGCCGCAGCGGCCTTGAGCACCGCCTCCTGGGTGGGCTTGTCCAAGGCGTCGAAGGCCTTCTTGTTCACCACGACCATGTTCTTGGGCAGCCAAGCTTCGAGGTCGTAGTAGAACTTCAGGTGCTCGAACAACTTGCTGTCCACGCCGGTGGCGCCCGAGGTCATGGTGGACTCGACCACGTTCGTGGCCAGCGCCTGCGAGAGTTCAGCGGCCTGCACCGTCACGGGCTGTGCGCTCACCAGATCGGCGATGCGTGCGGTGGCGGGGCTGTAGGCGCGCCACTTGATACCCTTCAAGTCGGCGGCGCTGTTGATGGGCTTTTTGGTGTACAGGCCCTGCGGCGGCCAAGCCACCGCATAGAGGTAGACCAGGCCTTGCTCGGCCAGCTTCTTCTCGACCAGCGGCCTTTGCGCCGCCTGCAACTTGGCCGATTCGTCATAGCTGTCGGCGAGGAATGGCAGGCCATCAGCGCCGTAGATTTGCCACTCGTTCTGCAGATTGGCCTGCAGGATCTCGCCGGCCTGGGCCTGCCCGCCCTGCACGGCGCGCTTGATCTCGGGGGCCTTGAACAGCGATGCGTTGGCATGCACCGTGATCTTGAGCTTGCCGCCCGTGGCCTTGTCCACCTCGTTGGCAAACTGCACCAGGTTTTCAGAATGGAAGTTGGTGCTGGGGTAGGCCGCGGCCAGATCCCATTTGGTCTGCGCCTGGGCGGTGCCTGCGGCGAGGGTTATCGCCAGCGCCACGCCGGCCAGGGGGAAGAAACGTCGCTTCATGGAAAGAGCCTCCGTGAGGGGTTGAGGAACGGTGATGCCACTGTAAGAAGCTCCGGCTCAAACGCGGTACGTACATTCCCCAATTACCGACAATTCATCAACAAATTGTGGCCATGGTTCCTATAATTTGCCGAATAGAAGCGCTTTTGCGCCCCAACAAGGTGACTCCATGGCCAAGAAAGGCGAGCCTTCCCCGTCCAAGCCAGCCCAGGGCCAGCCGGCACCCATCGTGTCATCGGCGCACCTGGTCTCGCCGCACAGCGCGGAGATGAGCGAATTCGAGTTCGGCCTCATCGTGGCCGGCAACGCCTTCCACCGCTGGGTGGTGCACTGCATGGCGGCAGCGGGCCTGAAGGACCTCACGCCGCTCGATGTGCTGGTGCTGCACCACGTCACGCACCGCGCGCGGGACAAGCGCCTGGCCGACATCTGCTTCATCATGAACATCGAGGACACGCACCTGATCAACTACGCCCTCAAGAAGCTGCAGGGCCTGGGCGTGGTGGCCTCGCGCAAGAACGGCAAGGACGTGACCTACTCCTCCACCGACGCTGGTTTCGAGATGGTGCAACGCTACCGCGAGATCCGCGAAAGCTGCCTGATCAATGCCCTGAAGGCCGACGAGGGCCTGAACCGCGACATCGGCGAGCTGGCCCGCCTGCTGCGCATGCTCTCCGGGGTATATGACCAGGCCGCACGTTCTGCGGCGAGTTTGTGAACACCCCCATGCTGCGCGCACTGCGTGTCGCTCCGCATCCCCCCTGGCAGGGGGCGGCGCCTGCGGCCCGGCCAAGCCGGTTCCGCGGCGCCACTGGACTGTTTGCTTCGCCGGCCTAGGGCTTGGCGTACTTCAAGGACCTTTCACATGAACACCTCAAGTTCCAAGCGCTGGCAGTTCTGGATCGACCGGGGCGGCACTTTCACGGACATCGTGGCCAAGCGGCCGGACGGCAGCCTGCTCACGCACAAGCTGCTGAGCGAACACCCCGAGCAATACCGCGACGCGGCGGTGGCCGGCATCCGCCACCTGCTGGGCCTGCAGCCGGGCGAGCCCATCACGCCCGAGCAGGTCGAATGCGTGAAGATGGGCACCACCGTGGCCACCAATGCCCTGCTAGAGCGCAAGGGCGAGCCCACGCTGCTGGTCACCACCCGGGGCTTTCGCGACGCGCTGCGCATCGCCTACCAAAACCGTCCGCGCCTGTTTGACCGCCACATCGTGCTGCCCGAGTTGCTCTACAGCGAGGTCATTGAGGCCGACGAACGCATGGGCGCGCACGGCGAGCAAATGGCCCCGCTCAACGAGGCCGCGCTGCGCACGGCGCTGGCCGCCTCGCACGCCCGGGGCCTGCGCAGCGTGGCCATCGTGTTCATGCACGGCTACCGCTACAGCGCCCACGAGGCGGCTGCGGCGCGCATCGCTCGCGAGCTGGGCTTCACGCAGGTGAGCAGCTCGCACCAGTGCAGCCCCTTGATGAAATTCGTCAGCCGGGGCGACACCACGGTGGTGGACGCCTACCTCTCGCCCATCCTGCGCCGCTACGTGGAGCAGGTGGCCAGCGAGATGCCGGGCGTGCGCCTGTATTTCATGCAGTCCTCCGGGGGCCTCACCGATGCCCAGGTCTTCCATGGCAAAGACGCCATCCTGAGCGGGCCGGCCGGTGGCATCGTGGGCATGGCGCGCACGGCGCAGCTGGGCGGGCATGAGCGCGTCATCGGCTTTGACATGGGCGGCACCTCCACCGACGTGTCGCACTACGCGGGTGAGTTCGAGCGCGAGTTCGACACCCAGGTGGCCGGCGTGCGCATGCGCGCACCCATGATGAGCATCCACACCGTGGCCGCCGGTGGTGGCTCGCTGCTGAGCTTTGACGGTGCGCGCCTGCGGGTGGGGCCACAAAGTGCGGGCGCCAACCCGGGGCCGGCCAGCTACCGGCGCGGCGGGCCGCTGGCCGTGACCGATGCCAATGTGATGCTGGGCAAGATCCAGCCGGCCTACTTTCCCCAGGTCTTCGGCCCGGGTGGCAACGAGCCGCTGAGCGGCGAGGCGGTGGCGGCGCGCTTTGCCGAGCTGGCCGGGCGCATCGGCCGCAGCCCCGAAGACGTGGCCGAGGGTTTCATCGCCATTGCCGTGCAGCAGATGGCCAACGCCATCAAGAAGATCTCGGTGGCCCGGGGCTACGACGTGACGCGCTACACCCTGCAGTGCTTCGGCGGTGCGGGCGGTCAGCACGCCTGTCTGGTGGCCGATGCGCTGGGCATGCGCACGGTGTTCGTGCACCCGCTGGCCGGCGTGCTCTCGGCCTACGGCATGGGCCTGGCCGACCAAAGCGTGATCCGCGAGGAAGCCATGGAACTGCCGCTGGAGGCCGCCAGCCTGCCGCGCCTGCGCGAGCGCCTGCGCGGCCTGGGCGAGGCGGCCCGCCTGGAACTGGCGCGCCAGCAGCCGGGTGTCGCAGAACTTACGCTCAAGCCCCGCGTGCACCTGCGTTACGAGGGCAGCGATGCCGCCCTGGTGGTGCCCCTGGCACCCGGTGGCCTGGACGAGGAAGCTGGTGCCCTGGCTGCGCTGCAGGCCGGCTTTGAGCAGGCCTATCGCCAGCGCTTTGCCTTCCTGATGCAGGGCAAGCGCCTGGTGATTGAGGCGGTCTCGGTGGAGGCCGTGCTGGCGGGTGAGGCGCCCGAGGAGCCCAGCCATCGGCTCGCGCCCGTGCGCGAAGTGCCGCGCCGCGAGACCGTGCGCATGTATGCCGGTGGCCGCTGGCACGATGCGGCCCTGGTGGTGCGCGAGGACATGCGCCCCGGCGACCGCCTGCCCGGCCCGGCCATCATTGCCGAGAAGAACGCCACCACGGTGCTGGAGCCCGGCTGGCAGGCCGAGCTCAGCGCGCTGGACCACCTGGTGCTCGAACGTGTGGCACCGCGCGAGCAGCGCCATGCCGCGGGCACCACGGTCGACCCGGTGCTGCTGGAGGTGTTCAACAACCTGTTCATGAACATCGCCGAGCAGATGGGCCTGCAGCTGCAGAACACCGCTTACTCGGTGAACATCAAGGAGAGGCTGGACTTTTCCTGCGCGCTCTTCAACCACGAAGGCCAGCTGATCGCCAACGCACCCCACATGCCGGTGCACTTGGGCAGCATGGGCGAGAGCATCCAGACTGTGATTCGCGAGAACGCCGGGCGCATGCAGCCTGGCGATGTGTATGTGCTCAACGACCCGTACCACGGCGGCACCCACCTGCCCGACGTGACGGTGATCACACCCGTGTTCCTAGAGGGCGGCGTGCAGGACACCCCGCTCTTTTACGTGGGCTCGCGTGGGCACCATGCCGACATCGGCGGCACCACGCCCGGCTCCATGCCGCCTTTTTCCACGCGCATCGAGGAAGAAGGTGTGCAGATCAACAACGTGAAGCTGGTCGAGCGCGGGGTGCTGCGCGAGGCGCAGATGCTGGCGTTGCTGCAGTCGGGGCCCTACCCCAGCCGCAACCCGCCGCAGAACATGGCAGACCTCAAGGCGCAGATCGCCGCCAACGAAAAAGGCGTGCAGGAGCTGCGCAAGATGGTGGCGCAATTCGGCCTGGACGTGGTGCAGGCCTACATGCGCCATGTGCAGGACAACGCCGAGGAGTCGGTGCGTCGGGTCGTCACGCGGCTGCAGAACGGCGCCTTCACCCTGCCGCTGGACAACGGGGCGCAGATTGCGGTGAAGGTGACGGTGGATACGCCATCGCGCAGCGCCGTGATCGACTTCAGCGGCACCTCACCGCAGCAGAGCAACAACTTCAACGCGCCTCGCGCGGTGTGCATGGCCGCCGTGCTCTACGTCTTCCGCACCCTGGTGGACGACGACATTCCGCTCAACGCAGGCTGCCTCAAGCCCCTGAAGGTGATCATTCCTGAAGGCTGCATGCTCAACCCCCTGCCGCCGGCCTCGGTGGTGGCGTGCAATGTGGAGACCTCCAGCTGCATCACCAACGCCCTCTTCGGGGCGCTGGGCGTGATGGCAGGCAGCCAGCCCACCATGAACAACTTCACCTTCGGCAACACGCGCCACCAGTACTACGAGACCATCTCCGGCGGCAGCGGTGCCGGCGGCCTCTTCAATGACGAGGGCCAGTTGTGCGGCGGCTATGCGGGCACGAGCGTGGTGCAGACCCACATGACCAACTCGCGCCTGACAGACCCGGAGGTGCTCGAATTCCGCTTCCCGGTGCGCCTGCAAAGCTACGCCATCCGCGAGGGCTCGGGCGGTGCCGGCCGCTGGCGCGGTGGCGACGGCGGCGTGCGGCGCATCGAATTCCTCGAAGCCATGACGGCGGGCATCCTCTCCAACGGCCGCATCCATCCGGCCTTTGGCCTGGCTGGCGGCGCAGCGGGCGCGGTGGGCATCAACCGGGTACTGCGCGCGAACGGACAGACGGAGGAACTCGGCCACATCGGCCAGGTGCAGATGGAGGCGGGCGATGTGTTCGAGATTCAGACGCCAGGCGGGGGCGGCTTCGGCGCGGCCTGAGGCCGCCTCAGTCCAAGCTGATGTTCTTGCGCTTGACCAGCTGCTCGTAGGTCTTGAACTTGAGATCGGCCTGACGGCGGATCTCGGCGGGGGTCCAGTTCAGGGTCTCGAAGGCAAAGGTGTTGAAGCGGGTTCTGACCTCGGGGTCGGCCAGCACCTTTTGCACGTCGGCATTGATCTTGGCCGACACCTCAGCAGACAGGCCCTTGGGCGCCACCAGCGACACAAAAGAGTTGATGTCGAAGTTGGCGGGGCCGCCGGCTTCCTGCACGGTGGGCACATCCGGCATCTGCGGGATGCGCTTGGGCGCGGCCACGGCGATGTAGCGCAGCTTGCCGGCCTTGAAGACGCCTTGGCTCGACGGGATGGAGGCCATACTCCAGGCCGGCTCGCCCGCAGCCACCGAGGTGAACAGCTGCGAGACCTCGCGGTAAGCCACATGCGTCATGTCCAGGCCCGCCTGCAGATCCAGCTGCTCGCCAGCCAGGTGGCCCGGGCTGCCCACGCCCCATGAACCGAAGCTGAGCTTGCCGGGGTTGGCCTTGGCGTCGGCGATCAGGTCTTTCATGTCCTTCCACTTCGAATCCGTGGACACCGCCACCAGGAAGGGCGTGCGGAACAAGATGGCCACCGGATCGAAGTTCTCCAGCGTGACGAAGTTGCGGCTCTTGTAGAGCAGGGGCAGGGCCGACAGATGCTCGCTGTCGAGCTGCAAGAGGTTGTAGCCATCGGCCGGCAGGCGGCGCACGGCCTCGATGGCAATGAAGCCGCCACCGCCCGGGCGGTTGTTGATCAGGACCGGCTGACCCCAGAGCTTGGAGAGCTTGTCGCCCACCTGGCGCAGCACGGCATCGGGCCCGCTGCCGGGGGGAAAGGCCGTGGTGAGGGTCACGGGCTTGTTGGGAAAGCTCGGGTCGGCGTGCGCGCCAAAGGCGGCGGCCAGGCCCAGGCCCAGGGCGGCTGTGGCCAGGAGACGGTTCAGACGGATATTCATGGGGCTGTTCTCCAGTGTGGACGGTGGTTCGGGGTGGTGGGCTCAGGCGGCGTCAGGCAGCGTCAGGCTGCTGCAGGGGCGCGGCCTTCTGGAAGGCGTCGAGCTTCATGCAGGCGGCATCGACGGCGCTGATGAGTGGCCAGCGGGCCATGTCGACCTTGAAGCGGCGTGCGCTTTCCACCTGCGGCACCAGGTACACATCGGCCAGGCCCGGCTGGCCGCCGAAGCAGAAGTCGCCGCGCGCAGGGTCGGCCGCGAGCAGGGCCTCGAAGGCATCGAAGCCGTCGGTGATCCAGGTGGCGCACCAGGCGTTGATGGCCGCTTCATCGGCCTTGAACTGGTGGCGCAGGGCCTCCAGGATGCGGCGGTTGTTGATGGGGTGCACATCGCAGCCCACGATGGCGGCCAGCGCCCGCACCCGGGCGCGCTGCTCCGGGTTGGCCGGCAGCAAGGCGGGCGTGGGATGGCGCTCTTCGAGCCACTCGATGATGGCGGGCGACTGGGTCATGACGCGCTCACCGTCGACCAGCGCAGGCACCAGGCCTTGCGGGTTGATGGCCTTGAATTCGTCTTTGAGGTGCTGCTCGGTGCGCAGGTCGACGGGGATGTAGTCGACCGGCAGGCCCTTGAGGTTCAGCGCAATGCGCAGGCGGTGCGAGGTACCGCTGCGAAAGAAGTTGTAGAGCTTCATGCGTGCGTCTCCAAGTGAATCAAGCGGCAGCGCCGATGGTGAGCGAGAGCTCGGCCACACCGGCGACGCGGCCGGTGATGGTGTCGCCGGGTACCACGGCACCCACACCCTCGGGTGTGCCGGTGTAGATCAGGTCGCCGGGCTGCAGGTGGTAATAGAGCGAGAGGTCTTCGATGATCTCGCGGATGTTCCAGATCAACTTGTCGACGTTGGAGCTTTGCTGGGTCTGCCCGTTGACTTCCAGGGCAATGGCCGCGTCCTCGATCACCACGCCAGGCATGGGCACGATCTCGGTGCACACAGCCGATTGCTCGAAGTCCTTGCCCGTGTCCCAAGGGCGGCCCTTGTCGCGCGCGACCAGCTGCAGGTCGCGGCGCGTCATGTCCAAGCCGGCGGCATAGCCGTAGACCAGCTCGTGCGCATTGGCCGCCTTGACGCGAAAGCCCGGCTTGCCGATGGCCAGCACCAGCTCCATTTCAAAGTGGTAATTCTTGGTTTCGGGCGGGTAGGCCACGGTGGCGCCGGACTCGACCAGGGTGGACGGCGTCTTGGTGAAGTAGAAGGCGCGCTCGGCAGACTTGTCGACGGGGCGGCCCATCTCGACGGCATGCGCATGGTAGTTGCGGCCCACGCAGAAGATGCGGCCCACAGGGTAGCGCTCGGCGCGCCCGCGGATCGCGAGGGAAGGAATGGCGTCAGGAGGAAAGAGGTAGGAGGTCATTGTTCAAATAGCTTGTGGATCTTTGTAGGAGCCGAGCCCCTCGGCGATTCGTGGCGCACCTCGGTGTAACGAGGCATGCGCCGCATCGCCGAGGGGGCTCGGCTCCTACGAGGGCAGAGAAAGAATCAGGCGCGCACTTCGTACACGCCGAGCTTGCGGTGCAGCGGCGATTCATCGGCCATAAACAGGAAGGCCGGCTGGTCAGCCGAGAGGTTGCGCAAGGTGACGGCCTCGTAGCCGGGGGCGCAGCAGGTGTCGGCGGCCTCGAGGGTGAAGTCGCTGCCGCTGACCTGCACCTGGGCACGGCCTTCGATCTGATGGAACACGCAGGCGGGCGAGCGGGCGGGCAGCTTGAGCGTCTGGCCCGGGCGCAGCATCAGGGCGTAGTAGCCCAGGATGTTCTCGGCGTCCTCGCCGGTCTCGGGGTTCACGTAGGTGACCTGCACGCACTCGAGTGCGGGCTCATCGGCGGCCATGGCCTCGAGCGCGGCCCGCGCCTCCACCCATGGGTAGCGCAGCATGGGGTAGCGCTTGCCGCTCCTCTGGAACACCTGGGTGGGCACCACGCCGCCGCGGCCATAAGCCCGCTCACCCCGACCCGGTTGCACCTGCTGGCGCTCGCCGTTGACGTGGTACGAGGTCTCCATGTAGTACACCAGGGGCAGGTCCAGCACGTCGAGCCAGATCACTGGGTCGGTGCCGTCGTGGCCATGCTCGTGCCACAGGCCCGTGGGCGTGAGGATGAGGTCGCCCCGGCTCATGGGGCACTTCTGGCCGTCGACGGTGGTGTAAGCGCCTTCGCCTTCCACAATCATGCGCACCGCATTCGGTGTGTGGCGGTGCGATGGCGCCCACTCGCCGGGCAGCAAAAGCTGCATGCCCAGGTAGATGGCGGCGCTGGCCTGCATCTTCTCCAGGCCGTGGCCGGGGTTGGCCAGCACCAGCACGCGGCGCTCGGCTTTTTCAATCGGCGTGAGGTCACCGGCACGCAGCAAGAGCGGCTTGATCGCCTGGTAGGCCCAGTGCGTGGGCTGGGTCTTGCGCGTGGGCACGTGCGGCGGCAACACGCCGCGCAGGCTGGGCCACAGGGGCACCAGGTTTTCGCTGGTGAGCTGGTCGCGGTAGTCGATCGGCAGGTCTTCGAGGCGGCCGAGGTCGTTGCTCATGTCGTGTCTCCTTGGAGGTTTCAGGCGAGTGCAGGCTCTGCGGCCTCTTGCGATTGAGGCTCCTGGGCCAGGCAGTTGCCTACGTTCCAGCCGTAGAGCCACTCCACGGCATCGTAGAAGCGTTCGGGCGAACGGCCGCGCCAGAGGTCGTTGCGCACCAGGCGCTCCACACCCTTGGCATGGTAGATGCGGCCCATCTCCCGGCCCGACAGCACGATGCGCGCAGTGCGGGCGATGCGCGAACGCTGGTAGAGCTCGAGTGCGCGCGGCCAGTCATTGCCCGTCACGCGCAAGGCCTCGCCCAGCGTGACGGCGTCTTCGAGGGCCATGCAGGCGCCCTGGGCCATGTATTGCGTGGTCGGATGCGCGGCATCGCCGAGTAAGGTGACGCGGCCAAAGCTCCACTGGCCGATGGGATCGCGGTCGGCCGTGGCCCAACGCTTCCAGCTCTTGGGCAGGTCGATCAGCTGGCGGGCCTTGGGAAGAATGTCCTGAAAGTAGCTTTGCACCTCTTCCTTGCTGCCTTCGGTGATGCCCCACTCTTCCTGCTTGCGGCTGTGGAAGGTGACCACCACGTTGTACTGCTCGCCACCGCGCAGCGGGTAGTGCACCAGGTGGCAGTTCGGGCCCACCCAGATGCTGGCCGCGTTCCATTTGAGTTCGTCAGGAAAGTCCTTCTGGTCGACCACGGCGCGGTACACCACGTGGCCGGTGACGCGGGCCGCATCGCCCACAAACTGCTCGCGCACCACGGACTTGACGCCATCGGCGCCAATGAGCGCCACGCCGCGGTAGCGCTTGCCGTGCTGGTCGGTGATGGTCACACCCTCGGCGTCCTGCTCGACGCGCTCGATGCGGATGCTGGTGAAGATCTCCACCTGGCCGCTCTCCTGCGCGCCTTCGAGCAGGGAGAAATGCACGTCGGCGCGGTGGATCACGGCGTAGGGATTGCCAAAGCGCTGGCGAAACTTGTCGTCGGTGGGGATCTTGCCGACCTGGTAGCCGTCGAGCGCGTCGTGCATCACCATGAAGTCGGTGAACACCGAGCGGCTGCGGGTCTTCTGGCCCACGCCCAAGGCGTCGAAGGCATGGAAGGCATTGGGGCCAAGCTGGATGCCCGCACCGATTTCGCCGATTTCGGGCGCTTGCTCGAACACCTGGACCTTGAAACCCTGACGCACCAAGGCCAGGGCGGCGGCGACGCCGCCGATGCCACCACCGGCCACGAGCACTGGCAAAGAATTTTCAGCTGCAGACATGCCTTGTCTCCTCAGAGGGGGATAAATCGATTTCCAGAAAGCGCAAATAATATGCATGCATATCTTTAGCGTCAAGTATCAGGGGGCACAATCCCCAGATGACCGCCGAAAGCCTGCATCCGTATGACCAATTAACCCCCGACGTGGTGCTGGATGCCCTGGCCAGCGTGGGGCTTTTTGGCGACGGGCGGCTGACGGCGCTGTCGAGCTATGAAAACCGGGTGTACCAGGCCAGCCTGGAAGACGCCGCGCCCGACACCGGCCTGGCCGCGGGGCAGAGCGTGGTGCTCAAGTTTTACCGTCCCGGGCGCTGGAGCGATGCGCAAATTGAAGAAGAGCATGCGCTGGCCGCCGAGCTCTTGGCGGCCGAGGTGCCCATGGTGGCCGCCCTGGTGCTGCAGGGCCACACGCTGCACCACCACGCGGGCTTTTCCTTCAGTGTGAGCCCGCGCCGGGGCGGGCGCAGGCCTGAGCTCGAAGACCTGAACGTGCTGGAATGGATAGGCCGATTCCTGGGGCGGCTGCACACGGTGGGCGCGCAGCGGCCTTTCATGCACCGGCCGGCTCTGAACCCTCAGACCTACGGTGAGGCGAGCCGCCAGGTGCTGCTGGCGGGCAACTACCTGCCGCTGGACATGGCCTCGCGCTGGGAGCGTGCTTTCGAGGAGGCGCTGCAGGTGGCGCGCGGCATCTGGGACGAGGTGGCGGGCCAAAGCGAGCTGCAGCTCATCCGCCTGCATGCCGACTGCCACCCGGGCAACATCCTCTGGACACCGGAAGGCAGCCCGGGGGCCGGACCGCACTTTGTGGACCTGGACGATGCCCGCACGGGCCCCGCCGTGCAAGACCTGTGGATGCTGCTGTCAGGAGAACGCCCCCAGCAACTGCAGCAACTGGGCGCCCTGGTGGACGGCTACGAGGAGTTCCGCGAACTGGACCGGCGCGAGCTGCGGCTCATTGAGGTGCTGCGCACCCTGCGGCTGGTGCACTACAGCGCCTGGCTGGCCCAACGCTGGAGCGACCCGATCTTCCCGCCCAATTTCCCGTGGTTCGGCTCCAGCGACTACTGGAAAGGCCAGGTCGACATGTTGGTGGAGCAGACCGAGGCCATGCTGCAAGCGCCGCTGGTGGCCTGAAGGCCCCACACACAGGCCCCTGAGCAGCCCCGGGGTGCAAGCCATACCCGACTAGGGAATCCCAGAGTCGGAGCAGCCCACTGGGGCACTTAGGATCGTAAACAATCCCCACCTCACTCATTGAGCCTGTTCACTATGGAGACACGCATGCAACGACGTTCCTTGCTTCTGGGCAGCCTGCTGCTGGGCGCCGCCACCTGGGCGAGCGCACAGGGCGCCTGGCCCGCCCGCCCCATCACCATGATCGTGCCCTTCCCGCCCGGCGGCCTGGCCGACATCGTGGCCCGCCCCGTGGCCGAGGCGCTCTCGCGCGAACTCGGCCAAAGCGTCGTCATTGAAAACAAGGCCGGTGCCGGTGGCGGCATCGGCATGGGCCTGGCTGCCAAGGCCAAGCCGGATGGCTACACCGTGCTCATGGCGCTGTCCTCGCTCACGGTGATCCCCGAAGCCGACGTGATCCTGAACCGCCCGGCCATGTTTGCGCTGCAGGACCTGCGTCCGATCGCGCGCTTCACCGCCGATCCGACGGTTCTGGCCGTGCGGGCCGATTCGCCTTGGAAAACCGTCAAGGACTTCGTGGACGACGCCAAGCGCCGCCCCGGTGGCATCAACTACGGCTCCTCGGGCAATTACGGCACCATGCACGTGCCCATGGAAATCCTGGCGCAGACCGCCGGCATCAAGCTCACGCACGTGCCCTTCACGGGCGCGGGGCCGGCCGTGGTGGCCCTGCTGGGCGGACAGATTGAGGCGGTCTCCTCCGGCCCGGCCACGGTGCTGCAGCACGTCAGGGCTGGCAAGCTGCGCGTGCTCGGCCACTGGGGCACGAGCGCGCTGACGAGCATGCCTGATGCCCCCGCACTCAAAGATGCGGGCTACAACGCGGAGTACGCCCAGTGGTCGGGCCTGTTCATTCCGGCAGGCACGCCCGAGCCGATCGCGCAGCGCCTGCGTGCGGCCGCCCGCGTCGCCGCCCAGGACGCCAAGGTGCGTGAGGTGATCGGCAACGCCGGCAGCCCCATCCTCTACCAGGACAGCCCCGATTTCGAACGTTATGTCCAAGCCGACGCCCGGCGCATGGCCGAGGTGGTCAAGCGCATCGGCAAGGTCGAGTAAGCACCCCACCCCTTTCAAGGAAACCCATTCATGCAACGCAAGCAATTCATTCGCTCGGCCCTGGCCTTGGTGGGCCTGGCCGCCGTGATGGCGCAGGCCCCAGCCAGCGCTCAGGCCTACCCGAACCGGCCCGTCAAGATCGTGGTGCCCTTTGCCACAGGCGGCCCGGCCGACGTGTACGCCCGCTTCATTGCCCAGCGCCTCTCGGACAGCCTGGGCCAGAGCTTTGTGGTGGAGAACAGGCCCGGTGGCGGCTCGGTGATCGGCACGGACCTCGCGGCCAAGGCCCCCGCTGATGGCTACACCCTGCTCATGATGAGCAACACGCACACCGTCAACGAAACGCTGATCCCGAACAAGCCCTTCCAGCTGATGCGCGACTTCGTTGGCGTGGCCCCCATCAATTACTCTGACCTGGTGCTGGTGGCGCACCCCAGCGTGAGCGCCAACAGCCTGCGCGAGCTCCTCGCCCAGGCCAAGGCCAACCCGGGCAAGATGAACTACGCCTCCTCGGGCCCCGGCACGCCTTATCACATGGCCGGCGAGCTGCTCAAGAGCATGGCGGGCATTGACGTGGTGCACGTGCCCTACAAGGGCAGCTCCGGCGCCCGCACCGACGTGATTGGCGGCCAGGTGCAGCTGATGTTCGATGCCGTCACCACCATGACCGAACAGGTCAAGGCCGGCAAGGTCAAGGCCCTGGCCACCAGCGGCCGCGCCCGCTCTGACGTGCTGCCCGAGGTGCCCACGCTCAGCGAAGCGGGCGTGCCCGGCTACGAGTCCACCATCTGGCTGGGCATCATGGCTCCCCGTGGCACGCCGCAGGAAGTGGTGAACCGGCTCAACGACGCCATCAGCAAGATTGTGGGTACGGCTGAGCTCAAGCAGCAGTGGAGCCGCCAAGGTGCCGTGCCCATGGTCATGAACCAAGCGGCCTTCACCAAGTACCTGAACGACGACATCGCCAAGTGGGCGGGCGTGATCAGGTCCGCCAACATCAAGCTCGACTGAGTCTGGCCGATTGCCTCGTATGAACGCCTTGAACCTGCTCAGCGGCGGCGCCGCCAACGGCCTGGTCAACCGCATCCAGCCTCGCTTTCAGGCACTCACCGGCCTGTCCATCCAGGGCACCTTCAGTGCCGTGGGTCAGATGAAGGAGTCTCTGCTGGCGGGTGCGCCCTGCGACCTCATCATCCTCTCGGACGCCCTGATTGCAGACCTGATGGCGGCCGGCCGCCTGGAGCCAGGCAGCGCCCGGCCGCTGGGCGTGGTCAAGACGGGGGTGTGCGTGCCGCAGGGCCAGGCCGCGGTTGACGTGCGCGACGAGGCGGCCCTGGCCCGCACGCTGGCCGCCGCCCAGGCGATTTACTTTCCCGACCCGGTCAAGGCCACAGCGGGCATCCACTTCATGAAGGTGCTGCAGCGCCTGGGCCTGGACCAGACCATGGCCTCCAGGCTGCGGGTGTTTCCCAACGGCCAGACGGCCATGGCCACCATGGCCCGGGATGCCCAGGCCGGGCAACAAGGCCTGGTGGGCTGCACCCAGGTGACCGAGATCCTCAACACCCCAGGCGTGTCGCTGTGCGGCATGCTGCCGCCGGGCTTTGAGCTGCTGACGGTCTACACCGCAGCGGTGGTGCGCGGCGCCCCTGGCGCTGCAGCGGCCCAGCAGCTGATCGAGCTGCTCACCGACGCCGAGAGCGCACCCGTGCGCCAGGCCTGCGGCTTCGACTGAAGCGCGCCTTCAGCAGCCCAGCAGCTCGGCGAGGTGACCCATGTCGCGGGCATGCAGGTCGTTGCCCGGCTGGGGCGAGACGTCCTTGATGTGCTGCGCGCCAAATTCCAGCGGCCGCTCGATGTAGGCGGTCTGCAGGCCACAAGCGCGCGCGGCCGCGAGGTCCTCATGGTGGGCAGCGCACAGCATCACCTGCTCGGGCGCCACATCAAAGACCTGGGCCACGCCCAGGTAGGCGGCCGCATCGGGCTTGTAGGCCCGAAACACCTCGGCCGAGAGAATGCAGTCCCAGGGCAGGCCTGCGCGCTTGGCCATGTTGGTGAGCAGACCGATGTTGCCGTTGGACAGTGTGCTGAGCGTGTACCGCGTCTTCAGGCGCGCCAGGCCCGCGACGCTGTCGGGCCAGGCGTCTAAGCGGTGCCACACACGGTTCAAATGCACGCGCTCAGGCTCCGTCAGGTGGGCCAGGCCAAAGCGAGGCAGCAGATCTTCAAGGATGAGCCGGTGCAATTCGTCGATGCGCGTCCAGCCCAACTCGCCTGAGCGCACCCGCTGCATGGCCGGCTGGTAGCCCGCGCGCCAGGCCAGCGCAAAGGCGTTGGCATCGACCTGCGGGTACAGGGCCTGCACCTCGCGCACGATGGAGCCGTGCCAGTCGACCACAGTGCCGAAGATGTCGAAGGCCAGGATGCGGGGCTGGGTCATGGCGGACGCCGAAGAGCTCTCAGGCCAGCAGCGCGTTCACGCGCCGCACATAGGCCGCCGGATCCTCCGGCAGGCCACCTTCGGCCAGCAGGGCCTGATCAAACAGGATGTGGGCCAGGTCATCGAAGCTGCCTTCGGCCGCCTCGATTTTCTTGACCAAGGGGTGCGAGGCGTTGACCTCCAAAATGGGCTTGACGCTGGGCGCGGGCTGGCCGGCGGCCTTGAGCATGCGGGCCAGCTGCATGGACATGCCGCCGTCTTGCACCACGAGGCAGGCGGGTGAATCCACCAAGCGCGTGGTGGCGCGCACGTCGGCGGCCTTGTCTTTCAGGGCTTCCTTGAGCTTGTCCAGCACGGGCTTGAACTGAGTCTCGGCTTCCTCGGCGGCTTTCTTTTCTTCTTCGTCCTGCAGCTTGCCCAGGTCGACCTGACCCTTGGCCACGGACTGCAGGGGCGTGCCCTCGAACTCGTGCAGGAATGACAGGGCCCATTCGTCGACCCGGTCGCTCATGAGCAGCACCTCCAGCCCCTTCTTGCGGAAGATCTCCAGCTGCGGGCTGTTCTTGGCGGCGGCCTGCGTCTCGGCCGTGATGTAGTAAATGGCCTCCTGGCCTTCCTTCATGCGCGCCTTGTAGTCGGCCAGGGCCACGCTCACGGTGTCGGTGGTGGACGAGGCAAAGCGCAGCAGCTTGGCGATGCGTTCGCGGTTGGCCGTGTCCTCGCCCAGGCCTTCCTTGAGCACGGCGCCGAATTCGGCGTAGAAGGTCTTGAACTTCTCGGGCTCGTTGGCGGCGAGGTCTTCGATCATGGAGAGCACACGGCGGGTGTTGCCTTCGCGGATGGCCTTGACGGCGCGGCTTTCCTGCAGGATCTCGCGCGAGACATTCAGGGGCAGGTCGGCTGAATCGACCACGCCCTTGACGAAGCGCAGGTACACCGGCAGCAGCGCCTCGGCGTCGTCCATGATGAACACGCGCTTGACGTAGAGCTTCACGCCCGCGGCCTTGTCGCGGTTGTAGAGGTCATGCGGCGCCTTGGCCGGCAGGAACAGGAGCTGGGTGTACTCGGTGCTGCCTTCCACCCGGTTGTGCGTGGTGGCCAGCGGTGCCTCGTGGTCGTAGCTGATCTGCTTGTAGAACTCGTCGTACTGCTCCTGGGTGACGTCTTTCTTGGCACGCGTCCACAGGGCTGTGGCCTTGTTCACCGTCTCCCATTCACCGGTGGCCACCATCTGGCCGGGCTGGTCGTTCTCACCCTCTTTCCACTCTTCCTGCGGCATGAGGATGGGCAGGGAAATATGGTCGGAGTACTTGTTGATGATGTCCTTGAGCTTCCAGGCATTGAGGTACTCCAAGGCGTCTTCCTTCATGTGCAGGATGACGCTGGTGCCACGCTCGGGGCGGGCGATGTCCTGCACCTCAAAGCTGCCCGTGCCCGCGCTGGTCCAGCGCACACCCGCCTCGACAGTGGTCCCGGCGCGGCGGCTTTCCACGGTGATCTGGTCGGCCACGATGAAGCCCGAGTAAAAGCCCACGCCGAACTGGCCGATCAGCTGCGCGTCGTTCTTTTGGTCGCCCGAGAGCTTGGCCATGAACTCGCGCGTGCCGCTCTTGGCGATCGTGCCCAGGTTGTCCATCGCCTCCTGCTTGGTCAGGCCAATGCCGTTGTCGGCGATGGTCAGGGTGCGGGCCTGCGCATCGAAGCTGACCTTCACCTGCAGGTCCGGCGTGTTTTCAAACAGGGCGCTGTCGTTCAGGGCTTCGAAGCGCAGCTTGTCGCAGGCATCGGATGCGTTGGAAATGAGCTCCCGCAGAAAGATATCGGGATTGGAATAAAGCGAGTGAGTGACCAGCTGCAGCAGCTGCGCCACTTCGGCCTGGAAGGAATGGGTTTGTGTGCTCATGGAAGCCGACATGGGGACTTGGGTCGCGTTTTCAAGAGCCCGGCTGTGCCATGATGGCGGCCCGCACGATCTGCCATTTCCTGATGCCTTTGTCTGAACTCTGGACCCTGCTGGTGCTGGCCACGGCCATGACCTTCACGCCGGGCCCCAACACCACCATCTCCACCGCCCTGGCCGCCAACTTTGGCCTCAGGCGGGCCATGCCCTTTGTCTGCTCGGTGCCCGTGGGCTGGGGCGTGCTGCTGAGCCTGTGCGCCCTGGGTCTGGGCGCCCTGGTGGTGGCTGTGCCGGCACTGGGCTGGGCCATCAAAGTCGTGGGGGTGAGTTACCTTCTGTGGCTGGCCTGGCGCCTGGCGCACACCCGCCAGCTGGGCCAGGCCTCGGACGAGTCGCTGAAAGTGGGCTTCGTGCAGGGCGTGGCGCTGCAGTTCGTCAATATCAAGGCCTGGATGCTGGCGCTGGCGATTGTCAGCGGCTGGGTGGCCGGCCAGGACAACCCCGGCCTGCGCTTTGCCTGGGTGCTGCCCGTGATGCTGTTTTATGCCTTCACCAGCAACCTGACCTACGCCCTGGTGGGCTCCCTGCTGCGCGGCTGGCTGGCAGGGCCTGATGGCACGGCGCAGCGCCTGGTGTGGTTCAACCGCGCTATGGCCGGGGTGCTCACGGCCACGGGCGTGTGGATGCTGCTGCGGTGAATGCCGAGCGGGCCAATGCGCGCCGAGGGCTCTGGCTGGGCCTGTTGGGCGTGGCCATGTTCTCGGTCACGCTGCCCATGACGCGACTGGCCGTGGGCACGCCCGAGGCGCCGCAGTTGTCGGGGGTGTTCGTGGCCTTGTCCCGTGCGTTGGGCGCAGCGGCGCTGTCGGCGCTGTACCTGGCCTGGGTGCGTGCGCCCTGGCCGGCGCGGCAAGACTGGCCGGCGCTGGCCATGGTGGCCGTGGGCGTGGTGCTCGGCTTTCCCCTGCTCACCTCGGTGGCCCTTCGCCATGTGGAGGCAGTGCATGCCAGCGTGGTCCTGGGGCTGATGCCCCTGGTCACGGCCGCTGCCGGCGCGGTGCTGCAGCGCCAGCGGCCACCCCTGGCCTTTTGGGGCTGCGCCGGTCTGGGCAGTGCCTTGGTGATGAGCTACGCCCTGCTGCGCCCAGGCACTGCCGACCTGAGCCTGCACCCCGCCGACGGCCTGCTGGTGCTGGCCGTGGTCTGCGCCTCCCTGGGCTATGCCTGGGGCGCGCGCCTGGCCACGCGCATGCCACCAGCCCAGGTGATCTGCTGGGCGCTGCTCTTGTCCCTGCCGCTGACCCTGCCAGGCACCTGGCTGAGCTGGCCGGCTCAGCCGGTGGCCGGATCCGCCTGGGCGGCTCTGACCTACCTGGCGGTGTTTTCCATGTGGCTGGGCTTTTTTGCCTGGTACCGGGGTCTGGTCTTGGGGGGCACCGTGCGCGTGAGCCAGGTGCAGTTGCTGCAGCCCTTCATGTCCATGGTGGTGGCGGTGCCGCTGCTGGGCGAGCGGATTGACGCCCTGACTCTGGGCTTTGCCGCGGCGGTGCTCGGCACGGTGTTGCTGGGCCGCCGGCTGGCGGGCCGCACACCGTCCACTGCTTCAGGAAGCTGAGCCATGCGCGCGTTCAAGCAGGTCGACGTTTTCACGCGCCAGCCTTACCAGGGCAACCCCCTGGCCGTGGTGCTCGATGGCTCGGGCCTGGGTGAGGAGACCATGCAGCGCTTTGCGCGATGGACCAACCTGTCCGAAACCACCTTTGTGCTGCCGCCTACCGCGCCGGGCGCCGACTACAGCCTGCGCATCTTCACGCCCGGCGGCGAGCTGCCCTTTGCCGGCCACCCCACGCTCGGGAGTTGCCACGCCTGGCTGGAGGCGGGTGGTCAGCCCCACGATGAGGCGTTCATCGTGCAGCAGTGCGCTGTTGGGCTCGTGAAGATCCGGCGCGAAGGTCAGCGCCTGGCCTTTGCAGCGCCGCCGCTCCAGCGCAGCGAGATCGCCTCCGAACTGTTGGGGGGCATCACCGAGGCGCTAGGGCTGCAGCCCACGCAGGTGCGCGCTGCTCAGCGCCTGGACAACGGCCCGTTGTGGCACGGCCTGCTGCTGGATGCGCCCGAGACCGTGCTGGGCCTGCAACCCGACCATGCCCGCCTGGTGGCACTGGGCGCCAAGGTGGGCGTGGCGGCGGCCTACCCGCACGAAGAGCGCGTGGCGCTGATCGCCCAGCGCAACCGCGAAGCACGCGCTTTTGCCGGCACCGAACGACCCCGCGAGGCTTCGCCCGACCTGGAAGTCCGCGGCTTTGCCGCGCCCATGGGCGTCAACGAAGACCCGGTGACCGGCAGCCTCAACGCCAGCCTGGCCCAGTGGCTGATGGCCGAGGGCCTGATGCCTGAGCGCTACCTGGCCAGCCAGGGCGTGTGCCTGGGGCGTGCAGGTCAGGTGCACCTGCTGCGCGACAGCGCCGGCCAGGTGTGGGTGGGGGGCGACGCCGTGACCTGTGTGGACGGGCGCGTGCGGATTTAGACCTGCTAGGCGCCGATCGCCCAGGGGGCTGGGCTCCTACAGGAGGCGCGTGGACCAATGGCACCCTGTGGGAGCCCGGACCTCCGGGCGATTATTGGCGTGCAGACACGGGTAGCCGACAGACACAGATCGCCCAGGGGGCTGGGCTCCTACAGGTCACGCTGCCGCCGGGTCGCAACTGGGACTGCGTGCCTGCATCGGGATGCCGACAATCGATTCATGGGCACGCTTTATCTTGTACGTCACGGCCAGGCCTCGTTCGGGGCTGACAACTACGACCAGCTGAGCGAACTCGGCCAGCGCCAGGCGCTGCGGCTGGGGGAGTACTTTGCAAGCCGCGGCCAGCGCTTTGAGGCGGCGTTCACGGGCACCTTGCAACGACAAGTCCAGACGCATGCGGGCATTGCGCAGGGCCTGGGTCAGGCTCTGCCCGCCGCCGCGCTGCCAGGGCTGAACGAATACGACAGCCATGCACTCATTGCCACTGTGCACGAGGGGCCACTGGCCAAGCCCGACACGCCCGAGCTCTATCGTCATCACTTCCGCCTGCTGCGGCGCGCGATGCAGGACTGGATGGCCGGCCGCAGCAGCCCGCAGGGCATGCCGACCTATGCCGACTGGGTGGGCGGCGTTCAAGAGGTGCTGGAGAGGGTGCGCACGCAGCACACGGGCGATGTGCTGCTGGTCTCCAGCGGCGGGCCGATCGCCACCGCCGTGGGTCAGGTGCTGGGGCTCCATCCCGACATGACCATCGAGCTGAACCTGCGCATCCGCAATGCCTCGGTGACGGAATTCGAGTTCAACCCTAAGCGCCACACGCTCCTGACCTACAACACCCTGCCGCACCTGGACGGGCCGGCGTATGAGGGGTGGGTGAGCTACGCCTGAGCCAGGGCAAACCTGTGCACGGTGCAGTAGGCGCCCAGCCCTCTGGGCGATTCGTGGCCCGACAGACAGGCCGGCTGATCGGCACGAATCGCCCAGAGGGCTGGGCTCCTACGGAAGTGCGCGAGAGAGAACGAGGGGAAAAACCGCTAGGCCTGCATCGGCGGTGTGGTTTGCGCGCGCAGCCAGGCGAGGTACTCGGCAGACCCACCGGTGATGGGCTGGCACAGCACTTCCGGCGTGTCGTAGTGGTGGTGGGCGCGAATGAATCGCTCCAACTCGGCGTAAAGCGGCTCGCGCGTCTTGATGGACAGGCGCCACTCGGGCGCCGCTTCCTGCTGGCCCTGCCATTCAAAAAAACTCTCGATGGCCTCCACCTGCACGCAGGCGGCCAGGCGCGCCTGCACGATCTGCGCTGCCAGAGCCCGGGCGTGCGCATGGTCATCGGTGGTGGTCGTGACCAGGCAAAACTCGTTCATGGCCAAGCTGGTCGCTTCAAAAAGGCGGCAGTTCGCAGGCCTCGGCCAGGAGCTGCGCCAGCACGCGGCCCGAGGCCTCCAGCACGGCGCGGCCCTTTTCGGCAGTGGCCGCCGAGGCATTGCCAGCAGCGCCTTGGGGGTGGAGGTCTTGCACCGCCCAGGCCAGCTTGGCGCTCTGGCCATCGCCCAGCACGGGGTAGCGCTGGGCGCGCTGCTGGCTGCTGGAGGCGAAATGCTGAGCCTGCGCCATGTCCACCCGCTCGGGATGCAGGGCCAGCATCATGGAGGTTTCGATGTCGCCGCCGTGCGCGCCAAAGCGGTGTTCATCGGGGGGAAAGAGCGCCTGCACCTCGGCGGGCAGCTTCAGGCCGAAGGTGTTCACCATCAGCACGGTCAGGCCGTGCCGCGCGCGCAACTCGCGGCCCACGATGTCCATGCTGGAGACATTGCCGCCATGGGAGTTGAGCAGCAGCAACTTTTTAACGCCTGCGCGGGCCACGCCGCGGCCGATGTCCAGCCAGCCCTGAAGGAGCGCATCGCTGTCCAGCGTGAGCGTCCCGGCAAAGGCCTCGTGCTCGATGCTGCGGCCCACGGTCTGCGTGGGCAGCAGCAGCACGGGCAGCTCGGGCGGCAGCTGCGGCAGGGTGTGGGCGATCACGCCTTCGAGCAAATCGGTGTCGACGCCGAGCGGCAGGTGTGGGCCGTGCTGTTCGGTGGCCGACAGTGGCAACACCGCCACGGTGCGGGCGGCATCCAGGCGGGCAAAGTCCGGGCTCTTCAAGTGGGCCCAGTGGCGGGGCAGCGGTGTAGTGAAGGTCATGGGTGGGTTCAGCAGGCAAGCAGGTGCCAAGTATGACGCGCCCGGCTCAGGCAGCGGCGGCGGCCTTCTGGATCTGCTCGCGAAGCGCCTGGGCGTCGGCCTGGTGGACGTGACGGGCCTGGCGCTCAGCGCGCGTTGCACCGGTGGCACGTTGCGCGGGTGCGGCCGCGTCCAGCAGCAGGGCCAAGCACCGGGGTTTGGCCCGGGCACCGCTGGCCAGGTAATCGGCCAGGAGCGCGGCGCGCACCTGCGGGGCCGCTAAGCCACGCACCTGGGTGAGGTGCTCGAACAAGAGATCGACCAGCTTTTCATGCGCGAACTCGTGCGTCTTGCCGGTGCTTTGCCACAGCCAGTCGCTCCAGGCGAGAAAAGCGCCAAAGGCCGAAGGGCCGGCCAGCAGCAGCTGCAGGCTCTGCGCAAAGCGGCCGGAGTTGGCCACCAAGTCCCAGTAGCGCGCCAGGCGCTGCACGCGCTGCACGGTGGGAAAGTCGACGCAGTCGTTTTGCAGGATGGTGTAGGGCGGCTCGGGGTCGTAGACCATGGCCGCGCTCTCTGTGTGGCGGGCAATGGGCGCGCCGCGCAGGCGTTTCAAGATGCCCAGCTGGATCTCGTGCGGTCCGAGCGCATGCAGGCGGTCAAAGCCGGCAGCAAAGCTCTCCAGCGTCTCGCCGGGCAGGCCAAAAATCAGATCCGCATGCACATGCGCGCGGCTGTCGGTGACCAGCCAGCGCAGGTTCTCTGCGGTCTTCTCGTTGTCTTGTTTGCGCGAGATGCGCTGCTGCACCTCGGGGTTGAAGCTCTGAATGCCGACCTCAAACTGCAGCGAGCCGGCAGGAAACTGCGCGATCAATGCCTTGAGCCTGTCTGGCAGGTTGTCGGGCACCACCTCAAAGTGCACAAAGACCTCCGAGCGCTCGGGCAGCTGACCCTCAGGCCCGCGCATGCGGTCCAGAAAAAACTGCAGGATGCGCGTGGAATGCTCGATCTTCAAATTGAAGGTGCGGTCCACAAACTTGAAATGCCGCGCGCCGCGCTCAAACAGCCGCGCCAGCTCGGCCATGAAGCGGTCAAGCTCGAAAGCCCAAGCGGTTTTGTCCAGAGCACTCAGACAAAACTCGCACTTGAAGGGGCAGCCGCGCGAGGCCTCCACGTAGAGCAGGCGCTGTGCGAGGTCGTCATCGCTGTACTCGGCGTAAGGCAGGGCCAGCTCGTCCAGCGGGGGCTGCTCCCCGGCGATCACCTTCATGAGCGGCGGCGGGCCGTCCAGCAGGGCGCGGCAGAGCTTGGGAAAGCTCACGTCACCCCAGCCGGTGATCACGTGGTCGGCCAAGCGGCAGAGTTCCTGCTGGTCCGTCTCGTGGCTGACTTCCGGGCCGCCCAGCACCACCTTGATGCCGGGCCGCAGGGCCTTCAAGAGGCGCAGCACCTGCAGGGTGGGCACAGCATTCCAGATGTACACCCCGAAGCCGATGACCTCTGGATCAAGCGCGAGCAGGTCCTCCACAATTTGCAGCGGCTTTTGCGCGATGACGTACTCACGCAGCAGCGTCTCCTCGCGCAAACCCGGCCGGCCATGCCGGTCCATATTGGCCAGCAGGCAGCGCAGGCCGAGTGAGGCATGGATGTACTTGGCATTGAGCGTGGCCAGTACGATGCGCGGCGGGGCGGCGGGGACAGACATGGCCTGATTATCCGAGCCGAGCCGTCCCGTGCCGATCACGCTGGCGGCCGTATGATCCAGACACACTGTGCGCGTCGGCAGGCCGAGCCCGATTTGGCGGAACTCGCGGCCTCGCGCACGCCTCTGGCGCCCTTCGGTGGCGCGCACCCCTTGCCCGCCCATGATGTTTCTTTCAACCCCTCTGCGACTGGCGCTGCTCCTGCTGGCGTGGAGCCTGCTCAGTCTGGCCCCCCAGCCGGCGCAAGCGCAGGGCGCGCTGCAGGCCGCCCTGGGCGGCAAAGCCACGCCCTCGGCCGTGGTGCGCACCGAGCAGGTCCAGGCCGAGCTGCTGGTGCACGCACCGCAGGGACTGGCGCCGGGCAAGCCCATGTGGCTGGGCCTGAAACTCACGCACCAGCCCCAGTGGCACACCTACTGGAAAAACCCGGGCGACTCGGGCCTGCCCACCGAGCTGCAATGGACGCTGCCGCCAGGCGCCCAGGCCGGGGCGATCGCCTGGCCTGTGCCGCGCAAGTTTCCGCTGGGCAACCTGGCCAACTACGGCTACGAAGGCACGGTGCTGCTGCCGGTGCCGCTGCAATTGGCGCCCGGCTTCGACGCCGGGCAGTTGAACGTGCGGCTCAAGGCCAGCTGGCTGGTGTGTCGGCGCGAATGCATTCCCCAGGAAGGCGAGTTCGAGGTGCAGTGGCCCGCGCGGGGCTCGCTGGCCGCGCATGCGGCGGAATTCGACGCAGCTCTGGCCGCGCAGCCCC
>JAIXPL010000080.1 GCA_027486255.1 Comamonadaceae bacterium
CCATCCCGGCCGGTGACGCTGATGTCAGTCTGCTTGGGCGAAAAACCTTTGGTGGCCGCCTCGACCTGGCGAGCCACCATGCTCAAGCCGTCGGTCTGGATGGCGCCACGCAGGCGCTCGACCACAGCCGGGGACATTTCCTGGCTGCCGGGGGCAAAGAACTCGGCGGCGGTGGTGGTGTAGCGGGTGTAGATGGTCTCGCTGCGGGCGAACACCACATCGGCGCCGTTGAGCTTGACGAAGCGCAGCGTGTAGGTGATCGGGATCAGCGCATCGACGAAATTGCCATAGCGGTTGATGTAGGCCGACAGGCGGCTGATGCCAATGGCAATGGCGAACGTATCCTTGTAATTGGCCGTGAAGTTGGGCTTGCACTCAACTTCATTAAAGGGCTGATAAGCGTATTTACCAAATCGGGTGCTGGCGATCTGGTTGGCACCGATCACCGACTGGGGAAAGCGCTTGCGCACCTCCTCGCTAAAGCCCTGCATCAGGGCCTGTTGTACCGGTGCGGTGAAGAACAGGTCGGCGTACTTGGCATTGATCATGCCGCTGTACTTGGGGCCGGTCTGCGGCGCGCCGGTGGCCGACTGACTGATGCCCGTGATGCCCTGGACCGGGTACACGTAGTACTGGAAATTTTGGGCCAGGGCCACCTGGGCCCCCAGCACCGCCAGGGCCGCCGCGAAGAAGCGCTTCATGCTCTGGGCCCTTTATCAGCGCAAGTCGGTGGGGCAGGCGCCAAAGCCTTCGATGCCGACACAGATCTTGTTACTCCCCGGAGCGGATACAACCTGGGCCTTGTCCCAAGGCAGCTTGTCGAGCATGCGGTCGATGGCGCGCGACAGGTCGCCGGCGAACTGCACATTGACGGCCATGTAGCGCTCTTGGGAGGTGGGTGCGCTGGCTTTGAGGCCCTCGATTTTCTCGAGCAGGTCCTGGAATTCGCGGCGGTCGGAGCGCTTGAGCTGGCTGGCGCTGTACAGGTAGAGGGTGTAGACCCTGCCGCGCGAATTGCGGGCATTGAGCTCCTTGGTGGCGCGCTCGCCCAGCACCTTGGCCAGCGAGGTGGCCAGCGCGATGCCCAGGCGGGCACGGCATTCCTGGTCGCCATTGCCGGTGGCAGCGGCCTGCAGCGAATCTTCAAAGAAGACCTCGTTGCCGACAATGAAACGGCCCTGCACGGAGAGGTTGCCGTTGCACTGCGTGCCGGTGGGGGTGGTGCCCACGATGGTGTAGTTGGCCTGGCCGGTGGCCCAGACGTCGGCCTCGATGCCTTTTTTCTGGATCAGATCCACAAACTGGGTAATGCGACCGTTGTTGTTGATCTCGAACATCGGCAGAATGCGCCCGCCCTCGGCGCGCAGGTCGTTCTCGGCCACCAGGCGCAGTCCGTTGCTCTGGAACTCACCGCTCAGGCGCGAGGCCAGCACGCGGTCTTGGGCGCCCAGGGGCTTGGCATTGTTGAACTCGGGCATGCGCGTGCGCACGGTGAGGCTGACCTTGTCGTTTTGCTGCTGCACATTCGTCTGCTCGCCGCTGAAGGACGAGGCCGAGGCAGAGCTGCTGGCGCTGGCGCTTTGCGAACGGTCGGTCAGGTTGGTGGCCGAGGAGGAGGCGCCGGCGAATTGCGAACGGTCGCTGGCGGCGAATTGCGTGCTCCGGGAGCCGGCGAACTGCGAGCTCTGCGCACCGGCGAACTGGCTGGAGCTGGCGGCTGCGCCGCGGCCGTCGGCGCCCTGGAAAGACGCAGCGCGGTCCGTCCGACCGGCCACGGCGGTGTCCTGACGGCTGGCCACGGCGGTGTCCTGGCGGCCGGCGACGGCAGTGGAACGGCTGCCCGAGACGGCCACAGCTTCGCGGTTGGAGAAGTTCACGTCATTCTGGCTGGAGCTCGAGGCTGAGGCCGATTGGCTCTGGCTACCGGAGGCCTTGGCGCTGGTGTCCGAGAAACGGCTCTTGTCGTGCGAGTAGCTCACCTCGGTTTCCACCGGCTTGTTGCCGCTGTTGGTGGTGGCCACGCCAATGAATTCGTCAATGGACACCAGGATCTTGGCCGACTGCGTGGCCAAATCGCCTGCGCCGATGCCCTTGTTGGCCAGGTACTCCCTGAGCTTGGCCGAAGGCACGCTGATGGTGGCCTTGCCGGCCAGCACCTCACCGTCGGGCGGGTCCATGCTGATCTGGATGGCATCGCCCAGCAGCTCCACGAGCTCGGGCAGCTTGGCCTCCACCTGGGGCGTCATGCGCACCGCAAAGGAAGCCTCCAGCAGGTTCCTGACCGCGCGAATCTCCAGCTCTTCCTTGAGCTTGCGCCGCAGGGACGCGGGGCTCGCGCCCTTGGTGATGGTGATCTTGGTCTGCGTGCTCGCGGTGACGGTCTGGGCCTGGGTGGTGGGGCTCAGCATCAGGCCAAAGGCCAGGCTGCAAGCGGCGGCGATGAGGCTTTTCTTCATCATGAAGCTACTCCAATAAAGGGAATCGGTCGAAAAAAAAGGGGGGGGGGGAATCAGTTGGGCAAGCGCACGACCACGTCGCCAGCGCGCACTTCGGTGCCTTTGCTGTCCTGGCGGATCTGGGCGCTGCCGGCACCCACTTCGAGCACCGGCGAGGGTGCGGGTGCCGTGGCTTGAGCGGCGGGCGCCTTGGCAGCCTGCGGCGCCGCAGGGCTCTGTGCGGGCGCCGAGGCCTGGGTGATCAGCTGCAGGAAGCGGATATTGGTCTGCAGCGAACGGAAAGCGGGCTCGCTCATCACCTCGTCGGTGTTGAGCGGCATGCTGTCAAAGGCCAGGGCCAGGTAGCGCAGCGCGTCCTCGGTGTCGCCCTTGAACGCACTGGCACGGGCCGCCGACATGGCGAACTGGCCGCGCAGAGGCGCGTCGGCCTTTTGCGTGCGCGAAGCGGCCTTGTCCTTGGCCTCCTGGAACTTGCCCTCGTCAATCAGGCGGTCGACGGCCTGCAGGGCCTGGGCGGGCGGCTCTGGCGAGATCAGCTCGCCCAAACGGGTGCGCACCTGGTCGCACGCGCTGAGCATGGAAAGGCAGCCCAGCAAGACAAGCAGGCGCCCTGCTTTCTTGACGAAACAGGTGGTTAACATTTTTTAATGTGGTAACGTTAATTTATGTAACTATAACCCTTCCAAAAATGAAAAGCATAGGAAGGCGAACGAGTTTCTGGGTCTTTTGCCTGATCGCCTGCAGTGCCCTGGCCTCAGGCTGGTGGCTGGAGTGGGGCACACCCCGAGCCGGACAGGCCCGGGAGCTGGCCTTGCTGGAGGCGCTCCAGGCCCTGCCTGCCCGACAGGAGGGTGCGCCTGTGGCCGACCCCCTGCGCTTTTGCAGCGACTGGTCGGGCCTGCCCACCGAGGCCCTGGACTGCCGCACAGGCCTGGCCCTTGAAGCCTTGACACCGGCCCAAACCCCCGAAGAACCCCGCCATTGGCAGACTGGGCTGGCCACGGTGCGCGCCGAGATCGAGCGCCTGACCGGCGTGGCCGAACGCCTGGAAGCCCTGCCCGACCCTGCCCGGCAGCGCAGCCTGGGCGTGCTGTTCACGCTGCGCCAGCGCCTGGACGGCTGGCAACAGCAGTGGCAGCTGCTGGCCGACAAGCCGCCGCAGGCGCTGGGCGCCGCCGATTACGGACAGCTGTTCCAACTGGTGCTGGACGTGCGCGGGCTCAGCTACGACGCCGGCACCAACCGCGTGCGCCGCATCAACTGGCATGTGGCCCGCCTGGCCGATGCACAGCCCGCCGTGCTGGCGCGCGCCGAGCAGCTGCAGCTGGCGCGGCAGGCGCTGCCGCTGTTTGCCGGCCTGCTGTATGCGGCCCTGCTGGCCCTGGGCTGGTGGACGGGGCGCTGGTGGGGGCTGCTGCTGATGGCCTGCTTTGCCTGGATGACCAGCCTGAGCCTGCAGGTGGTGGCCGATGCGGCGATGCGCTACGGCGAGGGCTCGGGCACCTTCTCGCTCAACCCCCTGGGCAACCAGCTGACGCGGCAGATGCAAGTGATTGGCACCAGCGCGGCCCTGCTGGCGGCTGCCGCGCTGCTGGCCGTGCGCCTGGGCGGCGTGCTGCAGTGGGTGCAGCGGCGCTGGTGGCTGGCCCTGGCCGGCATGCTGGCGGCCATGGTGGGGGGCTACCTGCTGCAGGGCCCGGCCATGGGGGCCGAAATGCTCAAGCTGGGCATGAGCCTGCTGGCTGGCATGCTGATGGCCGCGCACGGCCGCTCGGTCTACCTCAGCAGCCAATGGTCGCCGGCCAGCCTCTCACCGGCGCGCTTGCTTCGCCAGTGGCGCCAGCCGAATCGGCCGGGCATGGACCCGCAGGACTTGATCGCGCACGAACTTCACCGCCCGCTGGTGCAGGCCGCGGCCTTTGGGGCCACTGGCATGGTCCTGGCCGCACTGGTATTCCATGACCTGGGCGCCGTGCTGGTGACGGCGCTGGTGGCGCTGTGCCTGCTGTTCTTCGTGTTCGGCGCGCGGCTGACGCTGCTGGTGGTGCTGGCCCTGGGTGTGGTGGCCTGGGCGCTGGCCCAGACCGATAAGGTGCAGCAGCGCGTGGCGCTGATGCTGGACCCGCTGAGCGCCTCGGTGAGCGACTTCGCGCGCCTGGTGGCCTTCACGGGCGCCGCGGGCGACGGTGGCTTCGGCCTGGGCCGCATCGCCTGGTGCAACCCGGGCGGGGTCTGCGTGCCGCTGCAGTCGCTCAGCGACTACATGCCGGTGGTGCTGACCGGCCTGCTGGGCTGGCAATGGGCGGTGCTGCACTTTGCGGCCTTCATGGCGCTGCTGGTGCTGCTGGGCCGCGCCATGCTGCGCGCGCACCTCACTGGCCAGGGCACGGTGCGGCTGCTGGCCCTGGTGGCTTTCTTCCTGCTGGTCTGCACGGGGGCGCAGACCCTCATCACCTTCCTGGGCAACTGGCGCTGGATGCCCCTGACGGGCATTGGTGCGCCGCTGCTGAGCATCGGCCTGTCGTCCATGGTGACGCCGGCGTTGGCCTTCGGGCTGGTGCTGGCCGTGTGGTCCAGGAAAGCACACCAGCCATGATCAGCTACAGCCAGATACTCAGCCGGCGGGCCCGCTACCTGGGCCTGCTGCTGCTGGCCGGGCTGCTCGCCGCAGCCTGGTGGCAGCACCGGCATGTGCCGCAAGAAGAGGCGACGATCTTCCGGCCGGAAAGCCGCATTGGCCAGGTGTGGACGGTGGTTCAGCTGCTGCAATCGCCGGGTGCGGCCAGCACGGCAAGCACCGCCCTAGGGGCCGCACTGCCTTGCGAGGGTCGCGCCCTGCGGGTGCTGCAGGCGCGGCTGGTGGCCTCGCTGGCGCTGGACGAGGCCCAGGCCCTTGAGCGCCTGAAGCAAGCTGCGCAGCAGACCCGCTGGGCCGACTGCGCCGGCTTCACGAGCGCGTGGATCACGGCGCTGCGCCTGAACCGCCAGGAAGGCCTCAGCCTCACGCCGCAGACCGTGGCCCAGGCCATGACCGAGGACGTGTCCTGGGGCCGCAAGGTGCCCTGCCTGCTCGCCGGCTCGCCCCAGGCGCCCCTGCTGGTGTCGGGCCTGGCGCTGGAGTGCGGCCTGGACCGGCGCTTCCAGACCCTGGCCTCGCTGCCGCGTGAGTCGTCGTTCCGCAAGCAGGTGGCCCCCCTGGCGCAGACGGCGGTGACGGCCTCCATGTCCGGGCGCTGGCGCCCGGAGAGCGCGCAGTGGCTGTCCTTGCAGGCGCCGCTGCAGGCCCGGCTAGACCGCTGGCAGGCCTGCCTGGCCAGCGGCAGCTGCCCGGACGCGCCCGAGCTGACGGCGCTGAAAAACCTGTCCCTGGTGGTGCTGGACACCAGCGACGGCCGCGTGCTGGCCACCTGGTGCACGGGGCCGGCCTGTGAGCGCGCCCGCCAGCAAGGGCCGGGCGTGCTGCCAGCGACCCTGATGGAAGCACCACCGGCCTCCACCGCCAAGCTGCTGTTTTCCCTGGCCCTGGCGCAAGAGCCGTCCGCCCGGGGCATGCTGGAGCGCCAGATCAAGACCTCGGGCCAGGTCGATGCCAGCGTGAGCAAGCGCAACGAATGGTGGGAGAAGCAGGCCATCTGCGACAGCCGCCAGGGCGCTTGCAGCCTGCCCGAAGAGACCGGCCGCATCAGCGCGGCGCTGGGCCTGAACGCACACTGCCAGGAAGGCTCGGGCGCAGCCTGCGGGCGCTGGGGGCTGCTCGTGCCCGAGCAATACAGCCTGCTGCCCGGCCAGATGGGCCGCCTGGTGCTGCCGCCGCCCCGCCCCAAACCCGCGCCCATGCTGGACTGGAAAACCTACGACGACATCCGCCTGGGGCGGCGCAAGCCCGCACCCTCGCCCTCTTACGAGCGCACGGCCCTGACGGTGCAGGCCGTGATCGGCGGCGGCGACTCACGCACCTCGGCCCTGGGCGTGGCCACGGTACCGCTGCAACTCTGGCGGCTGGCGCAGGACCTGCCGCCGCTGGTGCCCACCGTGCTGCAGCCGCTGCAAGCGGGCTCGGCACTGGCGGCCACGCCGCGCGCCTGGCGCGAGCCGGCCCAGGTGGTGCTGCAGGGCATGCGCAAGGTGGTCGAACCCGAAGAGCGGGGCTGGCAGGGCCCAGGCACGGCCGCCGGCGCGGTTCAACGCGTGATGGGACGCGCCTGCCAGAGCGACTGCGGCCTGTGGGCCAAGACCGGCACGGTGAGCCGGCAGGACAAGGTGTTCGGCGGCACCACGCTGCTGTCGGCCCTGGTAGACACGCAGGCCTGGTCCGAGTGGCTGGGCGTGCAGGTGCTGCCCGGCTACGAAAAGCGTGTGCTGGCGCTGGGCGTGATTGCCATGCCGGGCGCCAAGCCCCCCCAGGGCCATGCGGCCAGCCTGCTCGGCATGCAGGCGCTGCGCCTGATGCTGCTGGAGGAGCCTCCCCCATGAACATGCAGCTGAGCTTCGACGCCGAGAGCCCGGCCGAGCAGCAGTTGCTGGCGGTGAGCCTGGTGCTCATGCGCCTGCTGCGCCGGCATCCTGTGTTGGCCCTGAAAATTCCGCTCACCGTGCATGAAGCCCTGGCGCCAGAGCGCTACGGCGCCTTGCTGTATGACAACCTGGCCGCCGAACATGCGCCACTGGAAGGCCGATTGAGCCTGAAGGTGCATGCGGCCGCCTTTTTTGAAATCACCTCTTCCCAGGACAAGGACGCTTATGTCAATTCGTGATTGGTGGGGCAAGCGCTCCGCGCAAGATGCTGCCCCCGAACCCCTGCGCACTCAGGGCATGGACGGTTTTGCCGACGGCATCCTGCTCGAGCTCAAGGGCATCACCACCGGCGCGATCACCCGCGCGCTGCAGGAGCGTGAAGGCCAGTTCATGCGCAGCATCCTGGAGGAGAGCTTCTTTAGCCTCGACAGCCTGGTGATCCGCGCACTCGACGCCCAGACCGCGCGCGACATGGAGAGCTTCTTGTCCAACCACGAAAGCATCCACCCCGATTTCCGCAGCCGCTTCTTCGCGCAGATCCTGCAGCGCGAGTACCGCTCCTCCCGCGGCGCCACGGTGCGCGTGGCTCCAGGGCTGGCCCCGGTGATCGAGCTCGACCCCAAGGTGCTGGACGCGCCCACCCAAGACGAGGACTTCGTGCTCTCGCTCAAGGGCCGCAAGGTGCGCTTTGAAGCCCATGCACTGCTCACCGGGCCGCAGAGCAAGCGCAGCGCCCCACCTGCAGCCGCTCCAGCCAGTGCAGCGGCCACCGAGCCCGAAGGTGGCGAGGCCGCCGGCCGCTCGACACGCTTTTCCTCGGCCGTCTCTGGGGCCCGCCCCTCTGCCCCGGGCCAGCAAGTACAAGTGCAGGTGCATGACCGCAGCGGCGTGAAAGAGCAGCGCGTGGCCCTGCCCCTGGTACTGGGCCGCGAGGGCGTGCAGGCGGCGCGCCAGGACGGCCACGGCGCCGGTGGCCTGGACATCGATGCCACCTATGTCTCGCGCAAGCAGCTGGTGGTGTTTGAGCTGCTTGGTCAGGTGTATTGCACCGTGCCGGCCGAAGCAAGCCTGACCTGCTCGAGCGGCGAGCGTGTGGTGCAGCCGCTGAGCTTGCTGCCCCTGCGGCCCGGCCAGAGCCTGGAGCTGCGGACCGGCCTGCCGGTGGACTCCCCCGACATGGCCGCAGACCGCAGCCAGGCGGGCGACTACGCCCTCATCCGCCTCGCGCTGGCCGGTGGCATGGCGCTCAAGGAAGGGGCCACGCCCAGGCCGCGGGGCACCGAGTGAGCCCCAGGGTGGCTCTTGGGCAGTGCATCAACCAGGGGCCGCCTGGCCACCAGGGCTTTGACGCCTTTGCCGCCCATCCGCCGCAGGGCCTGTTCAGCCTGGCCGATGGCGCCAACAGCTGCCTGCTCAGCGGCGAGGCAGCCCGCTGGCTGGTGGAGCAAATGAGCCTGCCCGGCGTGCCTCGCGAAGGCGCTGCGCTGGCGCAGCATGTAGAGGCCCTGCACCAGCAGATGCTGGTGCGTTTCCCGGAATCGGCGACAACGCTGCTGCATGTGCAGCTCGCGCCGGACGGCGCCCGACTGGCCAGCGTGGGCGACAGCATGCTGCACGTGCTGGAGCGGCGCTGGTGGGGCGCTTGGCGCCTGGCCTGGAGCATGCCGCGCGACCTCGATGCCCAGGGCCACCCCAGCCAGCTGCTGGGCTCGGAGGTGCTCAAGGAGGTGCACCTGCGCGAACTCGGCACGCAGGGGCCGCTGCTGCTGGTGATGATGTCCGACGGGCCGGGCCATGTGCTGGAGCCGGCGCTGCTGGCCCGCAGCCTGTCCTGCCTGGGCCGGCAGATGCCCAGCAACGCCGACCTGGACTACCTGTGCCAGACCCTGGTGGCGCAGGCCCTGGCGCAGGGCTGCACGGACGATGCGTCGGTGGCCCTGATCTGGGTGGACTGGTCATGAGCGGCGTGCACCGCAAGGTCTTCAAGGACCGCTACTCGCTGCTGCGCGAGCACCAGATCCTGGACTACCTGAACCAGCGCCATGCGCCCGTGCCCCGCGTGATCCTCAGCCACGTGGCCGAGGGCTACCTGGACATGAGCGACGGCGGCCAGGACCTGGCGGCCTGGGTGCGCAGCGCCCCGCCGCCTGAGGCCACGCTGGCACTGGCCCTGGCCGATGCGCTGGAAGCCCTGATGGCGATCGCCCGCCTGGGCGTGTGGCACCTGGACATTGCGCCGCGCAACTTTGTCATTCAGGCCGACCCGCAAGCGGGCCGCCCCCGCGTGCAGGTGATCGACTTTTCCAACGCGGTCACCGACCAGTTCCCGCTGCAAAAGCCGCTGTGGATGCTGCCCGCGCCAGACCAGCACCCCGAGCTGCGCCAGGCGCTGGCCGCAGACTGGGCGGCTTTCTTCGAGCGCCACCAGATGCCCCCGCCGCGCGATTGGCAAGACACCTTTGACGTGCCGGTGGCGCTGTACCAGGACGACTGGGGACGCGGCTTCCAAGTCGAGGGCATGGCGCAGCGCTGGTGTGTGCTGGCGCACGGCTGCGCGGGCATGCTGCTGCAGTTTCCCGATTGGCGCGCGCTGCCCAGGCAGACCATCGAAGGCCTGCTGGACCTGCGCGAGGAGGCCCGCGCAGAGTCTGGGCTGCAGGCACTGGCTGTGGCGCTGCGGCGCCTGGGTGCCAGCGCCGCCGCCACACCGCGGCCCCGCGCCACGTCAGCCCACCCGGCCGAGCCCAGCCCGCCGACGAGCCCAAGCCGCCCGGTTAGCCCCGCCCCCCAAGACCGGGCCGCCACACCCACAGCAGACCCTACGCCTCCGCCTAAGCCACCACTCACGACCCCATCTACACCTCCACCTACACCTCCACAAACGCCACCACAAACGCCACCACAAACGCCGCCACCCGCCGCAAGCGCGCCCTGGCGGGGCAGCCGCGCCGGCGCACCCCGCACTGAGCCCATCAGCGCCTCGCCTACACCGGCTACACCCGCCGCACCCACCACGGCTGCAGTCCCTGGTCCTGGCCCGGCCGTGCGTCCACGGCGCTTTTCATTGGGGCTGACCCTGGGCCTCTTGCTGGTGGTGGCTGGCTGGTGGCACATCGACGGGCTCTACACCCAGCACCAGGTGCTGCTCTGGGGCTGGGGCTGGCGTTGCCTGCTGGGCGGCATGGCCGCCTCGCTGGCCGGGCTGCTGGCCATGCTGTGGCAGCGCCGGCTGCAGCCCTGGCTGGGCCTGGTGCTGCTGGCGCAGCTGATCACCCAGGCGCTGCTCCTGCTGGAGCTGTGGGTGCGGCACATTCCCCTGCTCTGAGGCGGCAGCCTTCAGGGTCAGGGGCTGTAGCTGCGCGCCACCTCGACCCCCAGGGTGCGCAGGCGGCGGGCCATGCAGAGCACGGCCTTGTCCTTGCTGATCAGGCGGGCGCGCTGCGCGGCGGCCAGGTCGATGAACTTCTGGTCATCGGCGTCCTTGCAGGTGTAAGGCGCCTTGGGGGCCACCGCGCACAGCGTGGCACGCGCATCGAAGGCGGCCAGCACCTGCTCAGGCGTGAGGCGGTGAAAGGCCATGCGCGCTTGTAGCTGCGGATAGTCCAGCACGCGGCGCAGTTCTTCGCGCATGTCGGCGGTGGAGACAAAGCGCAGCAGGCCCGCCTCCAGGTCGGCCCGCAAGGCGGCGACCTGGGGGTCGCTGAAGATGAAGAGGTCCAGCAGGATGTTGGTGTCCAGCACCACCGGCTGCGCGCTCACTTCCACCTGCACACGTGTCCTCAACCCGCTGAGGGCCCGGGGGCGCCGGGCGCCGGAGCCTCGGTTTTGCGCAGCGAACCGGCCACCAGGTCGAAGCGGAACAAGCGGCACTCGATGGGGCCGTTCCACATGGGCACGCGGCGCGACTCCTTCAGGCGCATCTTGCCCGGCAGCTTGAGGTCGGGCGTGAGCATGTGGGCGGTCCAGCCGGCGAAGTGCTTTTTCCAGTGCGCGGCCAGTTGCTGGAAGAACTCGGCCACGCTCTGGCCGGTGTCGCTTTGTGCGGCTTCCCGCCCGCCTTGCAGGGCCCGGGCGGCCGAGCTGGGCAGGGGCTGGCCGAACTCGTCCACGGCCTGGTGGCTGAAGGCGGGCGCGCCCTGGGAGCGGCCCCGGCCGCCGCTGGACTGGCCGGCCACACCGGCCACCTCGATGCGCTCGCCATAAGGCGGGTTGATCAGCATCACGCCGGCCGGGGCTGGCGGCATGCGCTGCAGCGCATCGCCTCCGCGCAGCTGCAGGGCGTGGGCCACGCCCGCGCGCTGGGCGTTGCGCTCGGCAAAGTCGACCATGCGAAAAGACACGTCGCTGCCAAACACCGGGGCCACCGGCGAGGTGATGCGCTCATGCGCCTCGGCCTTCAGGCTCTGCCAGACGTGGGCCTGGAAGGGCGCGAGCTTTTCAAAACCAAAGCGGCGCTGCAGGCCCGGCGCCATGTGGCAGGCAATCTGCGCGGCCTCAACCACGATGGTGCCGGAGCCGCAGCAGGGGTCATAGAGCGGCACGCCCTGCTCGCACAGCTGGTCCCAGCCGCTGGCGGCAATCATGGCGGCGGCCAGGGTTTCCTTCAGCGGGGCATCGCCCTTGTCCTCGCGCCAGCCACGCTTGAACAGGGGCTCGCCCGAGGTGTCGATGTGCAGGGTCACCGTGTCGGTGGTCAGGTGCACGTAGATGCGCACGTCCGGAAAGCGGGTGTCCACGCTGGGCCGCTGGTCCTGGAAGCGCGAGCGAAAGCGGTCGGCAATCGCGTCCTTGATGCGCAGGGCCGCGAAGTTCAGGCTCTGCAGCGGACTGTGTTGCGCGGTGATCTCGACCTTGAAGGTCTGACGCGGCGTGAACCACAGCTCCCAGGCCACGTTGCCGGCGGCGTTGTACAGATCTTGCTCGTTGCGGTAGGCATGTTGGGCCAGCTGCACCAGCACGCGCTGGGCCAGGCGGCTGTGCAGGTTCAGCAGCAAGGCATCGCGCCAGGCGCCCTCCAGGGCCACGCCGGCGCGCCAGGCCTTGGGGGCCACGCCAGTGATGCGCTGGACCTCGGCGGCCAGGTGGTCCTGCACCCCGGCGGCGCAGGGCAGGAACAGGGAGAGGGAATTCACAGGGTCTTTCGGAGGTTGGCCGGTGCGATGCGCAGGGCCTCGCGGTACTTGGCCACGGTGCGGCGGGCGCATTCGATGCCCTGCTCGCGCAGCATGTCGGAGATCTGGTTGTCGCTCAGCGGCTTGAGGGCGCTCTCGGCCGCGATGAACTGCTTGATGAGCGCGCGCACAGCCGTGCTGGAGGCACTGGCGCCGCTGTCGGTGCCCAGGCCCGAACCAAAGCAGTACTTGAGCTCGAAGGTGCCGTAGGGCGTGCTCATGTATTTGGCCGTGGTCACGCGGGAGATGGTGGACTCGTGCAGGCCCAGTTCGTCGGCGATCTCGCGCAGCACCAGCGGCCGCATGGCCAGCTCGCCGTGCATGAAAAAGTTTTTCTGCCGCTCCACGATGGCGGTGGACACGCGCAGGATGGTCTCAAAGCGCTGCTGAATGTTCTTGATGAACCAGCGCGCCTCTTGCAGGCGCTGCTGGAGCGCGGCACCTTGCTGGCCCTTGTGCTGCTTGAGCGCATTGGCGTAGATGTCGTGCACGCGCAGGCGGGGCATGACGTCACCATTGAGCAGCACCTTGAAACCCTTGCCCGAGCGCTGCACCAGCACGTCGGGGATGACCAGGTTGCGCTCCACGTTCACGAAGCGGCGGCCAGGCTTGGGATCGAGCCGGCCGATCACCGCGATGCCGGCCTTGATGAGCACATCGCTCAGGCCGGTGGCCGCGCACAGGCGCTTGACGTCGCGCTTGGCCAGCAGCTCCATGGGCTGCTTGCAAATGGCCAGGGCGGCGCGTGTTTCCTCGGTGTTGCGCTCATCGAGCAGCTGCAGGCTCAGGCATTCGCCCAGGTGGCGCGCGCCCACGCCGGGCGGGTCCATGTTCTGCAGCAGGCCCAGGGCGGTGGTGAAGCGGTGCTGGAGTTCCTCGAACTCTTCCAAATCATCACCGGCCAGACCCGCTGCGAGCTCTTCCAGCGGGTCCTCGAGGTAGCCGTCGTCGTTCAGGGACTCGATGAGGAAATGCAGCGCCGCACGGTCTTCCTGTGACAGGCGCAGCGAGAGCATCTGCCGGTGCAGGTGCTGCTGCAGGGTGTCTTGGCTGCGGGCCAGCTCAATGGCGTCGGCCTGCTCGTCATCGTCGTTGTTGTTCTTGCGGGCCGGGGCGTCACCGCCCCACTCGCTGTCGTCGGGGGCGGTGTCCACCGAGCCGTCGCCCTCCCAGCTGTCTTCCAGGCGCGGCTCGCTGTCAGCGTCAGATGCGGAAGAGTCGGCTGGGGTGTCGGTGGTACTGGTGCTCGTGGGGGCGTTGCTGAAGGGCTCGCTGGTGCCTTCGAAATCCTGCGCATCGGCGCTCACCGGTGCATCGGCCTGGGCCAGCCCGAATTCCTCGCGCGGGGCGGTCTCGTCGGCCACCTCCAGGAAGGGGTTCTCGTCGAGCATCTGCTCGACCTCCTGGCTCAGCTCCAGCGTGGACAGCTGCAACAGCCGAATGGACTGCTGAAGCTGCGGCGTCAGCGCCAGGTGCTGGGAGACGCGGAGCGACAGGCCTTGCTTCATGGGGCTGCTGCCGTCACATCCGGAAGTGTTCGCCGAGGTAGACACGCCGCACGTCGGCGTTGTCCACGATCTCGGCGGGTGTGCCGCGGGCCAATACATGGCCGTCGCTGATGATGTAGGCCCGGTCGCAGATGCCCAGGGTCTCGCGCACGTTGTGGTCGGTGATCAGCACGCCGATGCCGCGCGACTTGAGAAAGCCGACGATGCGCTGGATTTCGATCACCGCAATCGGGTCGATGCCGGCAAAGGGCTCATCGAGCAGGATGAATCGGGGCTGGCTGGCCAGCGCCCGGGCAATCTCCACGCGGCGGCGCTCACCGCCCGACAGCGCCGGGGCGGGCGACTGGCGGATGTGCTCGACGCGCAGGTCATGCAGCAGCGCATCGGTGCGGCGCACGATCTCGGCGTCCGTGAGCGGTTTGCCGGCCTCATCGCGCTGCAGCTCGAGCACGGCGCGGATGTTCTCCTGGACGCTGAGCTTGCGAAAGATGGACGCCTCCTGCGGCAGGTAGGACAGGCCCATGCGCGAACGCTTGTGAATGGGCAGGCGCTCGACGGCTTGTCCATCAATGCTGATGCGGCCGGCATCGGCACGCACCAGGCCCACGATCATGTAGAAGGAGGTGGTCTTGCCCGCGCCGTTGGGCCCCAGCAGGCCCACCACCTCGCCACTGTTGACGGTGAGCGAGACATCCTCCACCACGAGGCGACTGCCGTAAGACTTCTTCAGGCCCTGGGCTTCCAGCCGGCTGCTCACCGCGGCGGCCGGGGGAACCAGCGGGGCCGTGGCGAGGGCGTCGGGCATGCTGTTCACTTCTTGTCTGGCGCACCCAGGGTGGTGCTGGGCTTGAGACCGCCGGGCGCCGCCGGCGGGGTGGCGACGGGCGCACCGGGCCCCTGGCGCGGCGACAACTGGGCCCGCACGCGGCTGCCGGGCCCAGTGCGCGAGGCGCCGTCGACGGTGAAGACATCAGCCAGGTTGTCGTAGCGGATGACGGCGCCGGTGGTCTCGTCGGCGAGGGTGGCGCCGATATAGCGGCGCAGCACAGCGCGGCGGGTGAAGACCACGGTGTCGCTGCGGCCGTCGTAGTCAATGACCTCGCCCTCGCCCTCGATGTACTCCTCCACAAAATCGCGCTTGCTGCGGTAGTAGGCGAGCTGGCCAGGCGCGGCGGTGACCTGGGCGCGCTGGTAGCCGTCGGGCGTCTGCGTGACCTCGACGCGGGCGCCACGGATGAGGATGGTGCCCTTGGTGATGACCACGTTGCCGGTGAAGACTGTGAACTGCTTGAGGTCATCGTGACGCATGGCGTCGGCCTCGGCATTCATGGGCTTGTCGCGGTCAGCCTTCTCGGCCCAGGCAGACAGGAACATGCCGCTGAGGAGGACGGCAGTCACAAAGGGGCGCAGAAGATGGATCATGGGTTAAGGCACGAATCTTGCTGAAATTGCGTTTGATTGTAGCCACCGATGAGGCCTGTGGGGCGCCTGGTGCTGGCGCACCCGCGCAGAAAAACCCATGAAAAAGCCGCGCCGGGCAGGACACCGGGCGCGGCTGACAGCGGCAGGGGGGGCCTACAGCGGCTCAGGCCTTGCCGCCCTTGGCCACCTGGGCGATGAGGTGATCCACCACCAGCAGCACGCGCGGCATGTTGCCGGCCAGCGAGCCCGAGGTGAAGAAGCGGCCGGCCACGCCCATGGACGGCACGCCGTCAACCTGGTACTGCTCCTGCAATTGGGCCGCGCGGCGCGCCTTGGTGACCACCGGAAAGCTGTTGTAGAGCTCCGTGAACTTGGCCCTGTCCACGCCCTGCTTGCTGATCCAGGCGGTGATTTGCTCGACCGTGTCCAGGGTCTGCTTCTCGCTGTGGATGGCGTTGAAGACCTTTTTGTGCAACTCCGGCACCTTGCCCAGGGCCTCAATCACGAAATAGAGGCGCTGCTGGGGCTCGAAGCTGGGCCGGAACATCACCGGCATGCGGCGAAAGTTCACATTCTTGGGCAGCTTGTCCAGCCAGACTTCGAGCTGGGGTTCAAAGGTATTGCAGTGCGGGCAGCTGTACCAGAAAAACTCCAGCACATCGATCTTGCCAGGCAGCCCCTCGGTGCTGGCGGGCTTGCTCAGCGTCAGGTAGTCCACACCCTCGGCGGGCGGTCTGCCCTGGGCCCAGAGGCTGGGTGCGAGCAGGGCTGTGCCGGCCAGGGTGGCGGCCTTCACGGCCGAGCGGTTGAATTCGCGTCGCAACATGCTGTCGTTCTCCTTGTTGGCCCAGCTCGGGGCCCCTGGTCATTGAGTCGGGCCTAGCGCTGCACGCGCACGACCACGGCCTCGATGCCGCTGCCGTCGAGGCGCTCGCGCGTCTTGTCAGCCTCATCGCGGCGCTCGTATGGTCCCAGCCGCACACGGTAAACCATGCGGCCGGCCTGATCGCGCTCGGTCACGCGGGGCTGCAGCCCCATGAGCGAGAGCTTGGCGCGCTGCTGCTCCGCATCTTCGGGCGTGCGGTAGGCCCCGGCCTGCACAAAGTACTGGAAGGGCTCCGTGCTGGCGGTTGCGGCTGGAGCTGCCGATGCAGGCGAGGCAGCAGATGAGGAAGCTGGCGCTGTGGCCGCCGGGGCGGCCGGTGCATTGGGTGCGGCGGGCGCAGTGGCAGGTGTGGGGCTAGGGGCAGGCTTGGCAGGCTCGCTGCGGCTGCGGGCCAAGTCGCCCAAGGGGTCGGCCGACTTGGCAGCAGCGGCCGCAGGGTCGGCCGCCGGCGCGTCGGCGGCAGGGGCGATCTCGGGCCTGGGGGCTGCGCGGCCGGCCAGGCCGGTGTTGGGATCCCAATCTTTGGCCTTCTTGGGGTCGGCCGCGTCCTCGACCGGGCGAGGCTGGTTCTTGTTCATGAAAGGCAGCGGCACCTTGGTGATGTACACCGCCACGCCCAGGGCCACCGCCAGCCCGAACAGCATGCCCAGCAGAAAGCCCAGGACCGTGCCGCCGGCCTGTCGCCGGGCGGGCACACGGAGGGCTGGGTGGCTCAGGGGGCCGTTGGAATTCATGGCGTGCTTTCGAAGGTTCACATCTTGGCGGGGCTGCTCACGCCCAGCACTGCCAGACCATTGTGCAATACCTGCCGGGTGGCGGCGACCAGCGCCAGGCGCGCCCGCTTGAGGGCCTCGTCATCCACCAAGATGCGCTCGGCATCGTAGTAGCTGTGGTAGGCCGCGGCCAGCTCACGCAGGTAAAAGGCCACGTCGTGTGGGGCCAGGCCCTGGGCGGCATGCATGAGCATCTCGGGGTACTGGGCCAGCTTGAGCATCAGAGCCTGTGCGGCGGGGCTGTCCAGGGGCGCGAGGTCGGCCTGGGCGAGCTGGGCCACATCGCCGCCCCAGCCGGCCAGCACCGAGCAGATGCGCGCATGCGCGTACTGCACGTAGTACACCGGGTTCTCGTTGTTCTTGGCCAGCGCGAGATCAATGTCGAACACGTACTCGGTGTCGGGCTTGCGGCTGAGCAGGAAAAACCGCACCGCGTCGGTGCTGGTCCACTCGATCAGGTCGCGCAGCGTCACATAGCTTCCGGCCCGCTTGGAGATCTTCACCTCTTCGCCACCCCGCATGACCCGCACCATGGTGTGAAGATAGCGCATGACAGCTTTCAGTTCATTGACATCCGTCGCCACAAGGACATGGCCGCTTTCAAGCCGTACAGGCACAGCAGACAGCCCAAGGTGTCACCAATCCACATCGAAACCCAAGCGGGCTCCCGGCCAAGCCATGCATAGTAGGCCTGATGCAGGGTGCTGCTGAACAGACCGAATAGGGCGGCCATGGTCCACAGCATTCGAGCGGTCAGGTTTTCGAGGTTGGGTTGAAGCCCCAGGCGTGTCATCGCCACGACCCTGGCGAGCAGCGGGCCCGCTGCCGTGACGCCC
>JAIXPL010000039.1 GCA_027486255.1 Comamonadaceae bacterium
ATGTTCTCGTCTACACCCCCGTCAGGCAGCTGCTGAAGGTTGTCTTGAGGCGCGTCTTCTGTGACCTGCTGGATGTTCTCGTCCACGCCCTGGCCGGTGGGCACCTGTTGAATATTCTCGTCCGGGCCTTGGCCTTCGGACGCCTGCTGGATGTTGTCCTCAGGCGCTCCTTCGCTGGCTTTCTGGATGTTCTCGTCCGCGTCCTGGCCGGTGGGCACCTGCTGGATGTTGTCCTCAGGCCCTGCGCCGGCATCGGCTTTTTGGAGGTTTTGTTCGGGCTCCTGGCCTTGAGGCACCTGCTGGATGTTCTCAGTGGGCCCGCCACCGCCCTCCCCTGTCTGGATGTTCTCGGCCGGCTCCTGCCCCAGGGGTACCTGCTGGATGTTCTCGCCCAGGAGCGCGCCGGCATCGGCCTGTTGGATGTTGTCCCGGTCCTCGCTGCCCACGGGCACGTGCTGGATGTTCTCGGGTGGCGATCCGCCCGCATCGATTTTCTGGATGTTCTCCGCGCCCGGCTGGCCTGCGGAGGCCTTCAAGGCAGAGTCCTGGGCACCGGCGTCGGCGGCGTCGAGCTTCTGGATGTTCTCGGTCACCGGCCAGCCATCGGGCGCGGCCACAAAGCGGCCGGCATCGGCGGGATCGAGCACGGCGCTGTGGGCGTCCTCGTCCTGCGCTGAGCGGCCCTCGGGCACAGCCAGACGGCCGTCCTGCAGCGACCGTTCGGAGGTCTGGCCCGAACCGTCTTGGGCCTGCAAGGCCTGGTCGGTGGGCGCAGCCTGGGCCGGTGCCTCATCGTGCAAGCTGCGTTCGAACACCTCGCCCTTGGGCTTGGCCTCGGCAGGCCGGGCTTCAGGGGCTTGTTGGATATCGTCTTTGGGGGCTGCCACGGTTCGCTCATAGGCCACGGCCTCGGGCTTGGGCGGGGCCGCGACAGGGGGCGGAACCGCAGGCGCTGCCGGCGGCTTGGCCTTTTTCTCGGGCGGCGTCTCGCCCGCCAGGGTCTTGCGCACCGACGGGCCATTGGGGTCCGAACTCTTGGTGGCCGCCGTGTGCGAGCCTTCGCTCATGGACACCTGGTGCGGCTGGTCGCCACGAACGATGTAGGGCTCTTTCATGTGCGCTGCTCCCCGCGCAAGCGCGACTCGGTGGGCAAGGCCGCCGGCGCCGCATGGGCGGGTGAGCGCAGGCTCTCCAGAGGGGGCCAGGTCAGACCGGGGGCCAGCCAGAATGCCGCCGCTGCCAGCAGGGCTGCAGAGCCCAGCAGGCCGCCACACCACCAGGCGGTGCGCGCCAGGCCTGCGGGGCGGAGGGGGCGGAACCACCGCTGGGGCTCGGGCCTGCGCGCAGGCAGGGGTTGCAGCGGCTGGACATGGCGCAACAGCTCGGCGACCTGGTGTTCGCAGCCCTCGGCGCGGGCCCGCAGGCGCATGGCCTGGGCCTCTTCAGGCGTGGGAATGTCGATGTCCCAGCGCAAAAAACGTCGCCCGGGGACGGCCATGGCCTGCTGGCCGCGCAGGCCGGCGCCCAGCAGCACCACGCGGATGCCGGCACCGGGGAACTGGCCCACCAGCCGGGCAAGCAACTGCAGTTCGTGATCGGCCAGCGCGCCCGCGTCGTGAACCAGCCAGATGCGCTGGGGCGAGGCCTGGTGGATGTCGCTCAGCGACTCCTGCAGGGTCAGGCGGGCCATCTGCTCGTCGAAGCGGCTGAGCATGGTCTGGGTGCTGGACGGAAAGTAGGTCTCGACGGGGCAGCTGGCCCGAAGGCGCAAGCGGCTCACCAGCCATTGGGCATAGTGGTCGAGCAGAGCTTCGTTCGCGCTGGACAGCGCCAGGCTGCGGCCTTCCCAGAGGAGGGACGTGAGGCAGCCCTCCAGGCGGACCGCGTCGTCCGGGCGGAAGAACAGGCCGGGCATGGGCTGGCCATGGGCGGACCGATTCAGGGAAAGTTCGGCGCGAAGGTTCATGAGACGAGCTGGCCGTTGGCGTCAAAGCGCATGGACGCAGGCACCTGCGGATCGGGCTTGGCCATGGGCGGCGCGCCGGGGCGCACGTTGGCCAGGCCAAACACATAAGCGATGACCGGTGCCACCGCGTGGTACAGCGCCTCGGGGATCGGGTGATCGACCTCGGTGGTGAAGTACAGCGCACGGGCCAGTTGTGGCGAGGAGAACATTTCCACGCCGTGGGTGCGGGCCTCTTCGCGGATGCGGGCGGCAATGTGGTCGGCGCCCTTGGCCAGCAAGATGGGCGCGCCGTCGGAGGTGGGGTCGTAGGCCAGCGCCACGGCAAAGTGTTCTGGGTTGGTGATGACCACGTCGGCGTCCTTGATCTTGGACATCATGCGGGCATTGCTCATCTCGCGCTGGCGGCGGCGTATCTGCTGCTTGACCTCAGGCCGGCCCTCCATGTCCTTCATCTCGTCCTTGATCTCCTGCTTGGTCATGCGCAGCTTCTTGATGTAGCTCCACTTTTGGTAGGGCGCATCGATCAGGGCAATGAACACCAGGCTGAGGGTGAGCCAGAGCGCGGACTCGGTGATCAGGCGGCCGGCCGCGCCCAGGGCCGGCTCCAGGCCCATGCCGCCGAGCATCATGAGCTCGGTCATATGCTTGTTCACCAAGGCCCAGAGCACCACCGAGACGACCGCGAACTTGGCAATCGCCTTGAGCAGCTCGACCAGGGCATGCGTGCCGAACATGCGCTTGAAGCCGCTGACGGGGCTGAGCTTTTGCCAGTTGGGCATGAAGGACTTGGCCGCGAAATGAAAGCCGCCGGTCACACCCGAGGCGGCAATGGCCACCACGGCGGTGATGAGCAGCACGGGCAGGACGATCAGCAGGCCTTCACCGACCGCATGGAAGAAGATCGCCGGCAGCAGGGACGGGGTGTCCAAGGCCTTGCGGTCAAAGGAGAAACCGGCCGTCATCTGGCGTGACATCGTAGCCACCCACCAGCTGCCCATGAACAGGATCGCGGCGCAGGCAGCGATCATCACGGCCGCGGCAGGCAACTCCATGCTGCGGGCGACATCGCCCTCCTCGCGGGCCTTGCGCAGGCGCCGCGCGGTCGGTTGTTCGGTCTTTTCGGAACTCTGCTCAGACATTCACAGCCCCTTCAGCCCAGGCCAACCAGCAGGCGGACCTGGGCCAGCGCCTGGGTCCACAGACCCTGGATGCGCGAGCCAATGCCGCCCATGGCCATGATCAGGACTCCAAAGCCCAGCACGATGGTGGCCGGCAGGCCCACCGAAAAAATATTCAGACTCGGCGCGGCGCGCGTGATGACACCAATGCCGATGGTGATGAACAGCAGTGTCACCATCACCGGCAATGCAATAAGGAGCGCACCCAGAAACACCATGGAGCTCCAGGCCAGCAACTGCGGCCAGGCCTCGGCCACCAGCAGGGGCTTGCCCACGGGCAGGCTGGCAAAACTCTCGACCACCAGGCCAATGAGCAGGGCATGGCCGCCCAGGCCCACGAAGATGAGCGTGGACATCACGATGAGGAACTGTGCGATGGTGGGCACATTGCCCAGGCTGCTGTCGATCAAGGTGGCCATGGACAGGCCCATGGCGTTGGAGATGGCCTGGCCGGCCACCACCACGGCGGCGGTGACGACCTGCAGGATCAGGCCCATGACCAGGCCAATGCCAATTTGGTTGAAGACCTCGAGCACGCCCTGGGGTGAGAGCGGATCAATGCGGGGCCACTCGTACATGGGGTAGACCATGATGGCCAGCGCCAGCGCCACCACAATGCGAAGGCGCACCGTCAGGGCCGGCAGCGAAAACACGGGGGCCGCAATCAGCAGTGCCGACAGCCGCAGCATGGGCCACAGCAAGGCAAAGAAGTGCTCGACGATGTCGATGGCGGCGACCGAGATCACGGCGGGCGCACCTCAGGTGAACAGCGACGGAATGCGCTGGAACAGGGAACGGGTGTAGTCCACCAGGGTGGTGATCTGCCAGCTGCCCACAATCGCCAGGGTCAGCGCCATGACCAGCAGCTTGGGGATGAAGCTCAGCGTAGCTTCGTTGACGGAGGTGGCGGCCTGGATGATGCCGACCACCAGGCCCACGATCAGGGCCACGGCCAGCAGGGGGGCCGAGACCAGCACCGTGATCCACAGGGCCTGGGTAGCCAGTTCGATAACAGCAGAGGTGTCCATGGTGACTCGGTGCTCAGGTAACGAAGCTCGAGGCGAGCGAACCCATGATCAGGCCCCAGCCGTCGACCAGCACGAACAGCATCAGCTTGAAGGGCATGGAGATCATCATGGGCGAGAGCATCATCATGCCCATGGACATGAGCACGCTGGCGACGATCAGGTCGATGACGATGAAGGGGATGTAGATCAGAAAGCCGATGGTGAAGGCGCTCTTGAGCTCAGAAGTCAGAAAGGCCGGCACCAGGGTGGTGAAGGGCACGGAGGCGGCATCCATGGGCTCGCCTTTGCGGGCGATCTGCATGAACAGGGCAATGTCGTCGCCCCGGGTCTGGCGCATCATGAATTCGCGGATGGGCTTTTCGGCCGACGCCAGGGCCTGCTCGAGGCTGGCGCGGTTGTCCAGGAAAGGCACCACGGCGCTCTGGTACACGTCATTGAGCACCGGCTGCATGATGAACAGCGACAAAAACAGCGCCAGGCCCACCAGCACCACGTTGGGCGGTGTCTGACCTGTGCCCAGCGCCTGGCGCAGCAGCGACATGACGATGATGATGCGCACAAACGAGGTCATCATCAGCAGCAGCGAAGGCAGCAGGGTGAGGACCGTCATCAGGGCCAGCAGCTGCAGCGTGATGCTGTACTGCGTGCCCCTGGGGCCCTGGGAGGTGGTCAGCATGGGCAGGCCCTGGGCCCACACGGCCTCGGGCAGCACCAGGGCGACCAGCAAGAAAAGGCCGAGCGCGGCTCCGCGCCAGTGTTTAGTGCTCATGGCGCAGCTCCTGGGCCAGTGCGCGCAGCGCTTGGCCGTGGTCGGCCGGCGTTTCACCTTCGGCGACCGTCCATTGTCCGAGCGCCGTCATGTGTCCGGGCGAGACGCCCACCAGCAGTTCCTGGGTACCCACGCGCACCAGCGCCAGCTTCTGGCGCGGGCCCACGCTCGTGCTCTCCAGCACCTGCAAGCGCCGGCCCGGCTGGCCGGGCTGGATGCGCAGCTGCAGGCGCTTGAGGCCCCAGAGCAGGCCTCCGAGCAGGCCGAAGACCAGCACCAGACTGCCAAAAATACGCAGGAATTCCATGGAGGGCTGCCGATGCTCAGAGGTTTTTCATGCGCTCGGATGCCGGGACCACGCGGGTCAGGCGAATACCGTAGCGGTCATTGACCAGCACCACCTCGCCCTGGGCCACCACGGTCTTGTTGACCAGCAGGTCCAGCGGTTCGCCGGCAATGTGGTCGAGCTCGACCACGCTGCCCTGGCTCAGGCGCATGAGGTCCCGGATCTTGATCAGGGCGCGGCCTACCTCGACCGACAAAGTCACCGAGATGTTCTGCATCACCTCAGGGTTGATCTGAGCGTCGGCCATGTCGTTGGAAAGAGAGGGATCAGTCATGGTCTGAGGTCCTGAAAAGTCATTGCATACCGGGGATCACGGCGCGTTCAATTTGCACGGCCGTCTGGCTGCCCAGCTGGCCGACCTGCACATCGAAGGCCGGCACGTCGCTGACCAGCATGCGGGCCAGCTCGGGTTTCTTGAAGAACAGCACGTCGCCGGGCTGCAGGGCCTCGATGGCGCCCAGGCTGGTGGCGATGTCGCCCAGCACCACGCGCGCCTCGAGGCTGGCGTTGTTGACGGCGTCGCCGAGGTCGGTGCGCCACTGGTTGTCGGATTCCTCGTTGCCGTCGCCGGTCTGCACGCGGCTGCGCAGCAGTTCGCGCACGGGCTTGAGCGAGGAGTAGGGATAGACCAGGTCAATGAAGCCCTGCGTGGCGGGCCCAGCCTCGACCTCGAAGCGGGTGAGGATCACCAGGTCGTTCTCGTCGGCGATCTGCGCAAACTGGGGGTTGATCTCTGAGCTCACCAGCTCGAAGTCGATCTCCATGATGGGCGACCAGGCGTCTTTGAGCGAGCGGAAGAACACGTCAAGGATCATGTTGATGATCCGGCTCTCGGTGGGCGTGAACAGGCGCGTGGGCGGCAACTGCCCTACCCCGCGGCCGAAGCCGCCGAAGAAGCTGTCGAGCGAGCTGAACACCACCACCGGGTCGATCACGACAATCGAGAAGCCCCGCAGCGGGTTCATGCGGATCATGTTCACCGACAGCGGCGCCTGCAGCTGCTTGAGGTAGTCGCCAAAGCGCGAGATCTGCACCCGGTTGGGCGAGACCCGTGGGCTTGAGCGCAGCATCTCCAGCAGGCCCAGGCGGAACTGGCGCACAAAGCGCTCGTTGATCATGTCCACCGAGGCGACGTTCACGCCCAGGCTGGAATCCTCACTGGCCAGGTCGTGCTTGCGCACGCGCATGGACGTGTTGTACCCGGTGTCGACAGCGATGCTGCCGTCACTGATGCCCTCGGCCAGGGCCGAGAGTTCCTCAGGGGTCAACAGTTGATCAACCATGTGAAATGAACCGGAATAGTTACTGGACGATGAAGGACGTGAAGAACACTTCTTCGACGCCGCCGAAGTCCTCAAAGGACTCGAGCTTGGTGTTCATGGCGTCACGCAGCTTCTTGCCCAGCTCCACGCGGAACTCGGGCTTGGCCAGATCGGCCTCGGTGCTCTGGCGCATCACGTCCATCATCACCGAGCGCAGTGCGAACTCGTGCTTCTTGAGGTTGTCGATGACGCGCTGGTCGTAGCGGGTCATCACGGCCACCTGCAGCGACATCACGCGCTTGGAGCCCGTGAGGTTGACCAGGAAGTCGCGATCCATCTGGTGGTAGTTGAAGTCGAACTTCTGGGCATCGGGCGACTTCTTGGCCATCTTCTCAGGCTTGCCGTCCTTGCCCTTGCCGTCCTTGGCTTCGGCAGCGCCACCACCGCCGGGGGAGGCTTCCAGGCCGAGCTGGATGCGCTCTTCGGCCGTCAGTGTGGCCGGCTTGGGTTTGAAGAAGCCTGCGGCAAACAAAGTGCCCACCACGGTGCCCGCGATGACCACGATGAGGCCAAGCACCGCCAAGATGATCTTGATCAGGTTCGATTTCGGCTTCTTGCCTTCTTCTTCCGCTGCTGCTTCGACTTGTTCAGCCATGGTGTCTTACCTCTTCAGGGTCGATTCATCGGTGGACAGGCGGGCCTCAGGCCAGCATGTCCCAGGCACTTCCATCCACCCGGGGGCGTGCCGCCGGGACCGTGGCCAGGGGAGCTTCCTCCTCCGGCGTGTCGTCAGGGCGGGCCGGCACCGATGCGCCGCGCCAGGGTGTCGGATTTCCGCCAGACTGCCGGCTGGAATCACCTTGTACCCAAACGTTAGCAACTGCCGTGCCCGATTGCGCAAGGCTCTCCCGCAGACGCGGCAGGCCCTGGGAAATCAGATCGCGGGTGGCCTGGTTATCGCTGCGGAAGACCGCCTCCAGGCCACTGGCGCGCATGTCCAGCTCCATGTCGATGCGGCCCAGCGAGGCCGGGTCGACCTGCATGCGCACCTTCCATTCACCCCGCTCGATCTGCGCCTGCAGCCGCTCGCCCAGGGCCTGGCCCAGGCGCTGGGCCAGTTGCTCATATTGAGCGGCCCGCTCGGCGGCGGTGCTGGCCTGGGGCGTGTTCATGGCGGCAGTTCCGCCGCCAGCCTGGCTGCGCGAGCTCTCCAGGGCATGGCCGGGGTGGGAGGATGGTGAGGCCTCGCTGGCGGACGCATCGGGCAAGGCATCGGCGGCCAGGGCATCGGCCAGGCCGGGCGGCAGGTCGCTCAGATCCAGGCTCAAAACAGAGAGCGGTAGGGCGAGCCCGCTGGTGGGTGATCCGGCCACCTGGCCCCAGACGGCCTGCTGGCCGCTGGCGGCCAGGCTGGCCAGGCGCTGGGTGATCTGCTCCTGCGGACGCAGGCTCAGGCGCAGCACGTCCTGCAAGCTGGGCTGGCCCGTCTGGGCCGAGGCGCTGGCGCGCTCGATGGCCTTCTCCGCGATGTCGGGGGTAACCAGGGAGGCGGCGAGTTGCACGTCGAGCTTGCGCAAGCCCTGGGGCGCCAGGGCCGCCAGGCCGGACAGGGTGGCTTGAGCCAGTTCGGGCTCGCTGGCCGGCGTGCTGCCGGCGGAAAACACCAGCCCGGCCGAGGCCAGGCCAAGGGCTTGCATGGGTGCCTGCAAGGTGGAGAGCGAAGCGCCAGAAACAGACAGACCGGTCGCTTGGGGCGACCCAGCCGCCGGGGCCGCTGCAAGAGCGGACGGGAACAGCGTGTGGATCATGGCGTCGTCCAGGCCCTGGCTGCGCGCGAAAGCCAGCAGGCTCTGGCTGTCAGGCAAGGGCTCATCGGCCGTGATGACTTCAATATTGGGGCTCAGAGACAGGGACTGCAGACCAGGCGCCCCGACGGCGGCAAGGTCTTGCCGCCCGGACGGATCCATCAGGTGGTTGAGCAGGTTGGCGAAATCGGCGCCGCGCACGCCCTCCCCGGCCTGATCGGCAGGGGGCATCCCGGGGCTGGAGAGCGCGCCGAGGGGGCTGGAGGCGGTGACTAGAGAAGAAGTATCCATAGGGCTGGAACTGGGCTTGAGCGGTGAATAAGGGGGGAACTGCAGGGGACTCCGCTGAATTAGCAAAAACCGTGACCGGAGAGCACTTGCCGCTGCCCGACCCCCGGAACACCTGTCGGATCTTCATGGCACGGACTTTGCAGCCAGGGTACCCACCGCGGTGGCTTTTGCCCTGAAGCCACCCTCAAGACATGAATTTTTACAGATAAACCGCCGCCATGAGCAGCTTGACCCTGTCAACCATCCGACAGAACCTGACGCAGGTGAGCCTGAGCAGCCTGAGCATTCCCGCGCTCGTGCTGCTCATCGTGGCCATGCTGGTGCTGCCCCTGCCCGCCTGGCTGCTGGACGTGCTGTTCACGTTCAACATCGCCATCAGTCTGATGGTGGTGCTGATCGCCATCAACACCCGCAAGCCGCTGGACTTCTCGTCTTTCCCCTCGGTCCTGCTGTTCGCCACCATGCTGCGCCTGGCGCTGAACGTGGCCTCGACCCGGGTGATCCTGGTCAAGGGCCATGAGGGTGAAGAAGCCGCCGGCCAGGTGATCGCCGCTTTCGGTCACTTTGTGATCGGTGGCAACTACCTGGTGGGTTTCATCATCTTTTCCATCCTGATGATCGTCAACTTCATCGTGGTGACCAAGGGTGCCGGCCGGGTCTCGGAAGTCAATGCGCGCTTCACCCTGGATGCCATGCCCGGCAAGCAGATGTCCATCGACGCCGACCTCAATGCCGGCGTGATCGACCAGGAAACCGCCAAAAAGCGCCGCGAGGAGCTTTCGCAGGAATCGGACTTCTTCGGCTCCATGGACGGTGCTTCCAAATTCGTCAGCGGCGATGCCATTGCCGGCCTGCTGATTCTGGTGATCAACCTGATCGGGGGTCTCCTGATCGGCGTGCTGCAGCACAACATGCCCTTGGGCGAGGCCGGCCGGGTTTACAGCCTGCTGACCATCGGCGATGGCCTGGTGGCGCAGATCCCCGGCCTGTTCCTGTCGCTGGCCACCGCCATCATCGTCACGCGCGTGACCACCTCGGAAAACATGACCGAGCAGGCCACCTCGCAGTTGGCCAACCCGTCCGCGCTCTTTATTTCCGCCAGCTTCCTGGCCATCCTGGGCGTGATCCCCGGCATGCCTCATGTGGTGTTCCTCACCCTGGCCGCCGGTTCAGCAGCCCTGGGCTTCATGGTCCTCAAGCGGCAGAACGAACCGGCCGCCCCGACCGCAGCGGCCCTGGCCGCGGCAGGCGCTCCAGAGGCCCCCAAAGAACTGGACTGGGACGACGTGGACCAGGTCGATCTGATCGGCCTGGAAATCGGCTACGGCCTCATTCCCCTGGTCAACCCCGACACGGGCGGCCAGCTGATGGCGCGCGTCAAGGGCGTGCGCAAGAAACTCTCGGCCGAGCTGGGCTTCCTGATTCATCCGGTGCGCATCCGCGACGCGCTGAACATCGACCCCGACGCCTATCACATCGTGCTCAAGGGCGTGGTGCGCGGCAAGGGCGAGGTCAAGGTTGGCCGCGAAATGGCCATCAACCCCGGCCAGGTCTTCGGCACGCTCGAAGGCACGCCATGCCGCGAGCCGGCCTTCGGCCTGGAGGCCGTGTGGATTGATCCGTCGCAGCGCGACCAAGCCCGCACCCTGGGCTACACCGTGGTCGATGCGGCCACCGCCGTGGCCACCCACCTGAACAAGGTGCTGCGTGACAGCGCGGCCGACCTGCTCAGCCACGACGAGGTGCAGCAGCTGCTGGACAAGCTGGCCGCGCGCTCGCCCAAGCTGGTGGAAGACCTGGTGCCGGGCAAGCTCTCGCTGGGCGTGATCACCCGGACCCTGCAGAACGTGCTGTCCGAAGGCGTGCCGATCCGCGACATGCGCAGCATCGCCGAGGCCCTGACCGAGGCGGCCACGCGCACCCAGGACCCCGAAGCCCTGACCTCCATGATCCGGCCCAAGCTCGGCCGCATGATCGTGCAAGGCCTGCTGGACGACAAAAGCGGCCTGTCCGTCATCACCCTGGACCCCAACCTGGAGCAGCTGCTGCACAACGTGCTGCAGCAGACCCCGCCCGGACAGTCCATGGTGCTGGAGCCGGGCCTGGCCGAACGCCTGTTCAATGCCCTGCGCCAAGGTGCGCGGGCGGTGGAGGAGCAGGGCCATCCGGCGGTGCTGGTGGTCTCGCCGGCCATCCGCTCCTGGATCTCCAAGGCCTCGCGCTTCCGCGTCAGCGACCTGACCATCCTCTCCTACAACGAGATCCCCGAAGACCAGATGGTCAAGGTGATCCACACCGTCCACGCCGATCCGGCTAAGTAAACGCCTCACCGAGCCCGCACCATGGAACTCAAACGCATCCTCGCCAAAGACACGCGCAGCGCGACCGAGAAGGCCATTGCCCTGTACGGTCCTGACGTGCTGATCATCTCCAACCACCAGGTCGATGGCCGCACCGAACTCGTGGTGGCCCTGGACGTGCAGCCCGAGGCGCCGACCGCACCCTCACCCGCAGCCGCGGGCCGAGGCGACTTCCGCCAGACCTTCCTGCAAGCCCAGCAGCAGGTAGACGCCCCCGCTCGCCATGCAAGCCAGGCCGCCAGCGCGAGCGCCGCCGCGGTGGCGACGCAAAACCCGGCCGAGGCACAGGCCCGTGACATGGTGCGCAGCCGGGAAATCGTGGACCTGGTGCGCCAGGAAATCGCCTCCCTGCGCCGTGAATTCCGCGTCAGCCAGCAGGCCTCGGCCTGGCAAAGTGGCTTGCATCTGCACCCCAAGCTGAACCGGCTGGTGGAATCTCTCAATCAATGCCAGGTGCCTGCTGCCCTGCGCACCTTGCTGCTCGACGCCCTGAAAGACCAGGATGAGCCGACGCAGGCCGTGGCCGTCTGGCGCGCGCAACTCGAACACAGCCTGGCGCGTCCGCAGCAAGCCATGCCCACGCAGGGCGTGCACGTGCTGGCAGGACCGTCTGGCAGCGGCAAGACCCTGATGGTGGCCCGGCTGGCGGCGCATGCCTGCAAGCTCCATGGTGCGGACAAGCTGGCCGTGATCAGCTACCGCGACCACCGGGCCGGCGCCTGGAGCCAGGTACAGATGCTCGGTGCCCAGCTGGGGGTGGACTGCTTCCGCGCCAACGACGAAGAAGCCCTGCGCCTGCTCATGAGCGAGCTGGCGCCCCGCGGCCTGGTGCTGATCGACACGCCTGGCGTACAGATGACCGAGCGCCTGTCAGAAATTTTGGGCATCGCTGCCTCGGCGCACTTCCATGCCGTGGTGCCTGCCGATGCCTCTGGCGTGACCCTGCGCAAGGTACTGGTCGAGGCGGGCGTGCGCTGGCAAAGCGTGATGTTCAGCAAGCTCGACGAGGCCCAAGCGCCTTGGGCTGCACTGCAACTCTTCAGTGATAATGCTTTGGAACTGTCCTGTGCCAGCCACGGAAGCCGCATCTCCGATCTGATGAGCGCATTCACCCTCCCCCAACTGATTGACCTGGCCCTGGCCCCCATGCTGTCTGCCGCCACTGCAGAGAGCCTGCCCATTCAGGACACAGACCGCGAGCCCACCGCCCGCGCCCCTCTGTCCAACGCCACTGCCGCACGGAACCTGGCATGAGTCTTTACCGCAAGCCCACCCAGGTCATCGGCATTGCCAGCGGCAAAGGCGGTGTCGGCAAAACCACGGTGTCGGTCAACCTCGCCGTGGCCTTGCAGGGCATGGGCGAGCGCGTCATGCTGCTGGACGCCGACCTCGGACTGGCCAACGCACAAATCGCCCTGGGCACGCCCTGCCCCTATAACCTGAGCCACTTCCTGGCCGGTCAGAAGTCCCTGGAGGAGATCACCGTCAGCACACGCCATGGCGTGCGGCTGGTGCCCGGTGCCTCGGGCCTGCAAGAGATGGCCGGCATCAGCGGCGTGCAGGCCGCCAGCATCGTGCAGGCCTTCAGTGCCTTCGAGGACGAGATCGACTACCTGATCGTGGACATGGCCGCCGGCATCTCGCCGCCTGTCATGGCCTTCATGCAGGCCTGCCCGCGGCGCTTCATCGTCGTGCGCGATGACCCCTCCTCCATCGCCGATGCCTACGGCACCATCAAGGTGCTGATTCAGGACTTCGGCGTGGACGAGATCTACCTGATTCCCAACGGCATGCCCAGCCAGCAGGACGGCCAACTGCTGTACGAACGCATCAACCAGGTCTGCGCCCGCTTCCTGGGCCGCAGCATCCACTACATGGGCACGATCGAGCAGGATGAGCTGGTGCTCTCGGCCCTCAAAAAACACCAGCCTGTGATGGAATTCGCCCCCGGCAGCGCCGGCGCGCGCGATTTCCGCAGGCTGGCCGAATCCGTGCGAAGCCTGCCCCCGGTGACCGAGGCCACCGGCGGTCTGCAGTTCTTCGTTGAGCGCCTGGTCGGCCAGGCCAGCTAAGGCAAGCACAGCCATGGCCTCCAGCACGCGCCTGTACGAGCAGGTCCAGAGCAACCACGAAAGCCGGGATGCCGAGGAAGCGCTGGTGATGGCGCACCTGGGCCTGGTCAAGCGGGTGGCCCTGCACCTGAAGGTGCGTATTCCGCCCTTCATGGAACTCGACGAGCTGATCCAGCTGGGCATGATTGGCCTGCTGGAAGCGGCCCGGGCCTTCGACCCAACCAAGGGCATTGAATTCGAAAGCTTCGCGCACACGCGCGTGCGCGGCGCCATCCTCGACGAGGTGCGGCGCCTGTCCTTCCTGCCCCGCTCGGCAGTGGCCTTCAACAAGACCCACAGCAAGGCCACCGACGAGCTGGCCGCTGAACTCGGCCGCGTGCCCACGCCGGCCGAGCTGGCTCAGCACATTGGCATGGACGTGGAGACCTTCGAGAAGGAACGCGGCCAGGCCAAGCGCTTTGAGACCTACTCCATGGAAGTCGTGACCGAGGAGGTCATGTCCATTGCCGACGACAGCAGCCAGCAGCCCGAGGCCATCGTCGAGCATGCCCAGTTCATGGGCGCCGTGGTCGACGCCATTGGCGACCTGCCAGAGCGCGACCAACTCCTGATGAACCTCTACTACGTGGAGGAACTCAACCTCAAGGAAATTGGCGAGGTGCTGGGCGTCACCGAATCGCGCGTGAGCCAGCTGCTCAGCGCGGTGGTCAAGAAGCTGCGCACCACCTTGAAGGTGGAGCCTCTGAGCCGCGGCCGCAGCAAGGCCTGAGGCGCTCTGGCCGGCCGCGGTGAGCGGCAAGGCCTTGCCGCTTTTGTAAAGATCCGATCAAAGCAGGCGCCACACGGCGCGGCAGACTCAAGTTTGGGCCGGCCTGACCGATTCATGCCATGTCACGAATTGATCAGGAGTCTTTCAGATGCGAGTCCACTTCAAAGCCCTCGAGAGCTACAGCACCGGCAGCACGACCAGCCAGGCCGTGGTCGCCAACCGCGTGGAATTGATCCAGATGCTGTTCGATGGCTTGATCGACAGCCTCAGCAGCGCGCGGGGCCACATCGAGCGTCAGTCCATCGAAGAAAAAAGCAAGTGCCTGACCCGCGCCAGCCGCATTCTGGTGGGCCTGCAAGGCGCGCTGGACTTCGAGCAAGGCGGCGACCTGGCGGCCAACCTGCATGAGTTGTACGGCTATGGCATCCGCCGGCTGCTGCAAGTTAATGTGCACAACGACCTGGAGGCCCTGCAGGAAGTGCACAGCCTGATGTCGGAAGTGCGCGAAGCCTGGCGTGCCGTTCCCTCCCTGGTGCCGGCCAGCGCCCTGAGCGCCGCCCACTGATCCCGGCCCTCATCCGGCACAGGCGTTGAATGCAGATTCCCTGCGTTCAACGCCTGTAGTTTTTGGGGGCAGCCGCCTGGCGGCATTCAAAGCAGGCAAGACATTTGCTAGTTAAGACAGGCAGCCCCAGGCCGGCAATCCCTTGCCGCCCCGGCCGCTGCGCCAGCGCTGTACGGTAGAGTAGAGTCATTGGTTAACTTTTAGCAACATTTCGGGCGTCTTCAGGCGAGAAATCCATGTTCAGCATCATCGGCATCGTCGTCCTGTTCATCTGCGTGTTCGGCGGCTACATCATGGCCGGGGGCAAGATGGCCCCCATCATCAAGGCCGCCCCGGTGGAGACCTTCATCATTGGCGGAGCGGCGGTGGCCGCCATGCTGACGGGCAACAGCCTGGACATCTTCAAAGGCGCTTTTGCCGGCATCGGCAAGTGCTTCAAGGGCCCCAAGTACAAGAAAGACGACTACCTGCAGACCATCTTCCTGGTCTCCAAGCTGATGAAAGTGCTCAAGGCCGAGGGCGCTGTGGCGCTGGAGGCGCACATCGAGAACCCCGATTCCAGCGCCATCTTTGCCGAGTACCCCCCTATCCTGAAGGACCATGACCTTCAGCACCTGATCACCGACACCATCCGCCTGCTGGTGGTGTCCTCCAGCAACTTGAGCCCCTACGCGGTCGAAGAGGTCATGGACCAGGCCATCAAGACCCACCACCACAGTGCCCTCAAGCCCGCCGAGGCCCTGGCCGGCATGGCCGGTGCCTTGCCTGCGCTGGGCATCGTGGCCTGCGTGCTGGGTGTGGTGAAAACCATGGGCGCCATTGACCAACCTCCGCCCGTGCTGGGTGCGCTGATCGGCGGCGCCCTGGTGGGTACCTTCCTGGGCGTGTTCTTTGCCTACGGTCTGGTCGAGCCTCTGGCCAACCGCCTCAAGCAGATCATTGACGACGAGGGCGAGATCTACAAGGTGGTCAAGCAGATCATCATCGGCACCATGCACGGCCACCCGCCACCGCTGATCATCGAAGGCGCGCGCGTGAGCATCAGCCACCACAACCAGCCGACCTTCGCCGAGGTCTTTGACGGCCTGCGCGGCAAATAAGCATGGCCGAGACAGCTCCCGCTCCCGAGGCTGTGTCCGAGGCGCAGGCCGCGCCCGAGGCGGTCCCGGAGACAGCCGCCGACGCCAGCGCTGCACCCGAGGACGCTGCCGCACCGGCCCCTGAAGCCGCGGCCGAGGGGGCTCAGCCGCCTGCGCCGGTGATCGTCATCAAGAAGATCATTGATGACGGGCACGGCGGCGCGCACGGTGGTGCTTGGAAGATTGCGCTGGCCGACATGATGACGGCCATGATGGCCTTCTTTCTGCTCATGTGGCTGCTGGGCTCGACCACCGAAGACCAGCGCAAAAGCATTGCGGACTATTTCAAACCCACCTCGCACAGCAACATCACCATGGGCAAGCTGGCAGGATCGAACGGCATCCTCGGCGGCTCGTCCATCGTGGACCCGAACGGCTTTCCCTTCAGCGCCAAGCAGACCGCTGCCATGGAGCGGCTGACGCCCAAATCGGAGGGCGGGCCCACCGAGAACGACCCCAGCCCCAACAGCAGCGAGCGCTCCGACCCCTCCAAGATGAGCGAGGAAGAGCGCAAGCAGGTGGCCGAGCAGCAGGACCAGGCCAACTTTGAAAAGCTGGAAAAGGAAATCCGCGAGAAGATCGAGCAGAACCCGCGCCTGGCCAACCTCAAAGACCAGGTGAAGTTCACCCGCGAGAAGGAAGGCCTGCGCATCGACCTCATCGACAAGGCCGATTTCGCCATGTTCGGCCTGGGCGGCACGCAGATGGGCGGGCGGGCACAGCAGCTGGTCGATGAAGTGGCCAAGTCACTGCAGGGCACGCCCAACAAACTGGCTGTGCGCGGCCACACCGATGCCGTGCCCTTTGCCAACCAGGACGGGCGCAACAACTGGTCGCTGTCGGCCGAGCGTGCCGAAGCCACCCGGGCTCAGATGGAAAAGCGCGGCATCGATGGTGCGCGCTTTGCCCGCATCGAGGGGGTAGCTGACACCATGCCCTACAACCCCAACGATCCCAAAGACCCGCGCAACCGACGCATGAGCGTGACCGTGCTGCACCGGGATTGATCGGAAGCGCCCGCCTGATGCCCCTAGACGACCCGTTCGCCCCCCTGCCTGCGAAGCTGGACGCCACAGACTATGGCCAGGCGCTGATGGCGCATAGCCGCCTGCTGCTGATCTGTGGCCCCAACTTGGACAGCCTGCAGGAGTACACCGGCGAGCTGCTGTCCTGGCTGAAGGAAAAGCACCCCGGCCTGCACCTGGAGCCCTTGCTCAGCCTCGATGGCGAACAGGTGATCCAGCGTTTTAACGAGATGCTGGCCGATCTGAGCGTCGAGGCAGCCGTCCGCCCGGACGCCACCTCCGGACCTGCTCGGGTCTGGGTGCTGCAAGATCAGGGACAGCTGCACGAACAGGAGGTTCGCCTGCTGGCCAAGCTGCAGCAGCAGTTCCCGGCTGCGCGCCTGAGTTCCATCGTGCTGACCACCCAGCCCGATCGCTTTGCCGCACTGCTGAACTCGGACGAACGCGGCCTGCTGAGCTGGTACCTGCCCGGCGCGGTTCCGGCGCAGCGTCCCTCGCCTGTGCAGGCGCCTTCGCCTGCGCCAGCCTCCAGCCCGGTGCGAAAAGCTCCCGCGCCCTGGACAGCCCCCGCACCCGCGCCCACCGCTGCAGGCCCCAAGCGAGGCCAAAAAACAGCCGCGCCCCAGAAAAACAAGGGCAAGCCGGGCCGCACCAAAAAAATCCTGATGGGTGCCCTGATGGGTTTTGTCACGAGTACCACCTTGGTGGTGGCCGGTCTCTTGTGGCTGCATTCGCAAAACCAGCTGGACAAACTCGCGAGCCTGCTCGGTATGGACCGCCTGGCCCAGATCAGCCGAACAAACACACCCGCGAGCCCCGCAGCCCCCGCAGGAAGCGAGACGCCGCAGGACACCAATACCGCTAGTGCTGCGAGTGCCACGCCTGGCACCAATCCAGGTGCCAGCTCTGGTGCCGCCGCCGAGGGCGCCGTCACGCCGACGACGCCGCAGACTCCGCCGGGCGATACCCCCGCAAGCACGGCCACGCCTCCTGCTAATGGCGCCGCTGCGGCCGAGGCCACGCCCGCCGCAGCACCGGCACCCCGTCCCGCCGATGGCAAAGAACCAGCGCCTGCTGCTCCCCGGACGACGCCCGCTCTGTCGGCCGCGCTCAAAAACGGACAGGCCTGGGTCGTCAAGCTGCCCGCCGAGAGTTACCTGGTGAACCATGGCAGCTTCGACCAGCAGGCCCAGGCCGAACAATTCATCAGGCGGCGTGAGTACCTGGCCAATGCGCGCCTGCTGCCCCTGGTCGCTGCCCCAGGCCAACCCCCCACGGTGCGGGTGGTGACCGGCCCCTTCCAAAACGAAGCGCGCGCGCGCAGCTACATGACGCGGCTGGAACTCAAGGACGCATCGGCCTTGAAAGTGGAGAACTGGTCTAAGCCTTGAAGGCAGGGCCAAAGGCCTGGGACCACAGATTGAAGCCCACAACGGAAGCCCACAACGAAAAAGGACTTGAGCCCGTATGGGATCAAGTCCTTGATGTGTTTGGTGGGTCGTGCGTGACTCGAACACGCGACCAACGGATTAAAAGTCCGCTGCTCTACCGACTGAGCTAACGACCCGGCGCCTCGGTGGCGGATCGCTGCGGATCCATCGATTCGGCTATGGTCGGTTGTTGATTTGCATCATCAACCGAAAGTCGAATTATAGCGTGATTTTTTGCCGCTGCTGAGCAGCCGCTGCAATTTTGTCCATGACCCACCCGGCGGCGCACAAACCGAAAGTGGACGTCACGCTCACCACCGAACCATACCCATGGCAATTGAGGCTGCTGTCATGGCTTGCTTGGTTCGACTCCAACTCGCATCCATTGGTGGGCTGCATCACGCTCTCGCGGCTGAAGACGCAGGCCACACCGATCTTCTTGTTCCGCGAGGCCGCGTGCTGCTTGCGCAAGCGGTAGCGAAGCTGCGCGAGCAAGGGGTCGTGCGTGACCTCGGCCAGGTCCTCGATCTCCACCCGGTGGGCATGGCGCTTGCCACCTGCCGCCCCAATGGTGATGAAGTGGGCCCGAGCCTGCAGAGACCAAGCGGCCATGGCCGTCTTGGCCTGCACCTGGTCGCAGGCATCGATGACCGCCAGGGGTTGGTCCGGGTCGAGGGCGGAGGGCAAGACCAGCGTGGGCCAGTTGTCGGGGGCCACGAAGTCCTCAATGCAATGCACCTCGCAGCCGGGGTGGATCTGCGCAATGCGCTCGCGCATGGCCTGCACCTTGGCCTGGCCCAGCGTGGGCGTGAGGGCATGAATCTGGCGATTGATGTTGGACTCGGCGATGTGGTCCAGGTCCACCAGCGTCAGTCGCGCCACGCCGCTGCGCGCCAGGGCCTCGGCGGCCCAGGAGCCCACGCCCCCCAGGCCCACGATGACGGCATGCGCAGCACGGATGCGGGCCGCACCTGCGGCGCCGTACAGACGCGCCAGGCCTCCGAAACGGCGCTCGTCATCGGCAGGCGCTGGGCCGGCTTGGGCTTGTGCGGCGTGTCGCTCTAGCCCAGAACCTGTCAGGGTCACAGCTGGCGCTCCAGGCGCCAGATTTGCCAACGCATGCCGAGAAAGCCACCGAGCAAGATGCCGGCCAAGGCTACGAAGCTGGTGAGGCTCAGCGTCGACAAGCCCGACAAGCCTTGGCCGATGGTGCAGCCCATGGCCGTGACCCCACCCACGCCCATCAGTGCGCCGCCAATGACATGGTTGGCCGTGTCTTCGGTGTTGCGGAAACCCTCCCAGCGAAAACCGCCGGTGGCCAGAGCGTAAGCGGCAGAACCAGCCACCACGCCTGCCACGGAGACGATGCCGATGCTCAGTTGCTTGCTTTTGTCGCTGAAGAACATCAGCCAGTCCAGCAGGTAGGCGATGGGGGCCACAAAGCTGAAGGCTTCAGCCCGACCGGAGTTGGTGCCCACGAAAGTGGCCTGCAGAGTCTCTGGGTGCTCAGGCACGAAACCCAGATGACCGCTGACCCACCACATGGCCACCAGCACAGCGCCGATGCCCAGGCCACCGAGCAGGCCGTCCTGGGTGCGCATGGCGGTCGACGCCAGGGCCCAGGCGATCAATACCAGCCCCAGCAGCAAACCCAGCAGCAGGCCGGCCGAGCCCGGAGCCATGCCGGTGGACTGGGCCAGCCAGGCCGGCAAGCTGGCATTCGTGCTGAATTCCACGGCCACCTGATCGACCGTGGAGACGCGCAGCACGGCCGTGATGCCTTTCATGGTGGCGAATGCCGCGATGCCCATGACCCCGAAGACCACGAGCGATTTGAGGTTGCCGCTGCCGATGCGGATCAGGGTTTTGCTGCCGCAACCCGAACCCATGACCATGCCCAGGCCAAAAAGCAGCCCGCCCACAAGAGCCGAGAGCCAGATAAAGCGCGGGGAGGCGTAAAGAGTTTGCGCCGGATCAATCTGCCCGGACCAGGCCAGGGCCTGGAATCCGATGACAGCCACGCCCGCAGCCAAAGCCCACATGCGCATGCGGGTCCAGTCGCCCATGCTGACGATGTCGCCGACGGCGCCCATGGTGCAAAAGTGCGTGCGCTGGGCGATGGCCCCAAAGGCGGCAGCCAAGCCGAAGGCGGCCCATAAGACCTGGTGGTAGATAAGCTGATAAGCGGCGATGTCCATCCACGAATTTTAGGTGGACGGATGAGGCCAGACAGACGGCAGGCCCGATGCCCCACCGTCCAGCCTGGATGCCGAGCTTTACTTGAGCAACTCGAGCCTGTCCTTGGCCACCGAGGCCGCCTCGGACTGGGGATACGCCGCGATCAGGTCTTCCAGGGTCTTGCGAACTGCAGCGCGGGGCTCCTTGAGCTCGAGCTGGGCGTTGGCCACGCTCAGAAAAGCCTCAGAGGCACGGGCATGTTTGGGATCAGCCGCCAGCATGGTGCGCAGGCTGACCAAGGATTCACTGTAGTTGCGCTGGGCGTACTGGGCGGTGCCCAGCCAGAACCAGGCCGAGGCCTTGTAACCGCTGGCTGGGTAGCGCTGCAGGAACGCGTTAAAGGCTTTTAGAGCCTTGGCAGAATCGCCCTGCCGCATGACAGTCAGAGCGGCATCGAACTCCCTCGCCTCGCCCGGATCGGCCAGGAACGTGCGGCCATCGACGCTGACCCTCAAGGGCTCCATTCGCCCCAGACGCTCTTCAAAATTACCAGCGACATCCTTGAGCCGGCGCTGGACCTCAGCCACCTCACGGGCCAGTTTTTCCTCCTGGCCGCGCAGAAGCGGCAGCTGAGCGCTCACTTGCTCGATCTGCCGGGACAACTCCAGCAAACTGCGACGCAGCTGGGCATTTTCTTCGACGGCGCGGGCCAGCGCCTCGCTGTTTTTGAGGGACTCCTCAGCTTGGCGCTTTTGCACCTCCGCCAGGCGCTGGCGCAGGTCGATGATGGCCAGGCGGGATTCATTGTCAGCAAAGATGGAGGCCTGGGCAGACAGGCTCAGGCAGCAGACCAGGCCCGCTGCGAACGCTTGCAGGTGGCGGCTCATCGGTAAACGATCTCAGCGCGACGGTTCTTTTGAAAGGCCTCTTCGGACTCGCCCATGGCAGCAGGCTTTTCCTTACCAAGGCTCACCGGTTCAATCTGGGCATCGCTCACGCCCAGCAGGCCCAGGGCGCGGCGCACTGCCTCGGAACGCTTCTGACCCAGGGCCAGGTTGTACTCACGCCCACCGCGATCGTCGGTGTGGCCCTCGATCCGGATGCTGCGGTTCTTGTTGGCATTGAGGAAGCGCGCATGGCCTTCGATGGCCGCCTGGAACTCAGGCTTGATCGCGAAGCTGTCGTAGTCGAAGTAGACGACACGTCCAAATCCCGCGGGACCAGCCGCAGCGGCGGCAGCCGCGGCCGCGGCCGAAGATGCAGTCCCCGGTGTAGCCGCCGCTGAGCCCGCGGGGGCCAGCTGCAAGGGAGCCACGCTGCGAGGGCCGGATGACGGTGGCGCCACAGGGGCCGAGGAAGCACCGGCACCCGGATTGGCGGAACCGCTTTCGGCGCTGGAACCAGCACGGTCCTCGACTGGCACATCGCTGAGTTTGACGCTCGAGCCGCAGGCGGCCAGAGTCAGAGTCAGACTGATCAGAGCGATCTTTGTACAGGCATTACGCAACATGGTTTTTTTCCTCTCAAGATATGAAGTTTTTTTGTAATGGAAAGGGGCCGTCATCTGATCCGTCAACGCATGAAGGGGCCCCAATCGGGCTCGCGAATATCACCACTCTGCCCGCTCAGCCTGGTTCTGGTGCGGCCGTCGATCGTGGTGGTCATAAGGGCCTCCACGCGGCCTTGTAGCTGAGTGGCATAGAGGATGAGCCGGCCATTTGGCGCAAAGCTGGGATTTTCATCGGCAGTGGTATCGGTCAAGGAGATAACGTTGGACGTGGCCAAGTCCATCAACTGCAGTTTAAAGGCCCGGTCCACGCGTGAAATGTAGGCCAGGGACTTGGCATCGGGGCTGATCGCTGGGGAAATGTTGTAGCTGCCCGAGAAGGTGACGCGCTCGACGCTTCCGCCGCCTGCAGGCATGCGGTAGATCTGGGGAGCGCCGCCCCGGTCGCTCACGAAATAGATGAGCAGGCCATCGGGCGAGAACACGGGCTCGGTGTCGATGCTGTTCGATTGCGTCAGGCGCCGAGGCTCACCGCTGGCCAGATTGATGGCGAACAGCTGTGAGCCGCCTTCCTGACTGAGCGTGGCCACCAGCTGCCGGCCATCCGGTGACCAAGTGGGGGCGCTGTTGGAACCCCGGAAATCAGCCACCAGGCGACGGCGGGCGGTGGCCACATCGTGCACGTAGATTACCGGCTTGCGGGACTCGAGGGACACGTAAGCCAGCTGCGCGCCGTTGGGTGACCAGGACGGGGAAATGATGGGCTCAGAGCTCGACAGCGCCGACTGGGCGTTTTCGCCGTCGGAATCAGCCACCCACAGATTGAAACGTTGGGCCACGCGGGTGACATAGGCGATGCGGGTGGCGAACACCCCTTTTTCGCCGGTCAGCTTCTCGTGAACGAAATCGGCAATGCGGTGCGCCATCAGGCGCAGTTCGCCCGGCACCACGGCGTCACTTATGGTGCCCAGGTCTTGGGAACGCACCACGTCCCACAGGCGCATCCGCACGTCAAAGCGCCCATCGGCCAAGGGGTTGATGCTGCCGGCCACCATGAAGTCGGCGCCGCGCTGGCGCCAGATGCCCGCGTCCGGACGAGCCACTTCATCGGCGACCATGCCTGCCGCATCGATAGAGCGAAACAGGCCGCTGCGCTCAAGGTCCGCGCGCACGATGGCGCTGATCTTTTGGGGCGCTGAGGCCTCGCCGCGAAAAGCCGGCAAGGCAATGGGCAACTGGGTGACGCCGATGCCGCTGACGTCGACACGGAACTGGGCCTGGGCAGAGCCGAAAAGAGCCAAGGCACCGGCCCCGGCGGCCTGCTTGAGGAAGCCTCGCCGGGCCCCGGCATTGGTCATGGTCTCACTCATCCTTTGGTTTCTCACGTGTTTGACCCAAGCAATACAACTCGAAGTATTTTCCGAAAGCGGCCTGAGCCTGCATGGTACACACCGCAAACCCCATGGCGCCGTCAAGAAAGCCCAGGCGAAAGAAGTAGCTTCGGAAAAAGGCCACCAAGCCCGACAGCGCGGCGCGGGCCATGGTGGTTTGCTGGCCCTGGGCATGGCGCTGGCGGGCCCAATCCCGGCTGTAGCGCTCGAGCTTGCGCCAGTAATGCTCGGGCGTGGGATAGCTGAAGTGCAGCAAGGGTGACTTCAGACGCAGGATGCGGGTGCGGGGATCGGCCAGGCGCAGAGATTCGTGCACCAGGTCCTCGCTGAACCGGGCTTCACCGCGCCTGAAAAGCCGCAGCACGTGGTCGGGCGTCCAGCCGCAGTGGCGAATCCAGACGCCGCAGAACTGGGTCAGGCGTGGGATCTCGAAAGCCACAGACTCCCCGGGGCCTACACGGGCCAGCTGGGCCTCGATCTCCTGCTGCAAGGCCGGGCTGACTCGTTCATCGGCGTCGATGGACAGCACCCATTCTTCGCGTGCCAGGTCAAGGGCTCGGTTTTTCTGGAGGCCAAAGCCAAGCCAGTCTGCCTGGACGCTCACCTCGGCCCCCAGACTTTGCGCCAAGGCGACGGTGTGGTCTGTGCTGCCGGAGTCCACCACAACACGCTGATCGGCGAATTGCACCGAGGCCAGGCAGGCCTGGATGTTGGCGCTTTCGTTGTGGGCGATAACGATGACGGACAGAAGGCCCAAAATGGAATCAATGGCAAAGGCTTGAGACAGACGGCCCTCAGCAAGGCCATCAGCCTGTGAGGATAGCAGAGCACACCAAAGTGCCAGCTATCCAGCCAGGCTGATCAGGGCTGCTTTGCCCGGTGGTCAGGCGTCTCGAGCAAGAAGAGCAGGAGGACGCTGAGGGACAGCATCACGCCGTAATAGTTGTGGATGGTGTTGAAGTTCGTCAAACCGGTGCTCAGGTGCATCCACGACAGACCCAAGAACCCCATGCAAAGGCCCAAGCTCCGGGCCCTGGCTTTCCAAGCTAACCAAGCCAGGCCTGCGATGGACAAAAGGTAACTGAGCATGCCCAACAATCCATGGCTGAACCAGATGCTCAAGGGATCACTGTGCAGATGGTTGAGCGATTGAATGACATGGGATTGGCTTTTTTCACCCAGGGCTTTCACCCAAGGCCCCATCTGGGCCTCTCCATGCCCAGCCAAAGGCGCCTGCTGGATTTCTTTCAGGCTTTGCAGGTACATGTAGAGGCGTGCACCCACGGACGTGTCAAGCACCTCAGGGGAAAAACTTTGGGCCTGCATAGATGAAGCGATGTTCGCGATCTCGGTGCGGGCCTCCTTCAGACGAGCTATCGGCGCCTCGCTCAGACGAAAGAACGAAGACAACATGGCCGCGGCAACGAGCGCCGTGAGCAGCGCCCCTCCCAAGACACGCCCGCCTAACAAGTGCCTGGAAGCGACGAACATCGAGCCCAGCGCAGCGATCACGACAAGGAACCAGATTCCCAGACCAAAACTTCCCCGGGATTGACTCAAGAGGACGCCAGCGAATCCAGCCAAGGCACTCGTCAGCCAAAAAATGCGGGCGCCCTGGTCGCGAGACTGTACAAAACACCGCGCAAGCAACACGCATACCAAAAAGCTCACTCCTGCGGCCCAGGCAATGGCGTTGGTCGGGGTGTCTCGGCCGTGCATCCAGGTCAGGCCCAGCGCTGCCCAGCATGCCAGTGCGATGGCGTGGGTCGTCCAGCGCTTTTGCCCCTCAGTGAACGTCACCCTGGTCGATAAGCACCACAAGGCCAGGCCGCACACCAGCAGCCGCACCTCGAAGTGGCGACCTCTCCATGCATCGTCCCAAAGCAGGGTGGCCGCCGCACGCAGGCCGAAGACGGCGAGCACGATCCCACACCACTGCATGACCAGAGGGTCTGCAGGCACACGGGGCGCAAGTCGCCAGGCAAGCCACGCACCCCACGCCCACATCAGAAAAAGCGGAACGCCGGCCGCCTTGGTCGACAGCGGGGAGATCAGCAACAAGGCGCCCAGACAAAAGACCAGCCAAGTGGGCGCCGCAAGAAGCTCCCGCCCCGGCTGCAATGGATGGTGTTTCATTTCGAAGGGGGTCTGGGCTGTGCTCATGCGGGTCTCTGGCGATCAAGCAAGGTCAAGCGGTCCTCAGGGAGAAGCCCCCTCTGGGTCACTGATAATCGCTGTCTCAATTGAGCTGGACCTGAATCGATTATCCAACACCAGGATGGCACGAAAAGCCCGCCGACAGCCTGAGATGACCACCTCGCCCTCCCCCTCTTCCCTTCACCGCCAGGCCTGGGCCTTCGTGAAGCGGCTGTGGCCTTTTTTTGGCCAGTCCAGAGCGGCTTGGAGCCTGGCGGTGGTGAGCACGGTGCTGGCTGCGGCCACGGAGCCCATGATCCCCGCCCTGCTCAAGCCTCTGCTGGACCGTGGCTTCCAGTCCGGGCAGGCCGTAGCCCTCTGGCAGGTGCCTGCCTTGCTCTTGCTGGTGTTTGGCCTGCGGGCAGGTGCCACCTTTTTGTCGCAGTACAGCCTGGCCCTGGTCATCCACGTGGGGCTGCAGCGCATGCGGGATGCCTTGTTCCAGAAGCTGCTCACGGCCCGCCTGGGTCTGTTCGAGGAACAAAACGCCAGCACCTTGGCCAACACCGTGGTGTATGAGGTGCAGAACGGCTCTACCTTGCTAATCAACGCCCTGGTGCGCTTCGTGCGGGACGTGCTCACGCTCCTGGCGCTGGTGGCTTACCTGCTCTACCTGAACTGGAAGCTCACGCTGGTGGTGGGCACGGTGCTGCCGCTTTTGATCGTGGTGGTCAAAAGCCTCTCAAAACGCATGTACCGCCTGTCGCAACAAAGCCAGACGGCGACTGACGATCTGGCCTATGTGGTCGAGGAAAACGTGTTGGCCCACCGGGACATCCGGCTGCATGCCGCCCAAAACAGCCAGGCCCAGCGCTTCCACCGGCTGAGCAAGTCCTTGCGCCATCTGTCCATGAAGAGCGTGGTCGCCACGGCCGGGATGAGCGGCATCACCCAGGTGCTCTCAGCGTTGGCCCTGTCTGCCGTGATCATGGTGGCCATCGTGCAAAGCGCCGCCGGCAGCACCACGGTGGGTGGCTTCGTGGCCTTTATTACGGCCATGCTGCTGGTGATCGCACCCCTTAAGAGCCTGGCCGAAGCGGCCAACCCCATCACCCGGGGCATGGCCGCCATGGACCGAGGCCTGGCCCTGATGGACCAGGTGCTCGACGAGCAAGGCGGCCCATTCACCAAGGCGCGCGCTGAGGGCGAGCTGCGCCTCGAGCAGGTGAGTGTGCGCTATGGCGGCAGCCAGGGATCAGCCGCCCTGGACCAGCTGAGCCTACACATCCGGCCGGGTGAGACGGTGGCCCTGGTCGGCAGTTCAGGCTCGGGCAAGACCACGCTGGTGAACCTGCTGCCACGCTTCATTGAGAGCAGCGAGGGCCTGATTGAACTCGATGGCGTCGACATCCGGACATGGGACCTGGCTGCACTGCGCGCCCAGTTCGCCTACGTGAGTCAGCATGTGGTGATGCTCAACGACAGCCTGGCCGCCAACGTAGCCCTGGGTCAGGACGCTGACCGCGGCCGGGTCCGCCTGGCGCTTGAAGCGGCCAACCTGGGCCAGCTGCTGGGGGAACTTCCCGAGGGCTTGGACACGGTGCTAGGCCACAACGCGATGCAGTTGTCTGGCGGACAGCGGCAACGGCTGGCCATCGCCCGGGCCCTGTACAAAGACGCGCCGGTGCTGATCCTGGATGAAGCCACCTCGGCGCTGGACACGGAGTCGGAACAACTGGTGCAGCAAGCGCTGGACCGACTGCGCCAGGGGCGGACCTCGCTGGTGATTGCTCACCGGCTGTCGACCATTCGAAACGCGGATCGCATCATCGTGCTGGAAGGCGGCCACGTGCGCGAAGAAGGCACGCATGAGCAGCTCATGGCGCGCCAGGGCACCTACAGCCACCTCTACCAGCTGGGCATGCAAAGTCCGGAGCCGGCACCGAGCCACTGACCCCCTTTCCCCATGACTTTTAGCATCAGCGGTTTTACTTTCCTGCGCAACGGCGTCGAGCTGGGCTTCCCCTTTGAGGAATCCATCCGCTCACTGCTGCCCCTGGTCGACGAGTTCGTGATCGCGGTGGACCGGGGCAATGACAACACGCTCGAGCGTCTCCAGGCCCTGGGGGATCCCAAGATCAGGATCATTGAAACCATCTGGAATGAGCGCATGTCTCACCGGGGCTTTGTGTATGCCCAGCAAAAAATGATTGCGCAGTACGCCTGCACCGGCGACTGGGCTTTCTATCTTGAAGGTGATGAGGTGCTGCACGAATCAGAGTTGCAAGCCATCCGCCAAAGTCTTGAGAAACACCATGCCAACCCGGAGGTCGAAGCGCTGGTCTTCGACTACTACCATTTCTTTGGCGCACCCGATGTCATTGCCACGGGCCCTGCCTGGTACCGGCGCGAATGCCGGCTGATCCGCAACACCATCCGCACCTATGCCCCCGATGGCCAGTACTGGCTGGTGACCGAAAACCACAAACGTGGCCGCAACCCCCGCGCTGCGCTGGCGAACGCGCACATCTACCACTATGGATGGATTCGCCAGGGGGAGAAGATGCAAAAGAAGATGGACCAGGTCAGCAAGTACTGGTCACATGAGCCACCCAAGATGCAGTACAGCCAGGTGGACGGGCGCATGCTCAGCCCGTTCACTGGCACGCACCCCGCCATCATGCAGTCTTGGCTGCAAAGCGAGGCCGAGCAGCATCTGCACATCGACCCGAACTACAGGCTGACCGCCAAGGACAAACGCTTGCGGATGAAACTGGCGCTCGAGCGCCTCACAGGCCTGGACCTGAGCCGCAAGCACTTCAAGCTCGTGGCCTGAAGCTCACAGCAGCACGATGTCGTACTGCTCCTGCGCAAGCGCCGCCTCGGCCTGCAGCGAAATCGGCTTGCCGATGAAGTCCGACAGCCCGGCGAGGTGCTGACTTTCCTCGTCGAGGAAAAGCTCGATCACCTGAGGGGCGGCCACCACGCGGAACTCGCGCGGGTTGAACTGGCGGGCTTCGCGAAGGATCTCGCGCAGGATGTCGTAGGTGACGCTGCGCGCCGTCTTGACGATTCCTTTGCCCTGGCAGGCCGCGCAGGGTTCGCACAGCTGGTGGGCCAGGGACTCGCGGGTGCGCTTGCGCGTCATCTCCAGCAGGCCCAATGCTGAAAAACCGTTGACGGTGGTCTTGATGCGGTCTCTGACGAGCTGCTTCTTGAACTCCTCCAGCACCGCATCCCGGTGGCTGGCCTGCTGCATGTC
>JAIXPL010000056.1 GCA_027486255.1 Comamonadaceae bacterium
ATGTCGATCAGCGACATGAATGCGTCCAGCGAAGAGGGGTCGACATCGAACTCGACCAGCAGCACGAATTTGTTCATGGGGTTCCAGCAGGGTGAGGGAAAGGGGAGCGCGTTCAGAGTCGGCGCGAGATCACGAAGTCCATGCTGACCAAGGCTTCGCGCACCAGTGCGGTGGCACCTGTCAGTTGCCGCGTTGGTGGACGTGCGGTGTCAAAGCATTGCTTCCACACTTTCTCGAACCGCGCTTCAAAGCGATGGAAGTCGCGCAGCCACACCGTGACGGCAAGCACATGCGCTCGGTTCAAGGCCTGTGCGGCCAGCAAGGCGTCCAGGTTGCCCATGATCTGTCGCGTCTGGCCCTCCACCGACTCGGCCAGCGCAGCCTTCGGATGGGTCAGGTCGACGCCGATCAAGCCGTGAATAAAGCCCAGGTCCCCGGTGAACACCAGGTCGCTGGCGGGTCTGAGTGCCGGTTCGCCAATGAATTGCAAGCCCATGGTGGCCTCCTTTTTATTTGGCGGTGGTGGCCAGGAATTCGGCGAGCAGGTCCTGCACCTTGCGGGTCGTGGCCTCTTCGCGTTCTGCACCGAGCAGGTGATCCGTGGCCACGAAAGCCAGCGCAGCCTTCTGCCCGAAGGCGGCCAGGGCTTTGGGGTCATCGAAGGCGCCTGGGGGTACCTTCACCACGATCTCGCTGGCATAGGTGCGGGTCGGTCCGGCGGTCGTCAGCCTCGGTACCTCGGGGCGGCGGCCCTCCTGCACGTCATGAATGGCCTGGGACAGCATGCGTCGGAACTGCACCACGCCGCGGTCGGTGGAGCCCAGGTGCTCGGCCCGCCGATTGGCCACTTGGCCCTGGGTCACCACGGCGTCATAGTCACCGGGCTCGCGCTGGCGTTCGGCATGGGGCCGGTCACCGGTTTGCCCGATGAAGGGGATCTGGTCCACGCCAAAGTCCTCGGGCGCCATGCCGCCGCTGGGGTTGTTGTAGCTGTTGAGGTGAGCCAGCCCGATGTAGAAGGAGTTGTGGTCGTCCACCGCCACCGCCCACCGCGACAGGTAGGGCCGCAGACCCAGGCTCTCGCTGTCGGCCAGGTTGGCGCCGTTGGGAAACTGCCCGAAGTTGGGCAGGGCGATATCGCTGGCACGGATGAAGACATGCTCACCCACCCGGCGCGTAGCCATGGACAGGAAGCCGATCGGCGTGCGTGGGAAGTCCAGTTGCGGCAAGACCTTGAAGGTGACCGAAAACTGCTGGCCTGCCACGATGGCGTGAAGGTAAGCGTTGTGGATGGGGTCGCAGCCGTTTTCTACGATCTGCACCCAGTTGCAAGGCAGGTTCATGCGGAACGGAACCGGCACATTGTCCGTCGGGTGGTCAACGGTGTCGTACTCGGGGAAGGGCGGCATCTCGTCCACCGGCCCCATGTAGGCAAAGAGCAGGCCCTTCCATTCATGCACCTTATAGGCGCCTTGGCAGAAGGTGCTTTTGATGCGGATGGTCGGCGGCTCTGCGGGGGTGTCGAGGATGGTGCCATCCACATCAAAGTGCCAGCCGTGGTAGCAGCAGCGGATGCCGCGTTCGGCAATGATGCCGTACTCCAGCGAGGCACCGCGGTGAATGCAGTGGCGGTGCAGCAGACCGATGCGCCCTGAGCCGTCGCGAAAGACCACCAGGTCCTCGCCCAGCAGGCGCACGGGCACAGGCAGGTCCCCGAGCTCCGAGCTCAGAAGGAAGGGATGCCAGTAGCGGCGCAGGTACTCCCCGCCTGGCGTGCCTCGCCCAACAGACGTGATGAAGGTGTCATCGTTGGGTGCGGGCTGGTTGTGGTAACCGCTGTAAGGCCGGATGTCCCGGCCCGGGCGAGACCCGGAAGTGGAATCGGTCATGGAATGCCTCCAGAACGTGCTGGCTCCAGGGCCAGGCGCTGACGTTCGCGGCGCCCGGACAGCCCTTGTTTCTTGTCAATGTGGCAGGCCATGCTAAGTCAATCACTTGCTTAAGTCAATCAAGTGATTTAGATTTCGCCCATGCTTCATTCAGCGTCCGGGCGCAAGCCCATGTCCAAAGGCAAGAGCCTGCCCATCGAGCGCTCTCGCGGAGAGCTGGCGCGGCAGGCGCTCATCGAAGCGGGCGTGCAGGTCTTTGGCAGCCAAAGCCTCAATACCGCATCGACACGGGAGATCGCCCGCTGCGCGGGCCAGAACGTTGCGGCCATTGCGTATTACTTCGGTAGCAAGCAAGGGCTGTACGAGGCGGTGGTGGCGCACATTGCCGGCATCATCGATGCGCGGGTCGGCCCATTGATGGACGAGATCGCCGCTTACCTGGCCGGCCGGCATGTGGCGCCCGAGCGCTGCCTGCAGTACATGGGTGAACTGCTGGCCAGCACACTGGCCACGCACACCGACATGCTTCCTGTGACCAGCATCATCATCAAGGAGCAGATGGAGCCCACCGAGGCCTTTGACATCCTCTATGACGGTGCGCTGGGGCAGTTGCAGGCCACGGGCGCCGCCCTGCTAGAGGCCTACTGCGGCCTGCCGGCCCAGGCGCCCGAGACCATCGTGCGTTTTCACGCCTTGCTGGGCCAAAGCCTGGCCTTTCGCTTTGCCCGCCAGACCATCATCCGGCGCGCCGGATGGCGCGACATCGGGCCTGCGCAGGAGCAGCTCATCAGCCACGCTGTGATCGACCAGACCCAAGCCGTCCTGCGCAGCCTGCGGCGCCAGCACCTTCGCAAGTCGCCCACGCGCACGCTGCGCTGACCGCATCCATGAATTACCCACCAACGAGGAGACACGCATGAAACTGAATCGACGCCTGTTGAGCATCCTGCTGGCCCTGCCTTTGCTGGCCAGTGCGCAGCAGGCCCAAAATTATCCGAACCGCACCATCCGCCTGGTGGTGCCCTATGCGGCGGGTGGGGCCGGGGACAGCGTGGCCAGACCGCTGGCCCAGCGCCTGAGCGAGATCCTTGGCCAGCCCGTGATCGTGGACAACAAGCCTGGAGCCAATGCCACGCTGGGGGCCGACCAGGTGGCCAAGGCCGCCCCCGACGGCTACACCATCGTGCTCGCTGCCGTGGTGCACTACATCGTGCCGCTCTTTTCCAAGAACGTGCCCTACGACCCCATTCGGGACTTCACGCCCATTGCACCGGTGGTGGTGACGCCCAACATCCTGGCCGTGCATCCGTCGCTGCCGGTCAACAACACCCGCGAGCTCATCGACTACGCCAAGAAAAACCCGGGCAAGCTGTTCTACGGCACCACCGGCGTGGGCTCCACCCACCACCTGGGTGGCATTTTGTTTTCGCAGATGGCCGGAATCCAGATGGACCATGCGCCTTACAAAGGCGGGAGCCCGACGATCAACGACGCCCTGGGCGGCCAGATCCCGGTGGTGATCCTGACCTCGCCGACGGTTCTTCCGCATGCGCGGGCCGGCCGCCTGCGGCCCATCGGCATGATCGAGACCAAGCGGGCACGCGCCACACCCGACATCCCCGCGCTCGGGGAAGCATTGCCTGGTTACGGCCTGCCCGACACCTGGTTCGGCGTGCTGGGGCCAGCCAACATGCCCAAGGCCGTGGCCGATCGCCTGAATGCGGCCATTCGCCAGGCCACGGCCGATCCCGACCTGCGTGCCCGCCTGGAAAAAGCGGGGTACGAAATGAGCGCCTCCATGAGCCCGGAGGAATTTGGCAGCTCCATCCGCAGCGATGCCGAGGTCTTCCGCCGCATCGTCACATCCGCTGGCATCAAGCCCGAGTGAACGCTTCTTTTTAAATCCTTCATCCAAACACCATGAAACTCGCCACTTATCTGGATCCACAGGGCCAGCAGCGCATCGGGGCCGTGGACACGGCCAGCCGCAGCGTTCTCGACCTGCAGGCGGCCCATGTGCAGCAGCACGGCCGCCCCAGCCCGCACCTGGGCAGCATGCTCGACCTCATTGATGGCGGTGAACCTGCCCTGGCCCTGGCGCGCGAGCTCGAACGTCAGAGCGCCGGCGCAGGGCCCCATCGCCATGCACTGGAGGGCCTTCGCCTGCTGGCCCCTGTGCCGCAGCCGCGCCAGATCCGGGACTTCAACAACGCCGAGGACCACTGGCGCGACGCCTTCGGGGGCATGACCATCCTCTCGGCCCGGCTGGCCGGGCAGACGCCACTGCCGCGCGACCAGATCAAGGTGGACATTCCCGAGGTCAACTACACCCAGCCGATCTTCTACATCAGCAACCGCATGAATGTGGTCGGCACCGACACCGACATTCAGTGGCCGCGCTACTGCCAGTGGTTCGACTACGAGGCCGAGTTCGGCTTCTTCCTCGGGCGCACGGGCAAGGACATTTCAGAGAAGGATGCCGCCAGCTACATCTTCGGCTACACGGTGTTCAACGACTTTTCGGCGCGCGACAAGCAAATCCGCGAGATGCAGGGAAAGATGGGGCCGACCAAGGGCAAGAGCTTTGACACCGGCAACGCCATGGGCCCCTGGATCGTCACCTGCGACGAGATTCCCGACCCGCGCAAGCTGGCCGTGGAAATTCGCGTCAACGGCGAGGTCTGGAAGAACACCAGCAGCGCATCGATGGTCCACAGTTTCGAGAAGATGATCGCCTATGTGTCGGAGTGCGAGACGCTTTATGCCGGCGAGTTTTTCGGCTCGGGCACCATGGCCGGTGGCTGCTGTCTGGAGATCGATCGCTGGCTCAAGGACGGCGACGTGGTGGAGATCGAATTTGAAAAGATCGGCACCTTGCGCAACCGCGTCGTGCGCACCGCCTGATCGGCCACTGCGCCCAACCCAATAAAAATCGCTATGCCCTACGACATCCATGCGGCCCGCCGCGAACTGACCCCCACCGGTACCCTGCGTGTCGGCCTGAACCTGGCCAACTTTTTGCTGATCAACCCGGGCACGGGCCAGACCAAGCCCGAAGGCATCGTGCCCGATCTTGCGCAGGAACTGGCGCAGGAGCTGGGCGTGTCCTTGCAGTTCGTGCCCTACGCAGCCCCCGGCCCACTGGGTGATGCCGTGGATCAGGGCGCCTGGGACGTGGCCTTTCTGGCCGACGAACCCGCGCGCGCTGCCACCATCGCCTTTTCGCCGGCCTATCTGGAAATCCAGGCCAGCTACCTGGTGCCGGCCGGTTCGCCCTTCACTCATGTGGACGAGGTGGACAGGGCCGGCGTGCGCATTGCCTCCATGGATGGCGGCGCCTACACGCTGTACCTGCAGCGCAATCTGTCGCAGGCGCAACTGGTGCTCACGCGCACCATCGACGACTCTTGTACCGCGTTCGTCGATCAGGGCCTGGAGGCCTTGGCCGGTCTGCGGCCGCGGCTGATCAGCGACCAGGCCAAGGTACCCGGCAGTGTGCTGCTGCCAGGCGGGTTCACGGCGGTGCAGCAGGCCATAGGTACCTCCCGTCGCCACCAGGCGGCGCCCGCCTACCTGGCAGATTTTTCAGAGCGCGCCAAGGCGCAGGGCCGCGTGCAGGCTGCCATCGACAGGCATCGCATCCTGGGTGTGAACGTGGCTCCGGCAAGGGCCTGAGTTGCAGGAACGGAGCTCAGACATGAACAAAAATGTACTCGTCACAGGTGGCAGCCGCGGCATTGGCGCGGCCACCGCCCGCTTGTTGGCCAGCCAAGGTTGGCGGGTGTGCATCAATTTCGTCAGCCAGGTCGAGGCCGCGCAGGCGGTGGTCGATGACATCTCCCGTGCCGGTGGGCAGGCCCTCATGGTGGCTGCCGATGTGGCCCAGCCCGATCAGGTGCAGCGCATGTTCGAATTCATCGACCACGAGATGGGCGTGCTGCATGGCCTGGTCAATAACGCGGGGGTGATCGCGCCCATGATTCGGTTCGAGGACATGGAGCCGGCGCGCTGGAACCGCATCCTGGGCACCAATTTGCTGGGGACCATGATGTGTGCGCATGCTGCGGTGCGCCGCATGTCGACCCGCCATGGCGGGGCCGGTGGGGCCATCGTCAACCTGTCGACTGCGCTCACCCGCTCGGGCGCGCCGGGCATGTACGTGGACTATGCCGCGGCCAAGTCGGCGATCGAGACCCTGACGGTGGGCCTGGCACGCGAGGTGGCGGGCGATGGCATCCGGGTCAACTGCGTGCGGCCGGGGCTTATCGACACCGAGATTCACGCCTCAGGCGGAGATCCGGGCCGGGCGGCCAAGGCCAAGGATTTTGTTCCCCTCAAGCGGGCCGGCCTGGCCACCGAGGTGGCGCAGGCCATCGCCTGGCTCCTGTCGGAGCAGGCTTCCTACACCACGGGCGGTTTCATCGACGTCTCCGGAGGCGTCTGAGGCGCCTGAGGCGCCTGCGGATGGGTGTGCCTGCGGTGATCTGTCGCCGGGACCGCCCAGTTTCGCGCCAAATCGCAGGCGGGCTGCCTTGTACTCATCCACGGTGGTGCTTACAACCTTGCCGTGCATCACGCCCGTATGCCCTGCTAGCGCATCAATCGCATGGCTCAAACTTTTCAAAAGGTTGAGCCTCCTCAAACCCCTGGGCGGTTCATGAGTCAGTTAATCGAGCTGTATTCCCGCATTCTTGACCACGGCGCCCAGCCTGTCGATTTCTGAAACGATGAACCTGTCGAACTCGGCAGGCGTGCCCGGTGCGGTGGCGACACCTTGCTCCGCAAGGGATTTGATGACATCCGGGTGGCGCAGCACTCGGCCCACGTCGGCCGCAATTTTGTCGACCACCGCTTGGGGAGTCTTACCAGGTGCGGTCATGCCGTACCAGTGGTCATAGACGCACCCTGGAACAAAGTCAGAGACCACCGGCACATCCGGCATGACAGCGGCACGGGTGGCCGTACTCACGGCCAGGGGGATCAGCTTGTTGTCGCGGATGAATGGCAGCGTCAGGCCCAGGGGAGACCAGTAGAGTGCGGAGCGTCCTGCTGCCGTGTCCACCAAGGCGTCGCCGGTGCCCTTGTAGGGCACATGCACGATGTCCAGGCGCGCCATGGCCTTGAACATTTCGCCATTGAAGTGGGTGCCACTGCCTACGCCTGCCGAGGCGAAGTTCAGCGCACCAGGTTTGCTGCGGATCAGCTTCAGCAGTTCAGGCACGCTCTTGACGCCCAAGGAAGGGGCTACCACCAGCACGTTGGGAACGCTGGTGGCAAATGTCACGCCACGGAAGTCCTTGAGCGTGTCATAGGGCAGTTTTTTGTACAGCGTCGGATTGATGGCGTGCGAGGCCGAAGTAAAGAGCAAGGTATGGCCATCAGGGTCTGCAGTGGCCACGGCGCGGCTGCCCACCGTACCGCCTGCGCCCGGGCGGTTTTCAACGACCACCGCTTGCCCCCATATTTCTTGCATGCGGCGCTGGATCTCGCGCGCCACCAAGTCCACCTGGCTGCCTGCGACGAAGGGCACGATGATCTTGACGGTCTTGTTGGGAAAGCGCTCTTGCGCCCAACTGCGGCCTGACAGCGCAGCTGCCAATGGTGCACCGAGGATCAGGCTTCTGCGAAGCGTGGAAGTCATGTGGTCTCCTTATGGTTTAGTCGAAGAAAAGAGGGGGCGAATTCAGGCCAGCGCGGCGATCCCAGCCTGCGCCACCTCAGAGTCCTGTGATGACAGCACGCCCGATACACCGATGCCGCCGACCACTTGGCCATGACGGATCACCGGAAATCCGCCTTCCAGGGGCGTGATGCCTGGTACTGCGAGAAACCGCAGTCCTTCTCCGCCTGTCTTGATGCCGTCCTGGAACATGCGTGTGGGTCTGCGGAAGTTCACCGCCGTGCGGGCTTTGCCCATGGCGATATCCATGCTCGAATGCTGTGTGTTGTCGAGTTTCTGAGCCATGAGGATGCCTCCACTGGCATCCGTGATGACGATGGCGACGGGCCAGCGCTGCGCTTGGGCGAACTGCTCGCTGGCCTGCATCATCTGTTTGGCTTCAACAAGCGTCAGGGTGGGCCCGTAGGGAAGGGGTGCATCGAGCACCGGGTCGTCGTGCTTATTCATCGGTAAAGGGATCGGATGGGTGTGTACATGCCCTGCGCTTATCTCTGAGTGAGCCCGCTATGGGTAAAAAATTCAGAATTCATCGTAGGGGCTGATGAAGGAATGCGGAACTATTGTTTTGCTTGAAGGGCTATAAGCTTGATGTATAGCTAGGCCAATTTGGCCTCTTGAAGCATCAGAGCAGGCTGACGCCCTCCCACTCGCCGCTGCTGACGAGGTGCTTGATCGTCTCCCGCAGTTCTCCCCGGACGGCAGCCGCAGCAGGGGACAACTGCTCGGAGGCCACCGAATAGAGAAAATTGGTGCGGTTCATGTTGGCGTCTGAGAAGGTGAGCGTTCGGAGCCTTGCGCGCATGCGTCCGTCAACCAGCGCAGCCGACATGGGCTTGATGGTGGCGCCCATCCCGTCGCGCACGCAGGTCATGAGCAGCGAGAGGGAGTCAATCTCGGCGACCACGTGCATGGCCAGGTTGCGCTGCTCAAATTCAGTTTCGATGCGGCGGCGCAATCCGTGAATTCCCGTGGGTAGGATCAGGGGCAGGTTGGCTGTGTCGGCACAACTGAGCTTGACCCGCCTGGGCGGCACCAAATCACTGTCTTCGGGAATGATCACGAAAAGCTCTTCCTGCACCAAGGGCTCGTAGGGCAGGTCCGATACGGCATCCCGGCTGAAGAGAATGGCCAAATCCAATTGGCCCATGCGCATCATCTGGGCGAGGTGACCGCTCATTCCCTCCACCACGTTGAGCACGATCCCAGGGTATTTTTCGCGGATGCGGCGCATGAAAGGCACCCCCACGGCGCAGACCGTGGTGGCGGCCAAGCCGACCGAGACCATCCCGTGCACGGATCCGGGCTCCTGCTTGGCAATGGACAAGGCCTGATCCAGCTGTCGCAGGATGAAGCGCGCATGGTGGTGCAGCGCTGCGCCGTTTTCTGTCGGCGTCACACCTTTGGCCGTTCTGATCAGCAGTGGTTTGCCGACTTCGGCTTCCAGCTTGGCGATATGCTGGCTCAGGGCGGGTTGTGCAATGAAGAGTTGCCGCGACGCCTTTGCAAGGCTGCCACTTTCCACGATTTGGACAAAGTACTTCAGTTGGCGCAGATCCATTGCTAAATCCTATAAGTTTTTGATGATGCCTACCTATAACCTTTTCATATACCACGTCTCACAAAACTGTATTTTCCCAATGGGCAAGCCCTTCCTATGATCCAAAGCGTAAATCCACCACAACCTGAAGCAAGAGGAGACAACCATGAACGCAAAGCAAAAGCAGATCAATGCGGGCATGCCCGATAACCAGCGCCGTCAGCTGCTCAAGACCGGAGCGGTGGTCGCAGGAAGTGCGGCCCTGGGCTATGCATCGCTGGCCCGCGCACAGTCGGGTCCTATCCGTATCGGCCACCTCACCCCCATGACGGGCTTTCTGGGTGCGCTGGGTGAATATGCGGTGCAGGGCATCAAGATGGCTGCCGAGGAAATCAACGCCTCCGGTGGCCTGCTTGGCCGACAGATCGACCTCATCACCGAGGACTCGGTCAACCCACAGACCGCGGCCACCAAGGCCCAGCGCATGATCGAGCGCGACAAAGTCGATTTCCTGCTGGGCGAGATCTCCTCGGCCTCGGCGCTGACCATCGCGCAGGTGGCCGCCCGCAACAAGGTGCTGTTCATGAGCATTGGCGCCCGTTCCGACACGCTGCGCGGCAAGGACTGCAATCGCTTTACCTTCCACGTGGACATTCCAGTGACGGTGATGGTCAATGCGGCCGGCGAGGCCTTGGCGCGCGAGGGTTTTGTCAGAGGCAAGCGGATTTACGCGCTGACCTCCGATTACGTCTTTGGCCATGACCTGTCCAGGGCGGCCAAGAGCTTTTTCGCGCGCAACGGCGGCACCGTCGTCGGCGAGGAGGTGGTGCCTACCGACCTCACGGACTTCAGCGCCCACCTGGTCAAAATCCGCCAGGCCCGTCCAGACCTGATCGCCACCAACCTCGCTGGCAATCAGGTCACCAATTTCGTCAAGCAGTACTCCGAGTTCGGTCTGAAGTTCCCTGTGGCGGGCTTCAACCTCAACACCGCTGACGCCTGGGCGGCCGGTGAAGACAACCTTGGCGGCATTTGGCCCACCGTGTGGCACCACGAGCTCAAGACGCCCGGCTCACAAGCTTTCGTGCAGAAATTCACCAAGAAGTACAACCGCATTCCAGAAAATCACGCCTGGATTGAATACGTTTCGCTGATGATGCTGGCGCAGGCCATCCGGGAGACCAAGTCGGTCGATACCGAAAGGGTCATCAGGTACTTCGAGTCCGAGGCGCAGTTCGATGTCCTCAAGGCCCGCAAGGCCTACTTCCGCAGCTGGGACCACCAGCTCATGCAGGAGGCTTATCCCTTCACGGTCAAGCCCAAAGGGCAGTCCAAGCACAAGCAGGACTTCCTGTTGTTCGGCGAGGCCGTGCCCGGACCGAGCGAGTCGCTCGAAAAGCTCGCGCCAACCAAGGCTGACAACGTTTGCAAGATGTAATTCAGGCCTGGCCTGATTCTGCCGGCACCAAATGTTTTGGTGCCGGCGCTCACCCCTGGCCCACGGATCCACATGGAAATCGTTTACCTCCTTGAGCAGATCGTCAATGGTATTGTCCTTGGCGGCTATTACTTGCTGCTGGCACTGGGGCTGTCGCTGATTTTCAGCGTTGGCGGCATCGTTAACCTTTCCCATGGCGCGTTCTATGCGCTGGGTGCCTACCTGTCGCTGGAGGTGATCAAACTGGCGGGTTTTGGTGCGAGCATCTTCGTGACGCCCTTGCTGGTTGGCCTTCTTGGCATTCTTTTTGAGCGTTACCTTCTGCGCCGCTTCTACACGGCCGACCCTATCCTCAGTCTTCTCGTGACCTTTGGCCTGGCCATGGTGGCCGAGCAGACACTGCGCTTGATTTGGGGTTCGGCACCGTTGCCCTCCAGCATGCCAGCGGGCTTCAAGGGCAACGTCATGCTCGGTGAAGTCATGCTCTCCAAGTACCGACTGTTCATTCTTGGGGTGGTGATCGTGGTCATGAGTGGCATCTGGCTGCTGCTGCACAAGACGGCTTTTGGGCGTGTCGTGCGCGCGGGAGTGCAAAAGCCTGACATGGTGGCCGTGCTGGGCATTCGACTGCAGCCTTACATGACGGCCATCGTGATGCTCGGCGTGGCCACCGCAGCGCTGGGCGGTGTCCTGTTCGGGCCGATCGCCATCGTGCATCCGGCCATGGGCACCGAGATCATGACCGTGGCATTCGTGGTGGTGGTGATCGGTGGCCTGGGCAGCTTTTGGGGCGTGGTGCTCGCCGCCCTCCTGGTGGGCGTGGTGCGCGGGATCACCACGCACTTTGTGCCCGCGGCCAGTGAAGCCTCCATGTACATCCTGATGTTTCTGGTGTTGATGCTGCGCCCCCGCGGTTTGTTGGGTGAGCGCATTGAGCGATTCGAGTGACAACCGGAAGAAGACAACAAAAATGAATGCTCGTCTGAATCCTCACTACCGGCCCTTGTGGATCGGTGCGGCCAGTCTGGTGCTGCTGCCCCTGGTATTTCAGGCCATCGGCCTGACGCTGGATGCCGCCACGGTGGTGGTCATCCTGGCCATGGCGGCCATGGGGCTGAACCTGCTGGTGGGCTACACCGGCTTGGTGTCATTCGGTCACAGCGCCTGGTTCGGCATTGGTGGCTATGCGGCCGCGCTCGCCCAGCTGCACTGGTTCAAGGACCAGATCGTCCTGCCATTTGCCTTTTCGCTGCTGTTCACCGCCGTGCTGTCGCTGGTGGTGGGGGTCTTGATTCTGCGGCGCCGCGGGGTGTACTTTTCCTTGCTGACACTGGCGCTGTGTGCGCTGACCTTTGCCATCTCCTTTCGCTGGACCAGCCTGACCGGCGGGGAGGGTGGGCTTGGCGGCATTGAGCGAGGCTCGATAGGCCCCATCGATCTGAACGGCCACCTGACTTATTACGTCTTCACCGCCCTGATCGGTTTTTCCGTCCTGTACATCCTGCTGCGCATCGTGCGTTCGCCCTTCGGCCATGTGCTGGTGGCCATCCGCGAGAACCAGCAGCGCGCCACCTTCCAGGGTTACGACATCGACCGCTACAAGTTGCTGGCATTCGTGATCTCCGCCACCATCACGGGCTTGGCTGGGGCGCTGGTGGTGTTTCTGCACCGGTTGGCTGCTGCGGAGTCCACCACGGTGGCGTTTTCGGGCGAACTGCTCGCCATGGTGGTCATCGGCGGCATGCACAGCTTCCTGGGCCCGGCCCTGGGTGCGTTGTTTTTCCTGCTCTTTCGCGAGCTCTTTTCAATCTACACCGACAACTGGCTGCTTTACTTCGGCCTCATCTTTGTCGGCTTCATCATTTTCTCGCCGGCTGGTCTCTCCGGTATCTGGGCCAAGGTTCAGCGGCGTCTGCGTCCCCCGCCCGAGGACGACGCGGCCATGAGCAAGCGAAAGATCTACGAAGGACTGCCCCTGCCAGAATTCCTGCGGCCACAACGCATTGAAGGGGTGGTGCTGGAGGCGCAGGGCATCAGCAAGAGTTTCGGCGGCATCCAGGCTGTGCGCGAGAACACCGTGCGGGTGGAAGCCGGCCAGATTCATGCGCTGATCGGCCCCAACGGCGCGGGAAAGACCACGACCTTCAACCTGATCTCAGGCATGTTCACGCCCGACTCTGGAACCGTTCGCCTGCATGGGCGTGAGATCCAGAACCTGTCGCCAGACCGCATCTGCCAGCAGGGCTTGGCGCGCTCTTTCCAGATCACGAATCTGTTCAAGGGCCTGAGCATCAATGAAAACATCCGCTTGTCTCTGCAGGCGCGTCATCCCGCACGGTTTAATTTCTGGCGAGACATCGATTCATTCCCCGAGGTTCATACCGAGACCGCCGAGCTGATGAAGTTTCTGGGCCTGCAGGGCATGGAGCAAGTCGGCGGTGGCGATCTGTCTTACGGTGGCCAGCGCCTGGTGGATCTGGGCATCGCCCTGGGTTCCAAGCCGCAAGTGCTGCTGATGGACGAGCCTCTGGCTGGCCTGGCAGCGGCCGAGAGAGAACGCGTCTCGCGCCTGGTGAGCACCATCGCCAGCAACATACCAGTGTTCATCGTTGAGCACGACATTGACCGTGTGCTCTCGCTCTCGCACTGCGTCACCGTGATGAATCAGGGTGAGGTTCTCATGAGTGGCTCACCCGAGCAGGTTCGCAATGACGCGCGCGTGCAGGAGGTCTACACCGGTACCGGCCGCCCACCCGTGACGGGCCGCTCGACGCAGGCGGCAGGCGAGCGCAGGCTGGTGCTGGACTTCGACCAAGTCAACGCGTACTACGGCAAAAGCCACATCCTCAACAGCGCCAGCCTGCAGGTGCGCGAAGGTGAGATCGTGGCCCTGCTGGGTCGCAACGGTGCCGGCAAATCCACGCTGCTCAAGAGCCTGATCGGCCTGGTGCCGCCTGCAAGCGGTCGGGTGGTCTTCAATGGCCGCGATGTGGCCGGACTTGGAGCGCCGGACATCGCGCGCGCCGGCATTGGCTACGTGCCACAGGGTAGGGGTCTTTTTGCCGGCATGTCGGTGCGTGAAAACCTGGCCCTCGGTCGGCTCGCGCGGCCGACCGATGGCAAGACGGGAGTCGTATGGAACGAGGCGATGATCCTGGAATTTTTCCCTCGCCTGAGGGAGCGCATGGACGTTGCTGCCGACTACCTCTCCGGCGGCGAGCAACAGATGGTTGCGGTGGCGCGTGCGCTGTCGGGAAACGTCAAGTTGCTGCTGCTCGACGAGCCTTTCGAGGGCCTGGCACCCACCGTGGTGCAGGAGTTGTTCACCGCCTTCGACAAGCTGCGTCAGCACATCTCCATCATCATCGTGGAGCACAACCTGGATCTGGTGCTGGCACTGGCTGATCGGGTTTATGCGCTCGAGCGTGGTGCAGTCTTCCATGAAGGTGCAGCCGAGCCGCTGCTCACCGATCTGGATTACCGCAAGAAAATCCTGTGGCTGTGATGCTGCAACCTCTTTCCCCCATCCCTATTGAATCTGGACTGGAATGATCATGAAGAAACAGCAAGACCTGCGTTTGCTCGTGGAGAAAATGGCCCACCTTCCCTGGCAGCAGTACCCAGGCCATTTTGGCGGCGCCTTGTCCAAGGAGCTGGCGGGACCGGGCACCACGGGCAGTTCCAGGATGGACTTTCGCATTTCACGCTACGCACCGATGGCCTATGTGCAGGAGCATGTGCACCAGATTCAGGAGCAGGTGTATTACGTGCTGGAAGGCGAGGGCATGCTCACGCTGGACGATGACAAGCATCTGATGCGGCCGCACGACTACGTCTACGTGCCGCCCGGTGTGCGCCACAGCTTCACCAACACCGGCACCAATGGCCTGGTCTTTTTGGTCATCACCACGCCTGTCTCCGACGAAGAGGAGGCTCGCTGATGCTGCCCTCAGTCGCTGCCATGCTCAATGCGGGGGATTCCCCCACGTGCGGCTTGCTCATCGATGGCGTCTGGACCGAAGGCGCTGGACCGCGCGTGGTGGTGCGCGACAAATTCAAGCTCCAGCCCTGCGCCAGCCTGACGACGCCTGACCAAGCGCAATTGCGTCAGGCGATCGACGTGGCGCACAGGGCGTTTCGGACGGGTGCGCCAGTGGCCTACGAGCGCGGTCTCATTCTGGACCGCGCCGCTCAATTGCTCGATACACGGGCTGCCGAATTCGTCTCGATCATGCAGATTGAGGCCGGCTTCACACACAACGATGCGCTGGGCGAAGTGCGTCGCTGCATGCAGACGCTCAGGCTCTCCGCGGAGGAAGCCCGCCGGCTGGCTGGCGAGGTGATTCCGCTGGCTGGCGCCCCAGGTGCTGCCGGCCGAATGGGCTTCACCATGCGCGTGCCGCTGGGCGTGGTGGCGGCCATCACCCCTTTCAATTCGCCGCTCAATACGGTGGCGCACAAGGTGGGTCCAGCCTTTGCCGCTGGCAACTCGGTGATCCTCAAGCCATCGACGCACACCCCCATGACCGCGTGCTTGCTGGCCGAGGTCTTGCTCGCAGCGGGCCTGCCCCCGGGGTTCCTCGCCGTCTTGCACGGCAGCGGCGAGGTGGTTCGCCAATTGCAGGCCGATGAGCGCGTGCGCTTTTTCGCCTTCACGGGAAGCACCGAGGTGGGCCGCCAGATTCAGCAGACCGCGGGTCTGCGCCGCACCCAGATGGAGCTTGGCTCGATCGCCTGCACCCTGATCTGCGACGATGCCAACCTGGAGCTGGCGCTGCCCAAGGTCATCAATGCGGGCTACCGCAAGGCTGGCCAGGTCTGCACGTCCGTGCAGCTGCTGCTGGTGCATGAATCCCGGCAGGCCGAGGTCGAAAGCCGTCTGAGCACCATGGTTCAGGCGCTGGTGTATGGTGACCCGCAGGGGTCAGACACCTTTGTCGGTCCGCTGATCAGCGAGGAAAGCGCCATCCGCATTGAGTCCTGGATCACGGAGGCGCTGGCACAAGGTGCCAGGCGTCTGGCGGGTGGGCCGCGCCAGGGCGCGGTGCTGCCGCCCACGCTCCTGACCGACATCCGGGATGACATGCAGGTCAGCTGCCAGGAGATCTTCGGGCCCGTGGTGTGCATCCTGCCCTTCAAGACCTTGTCCGAAGCCATTGCCAGGGTCAACGCCTCCCCCTTCGGACTGGCTGCTGGTGTGTTCACCAACCGCCTGGCCGACGCCCTGGCTGCTGCCCAGCAGCTCGAAGTCGGTGGGGTGCATATCAACGAGACTTCAAGCTCTCGCGTCGATCTCATGCCCTATGGCGGCTCGAAGGACAGTGGTTTCGGCCGGGAGGGCCCTCATTACGCCGTCCAGGAGATGACCGAAGAGCGCATCGTCACCATCACCACTTGATCGTCCCCTTACAAGAAGAGACACCCATGCCCAAAATGAAAGGTGGCGAACTCATCGCCCAGTACCTGGTCCAGGAGAAGGTGCCTTATGTGTTTGGCATCTGCGGCCACGGCAACGTCGGTATTCTCGACGCGCTTTACGATGTGAAGGATCAGCTCAAGCTGATTTCCCCGCGCCATGAGCAATGCGCAGGCCACATGGCCGATGCCTACTTCCGCGTCAAGCACAAGCCGGTGGCCACCTTGACCTCCACCGGCCCAGGATCGGCCAACATGGTGATGTCGTGCGCCACTGCCTTGTCGGACTCGTCGGCCTTCCTGTGCATCACCTCCAATGTGCCCACCTCGCAGCACAATCGAGCGCCCTTCCAGGAGCTGTACAAGCACAACCAGGCCGACTTTGCGCAGGTGATGCGCCCGGTGGTCAAGCGTGCTTTCCAGCCCACCCGCGTGGACATGCTCCCCTTGGCCCTGCGCCAGGCCATGGACACCATGGTCACGGGCCGCCCCGGACCGGTGAACCTGGACATTCCCTACAACGTGTATCAGGAAGAAGACGATGTCGAGCTGCCGCCGGCATCCCACCTGCAGCGCATGCACCGCCCCGGTGCCAACGACCTGGATGTGGCTGCGGCGCTCGACCTGCTGGCTGCAGCCCGACAGCCCGTTCTTTTCATCGGCCACGGTGCCACGCTCTCCGAGGCGGGCCCCGAGATCACCGAGCTGGCTGAAAAGCTGGGCATTCCCGTCATCACCTCGCCCAATGGCATGGGTGCGATCCGCGGCGACCATCCGCTGGCGCTGGGCTTCATCGGCCGCAATGGCGCCTACCCGGCCAACGAGGCGGGACGTCGCTCAGACCTCGTGATCACGCTGGGCACCCGCTTTGACGACCGCAGCTCTTCGAGCTGGCATGAGGGCTACTCCTGGAACTTTGCCAAGACACAGCTGATCCATGTGGACATCGATCCGCAGGAGCTCGGCCGCAACTACGCGCCCACGCTGGGCATCATTGCGGATGTCAAGGTCTTCACACGCCAGTTGCTCAACGCCTTGCAGACGCGCCAGGACATCCGTACCTCCCAATATGCACCCTGGCTGAGCCAGGTGGTGTCCTGGCAGGCGCAGTGGGAGTCCTTTATCCGGCCGCATTTTGAGGATTCCACGAGCCCGCTGCGGCCGGAGTTCGTGGTCGGAACGCTGCAGAAGGTCTTGCCTGACGATGTGATTCTTGCCCTGGACTCGGGCGTGCATCACAACTGGTTCATGCAGTTCTGGCAGGCCAAGCGCCCGCAGAGCATGCTCAACAGCTGGGGCTACTCCAGCATGGGCTTTGGTGTGTGCGGCGTGATGGGCGCACAGCTTGCAGAACCCAACCGGCCCTGCGTCGCTGTGGTGGGCGACGGTGGCTTCACCATGGCGCCCTATGTGCTGTGCACCGCCGTTGAATACAACCTGCCGGTGGTCTGGATCATCTGGAACAACTTTGCCTGGGGAGCCATCCGGGATCTTCAGTACGGACTTTTCAACGGCCGAGAAATCGGCACAGCCTTCTACAAAGGTGAAAGCGGTGAGCGCTACAACCCAGACTTCGCCGCCTGGGCGCGCGCCTGCGGTGCCGATGGCTATACCGTCACCCGGCCTCAGGACCTGGGCGTGGCCGTGCAGCAGGCCTTGAAGAACAAACGGCCCTGTGTGATCGATGTTCACGTGGATGCCGAGGTACGACCGCCTTCGACGGGCACATGGCAGTTGCCGCCCATCCCTTACAAGGAACCCATCTTCGGCAAGCCTTTCAAGGCTTGATTTGACTCGCTTCGATCACAAGGAAACCCCATGACTTCAAAGATTGCATTGGTATTCGGCGGCACGCGCGGCATCGGTGCGGCCTGCGTCCAAAAACTGGCAGAAGATGGCTACGACGTGGCCTACACCTATGTGAGTAGCGCCCCTGGCCTACCCGCGAAAATCGGTGATTCACGCACCCGTGGCTACTCGGTCGACATCTGTGATGCCGCGCAGGTCGAGCAGGTGTTCGCTGATGTGGCACGTGACTTTGGCGCCAAGCCCTCTTGCGTGTTGGCCAACGCCGGCATCAATGTGCCGCCCGGACCCCTGGGCCAGTTTGATCCGGCCAACTTCCGCCGCTTGGTGGAGGTCAACATCGTTGGCGCTTTCAATGTGCTCAGCGCTGCAGCCCGCCATGTGGCCGACGGAGGCAGCATCATCGGCTTGACTACTTCCATGGTGCGCGTGGGCATTCCCGGCGTCGGCCCCTACACGGCGACCAAGGCTGCGGTCGAGAGCCTGCTGCGATCGCTGGCCAAGGAAGTGGCCGGACGCAAGGTCCGGGTCAACGGTGTGGCCCCCGGTCCGGTGGATACCGACTTGTTCCGCGCTGGCAAAAATGAGGAGGCACTGGCCCGTTCGGCTGCACTGAGCCCCTTCAATCGCGTGGGACAGCCTGCGGAGGTGGCCGAGGTGGTGGCCTTCCTGGCTTCCGAAAAAGCCTCCTGGGTGCATGGCCAGATCATCCAGCCCAACGGCGGCATGGTCTAAAGGCCGCCTGTCATGCGCCTGGCGGTCTTCACCAAAAACTTCAGCAACCCAGCCTATGGTGCGGCCCGATTGGGCGCCGAACGCGCGGCTGCGGTGTTTGGGGACGAGGTACTTCACTTCGTGCCGCAAAAGGGGGACGATCCCGTCGAGCAAAGCGCACTGGTCATTCAGGCCCTGGCCCTGCGGCCACGGCCCGATGCCTTTGTGCTTTCACCGGTGCACCCGACACAGGTGGACGCAGCCATTGGCCAGGTGGTTTCTGCGGGCATTCCGATGATTGGCTTTGTCAATCCCATCGATGCCGCGCCCATGGTGAGCTACGTCAGCTCCGACGATTTTCAGCTGGCCCAGGCGATTGCAGAGCACCTGTTCAGGCACCTGCAGGGGCAGGGCCGCGTGTGGGTGGTCACCGGGCCTGTGGATTCCTACACCAGCCTGGAGCGACTGCGTGGCTTCCAGTCGGTGGCGCGGCAGTGGCCTGGCATCACCTTGGAACGCCAGTTCGCGGGTGATTACCGACGTGATGTCGCGTGCCAGGGCATGGCGGCGCATTTGGCTGCCCATCCCACGCCGCACGCCGTGCTGGCAGCCAACGACATCATGGCCATTGGCGTGCTCGACGCGCTCGATGCAGCCTCTCAAAGCGCCGTGGTGGTGGGGGTCAATGCCATTCCCCAAGCCGTGGAGGCCATCGCCGCTGGCCGTATGCTGGCCACAGCCGACTTCAATGCCATGCAGATGGCCTACCTGGCGGCTGAATGCGCGGCTCGTCACCTGCGTGGACAGGCTGTGCCGGCTCGCATCGAGCTGCCGGTGACGATCGTCGATCGCCGCAATTGCACGCACTGGAACCTACCCTATGAGCAACGCCCCGTGATCGGGCTGGATCAACTCAGGAGCATCCAATGAAACGCACTCTGATCAAGGGCCTGGCGCTTTGTGCTGCCTTGGCCTTGGGCCTGCCGGCGGCGCACGCCCAGGACTACCCCAATCGCCCCCTCCGTATCGTGGCCCCGTTTGCGCCTGGTGGCGCCGTCGATATCCTGGCACGCCTGATTTCCGAGGGACTGACCCAAGCCTATGGGCAAAGCGTGGTGGTGGACAACAAGCCCGGCGCCAGCGGTCACCTGGGGGCGCAACTGGTGGCCAAGGCGCCGCCAGACGGCTATACCCTGCTGCTTGGCACCATTGGCATACACGCCGCCCATGCGAGCTACAGCAAGTTAATCTACAAACCCGCCACCGAACTGCAGCCCATTATGGTGGTCGGTGAAAGTCCCAATGTGGTCGTGGTGCCCGCCAATTCCAAGTACAAGACCTTTGCCGATTTTCTGGCCGATGCGCGTGCCAACCCCGCCAAGATCAACTACGCCAGCGCCGGTGCCGGCTCTTCAGTGCACATGGTGACGGAGCTGTTCCAGCTGGCGATTGGTCAGCGCATGAACCACGTGCCCTACAAGGGCAGCAGCCCGGCCTTGGTGGACCTCATCAGTGGCCAGGTCGACGTGATGTTCGACAACTTGTCCTCCAGCATGCCCCTGGTGCAGGCCGGCAAATTGCGTGCCCTGGCTGTCACGGGCACGCAGCGCGATCCACGCATGCCGCAGGTGCCGACCGTCGCCGAAGCGGGCGTGCCAGGCTACAGCGGCACCTCTTGGTTCACCCTGGCAGCGCCTGCGGGCATGCCCGCGGCCTTGGTGGACAAGCTCAATCGGGATGTGAACAAGCTGCTCTCCAGCCCCGAGGTGGCCAGCCGTTACCAGCAGCTGGGCATGGGCTATGTGCCCAATTCAGCGGCTCAGGCCCAGGCTTTCTTTCGCAGCGAGACCATCAAGTGGAATCGTGTGATCGAGGCCGCCAAGATCCAGCTCGATTGAACTGACCGGGACTTCACCATGCTCAAGATTTTTCAATACCCCCTCATGGCGCTGGCTGGCTTGCTGAGTCTGAACGCAGCGGCCCAGGACGCTTTTCCTTCTCGGCCACTAAAGATTGTGGTGCCTTATGCAGCAGGCGGCCCGGCCGATTTGTTGGCCCGCGGCGTGGCCGAAAAATTAGGCCCTCGCCTGGGCCAGGCTGTACTTGTTGAAAACAGGCCGGGCGTAGGCGGGCACACCGGTGCCGAGCAGGTGGCCAGGGGCGCGGCAGACGGTTACACGCTGGTGCTGGCCACCATCGCGCACAACGGCGCGGTCAAGCTCTACCCCAATCTGCGCTATGACCCGGCCAAGGAGCTCAAGCCCGTGGTGCTGCTGGCCGAGGCGCCCAGTATCTTGGTGGTCAAGCAGGACCTGCCAGCGCGTTCGGTACAAGAGCTGCTGGCTTTGGCTCGGGCTCAGCCGGGCAGGCTGACGTATGGCTCGGCCGGCAACGGCTCGGCCATGCACATGGCCGCGGAGCTGTTCCGTCACATGACCAAGGTGGATTACGTGCATGTGCCCTACAAGGGTGGTGCGCCCGCCATGGCCGACCTGCTGGGCGGACAGATCGACATGCTTTTCGAAAGTCTTGGCACTGCCCACGCACAGCTCAAGGGCGGCAAGATCCGCGCCTTGGCCGTCACCGGGACCAGCCGCAACCCCAGCGTGCCCGATGTACCCACGGTGGCCGAAGCGGGTGTGCCGGGTTATGCCTCCGTGCCTTGGTACACCCTGTCTGTGCCCAGCGCCACGCCGGCGAGCGTCATCAACAAACTCAATGCCGAGATCAATGCGGTGCTGAAAGACAAAGACTTGGTGCAGCGCTGGGAGGCACTGGGCATCATTGCCCTGGGTGGCAGCCCGGCCGATGCGCTCAAGCGCAACGAATTGGAAACAAGCAAGTGGACTGCCGTCATCACGGCGGCCAATATGAAGCTGGACTGAGCGGACCATGAACACCCAGGATCTGGTTTTTGACGTGGTGGTCGTGGGTGCCGGTGGCGCCGGGCTGGCTGCGGCCATTGAGGCGCAGGAAAGCGGGCGGCAAGTGCTGCTGCTGGAGAAAAATGCGCAGCCTGGTGGCTCCACCGCTTGGTCGATTGGTTCGGTGTCGTCCACCGGGACGCCTTACCAGAAGCGGCGCGGCATCGTGGACAGTCCCGAAGACCACTGGGCGGACATGCCAGGTTTTGCGGGAGAGCTGCAGGGGCGTGACAACGACGCACTCAGGCGCATTCTGTGCGAACACATCCCAGCCACTTTTCAGTGGCTGCTCGACTCCGGCGTGCGCTTCATGGGGCCCATGCCCGAGCCTCCGCACCGTCAGCCCCGCATGCACAACGTGCTGCCCAACTCTCGATCCTTCATCTATCACCTCAGCCGGCGTGCGAAACGGGCCGGGGTGGAGCTGCGCACCGGCCAGCGCGTGACCGAGCTGCTGCAGGAGGACGGACGCATCACGGGCGTGCTGGCCGAGAGTTCGTCGGGCCGCCTGCGCATCCGTGCCCGCGGCGGCGTGGTGTTGGCCGCTGGAGACTTCACCAACGATCCGACCTTGAAGGCCCGGTTCATGGGACAGCAAGAGGCCAAGGTGGAGGGTGTGAACCAGACCGCCACCGGTGATGGTCAGCGCATGGCCGAGGCCATGGGCGCACGCATCTTGAACGGAGATTTGGCGCTGGGCCCCGAGATTCGTTTCATCGCGCCGGCCAAGGAGAATTTTGTGCGCCGCCTGCCGCCCTGGCGTTGGCTGGCCGTGTCCATGGAGTGGTCGCTCGAGCACCTGCCCCAGGCTATTCTGCGGCCCTTCATGATGAAGTTCCTGACCACGGCACTGGCGCCTTCGACCACTTTGTTCGAGCAGGGCGCCATCTTGGTCAATGCGCGCGGGGAGCGCTTTGGCAACGAGCTTGATCGCCCGGCATGGCGCCTGCCAGACCAGTCGGACAAGGTGGGCTACATCGTCATTGATGGGGCTCTGGCCCAGCAGTTTTCATCTTGGCCGAACTACATTTCCACCGCGCCCGGCATTGCCTATGCCTACATTCCGGACTACCGCCAGAACCGGCCCGACGTCTACGTGGAGGCCCACACACTGAAGGATCTGGCCGCGCGCCTGGGCATGGATGGGGCCGCCCTGGAGACCAGTGCGGCGCAGGGTCCGGTCAGGGCGCTGGGCGCCGGGCCGTACGTGGCCCTGGGTCCGGTGCGTTCGGTGTTTGTGCACAACGAAGGAGGTCTGATGGTGGACCTCGAGCACCGGGTGTTGGGCGCTGACGGTCAGCCGATTGCAGGCTTGTACGCGGCCGGCTCTACCGGCCAGGGTGGACTGCTGCTCAAGGGCCATGGCCACCATCTGGCTTGGGCTTTCGTTTCCGGCAGGCGTGCCGGTCGCCGGGCCGCCGATGCCATCGCATGAGTGCGGCCATGAATGTCGTGTGCGGCACGCAAAGATCTTTTTCCAATTAACGGAGTTGAAATGAGTCTGGACGTATTGGTCATCGGGGGTGGCAATGCAGCCCTCTGCGCGGCCCTCATGGCGCGTGAAGCCGGTGCCAGTGTGATGTTGCTGGAGGCCGCCCCGAAGGCTTGGCGTGGTGGCAATTCCATGCACACCCGCAATCTGCGGTGCATGCACGATGCCCCGCAAGACGTGCTGGAAGATGCCTACCCCGAAGAGGAGTTTTGGCAGGACCTGCTCAAGGTGACGGGCGGCCTGACGGACGAGCACCTGGCGCGCCTGGTCATCCGTGCCTCATCGAGCTGTCGGCCCTGGATGGCCAAGCACGGCGTGCGCTTTCAGCCCTCGCTGTCGGGCACGCTGAGCCTGTCGCGCACCAACGCCTTCTTCATGGGCGGCGGCAAGGCCCTGGTCAATGCCTACTACCGCAGCGCCGAGCGCCTGGGCGTGCAGATCCGTTACGAGGCCCCGGTGGACCGACTCGACATCGAGGACGGTCGCTTCAAGGCGGCCTACGTCAACGGTGAGCGTATCCAGGCGCGGGTGTGTGTGTTGGCTGCCGGTGGCTTCGAGTCCAACCGGGAATGGCTGCGCGAGGCTTGGGGTCAAAACGAGCGTGGCGAATGGCCGGCCGACAACTTCCTCATTCGCGGGACGCGCTACAACCAGGGCGTCTTGCTTCGGCACATGATGGAGCAGGGGGCCGACATGATTGGCGACCCGTCGCAGTCCCACTGTGTTGCCATCGATGCACGCGCCCCAGAATACGACGGTGGCATCTGCACCCGCATTGACTGTGTGTCGCTGGGCGTGGTGGTGAACCAGGAGGCCAGGCGTTTTTATGACGAAGGCGAAGATTTCTGGCCCAAGCGCTACGCCATCTGGGGCCGCCTGGTGGCGCAGCAGCCCGGCCAAATTGGTTACTCCATCATCGACAGCAAGGCCACTGGGCGCTTCATGCCGCCCGTGTTTGAGGGCGTGCGCGCCGACAGCCTGCCTGAACTTGCAGGCAAGCTTGGGCTCGACGAGGCCACCTTCATGCAGACCATGAACACCTACAACGCCGCCTGCCGCGTGGGCAGCTTTGACCACACCGTGCTGGACGATTGCCACACCGAGGGCGTCTCCCCCGCGAAAACCCACTGGGCTTTGCCTCTGGATACGCCGCCTTTCACGGCCTATGCCGTACGCCCAGGGGTCACCTTCACCTACCTGGGCCTGAAGGTCAATGACCAGGCAGCCGTGCACTTTGGTGGCCGGCCCAGCGACAACCTGTTCGTGGCCGGCGAGATGATGGCGGGCAACGTGCTGGGCAAGGGCTACACCGCGGGTGTGGGCATGTCCATCGGTACCGCATTCGGCCGCATCGCTGGGGCTCAAGCCGCCAGGGCTGCGCTCACCCCCCAGCAAATGGAGACACAACGTGCAGCAGCTTGAGACCTTGACCCGCCAGGCGCGGGCCCTTGCCAATGGTGAGCCGGTGCCGGGCACCCCGGAGGCGGAGGTGTCACGTCAGCTCACGATTTGTAACGGCTGCCGCTACTGCGAGGGCTTTTGCGCCGTCTTTCCAGCCATGACGCGCCGGCTTCAGTTCAACACGGCCGACGTGCATTACCTGGCCAATCTGTGCCACAACTGCGGCGCCTGCCTGCATGCCTGCCAGTACGCGCCACCGCATGAATTCGCCATCAACGTGCCGCAGGCCATGGCCAAGGTGCGGCTGCGCACCTATACCGACTATGCCTGGCCTGCCAGTCTGGGCCGCTTGTACGAACGCAATGGCTTGACGCTGAGCCTGGCGACGGCCCTGGGTCTGGGTCTGTTCCTGATGCTCACCATCGCCCTCAAGGGCAGTTTGTGGCAAGTGGCTGCTTCTGACTTCTACGCCATCTTTCCGCACAACCTGCTGGTGAGCCTGTTTGCGCCTGTGTTCCTGTTTGCCGTGCTCGCGCTGGGCCTGGGCGTGCGGCGCTTCTGGTCTGAGGTGAGCCCCGGGCACGACTATGCGCCGCTGCAAGTCGACTCCGTGCGCGGTGCCGCTGCGGCAGAAGCCACCCACGATGTACTGCGCCTGAAGTACCTGGACGGAGGGCATGGCGAAGGCTGTCACAACGAGGACGATGCCTGGACTCAGAAGCGGCGCGCATTCCATCACGCCACCTTCTATGGCTTCATGCTGTGCTTTGCAGCCACCAGCGTGGCCACCCTCTACCACTACATCTTCGGTTGGGTGGCACCTTACGACCTGCCCAGTGTGCCCAAGGTGCTCGGCGCCATCGGTGGCATCCTTTTGGTGCTCGGGACCGCAGGCCTGTGGCGCTTGAACCTGCGCCGCCATCCACTGCATGGCGATGCCGCACAAAAGCCCATGGACCGAGGATTCATCGCCCTGCTGTTCTTCACCAGCCTCACCGGTTTAGGCCTGTGGTGGGTGCGTGGCACGCCAGCCATGCCCACCCTGCTGGCCCTGCACCTCGGCTTCGTGATGGCGCTGTTCTTGACCCTGCCTTACGGCAAATTCGCGCACGGTATTTTCCGAAGCGCCGCCTTGCTCAAGTGGGCCATCGAAAAGCGATTGCCCAGCAAACTGAAGCTGGGTGCGGATTGAGTGAACAGCGCCCTGAGGGCGCTGCGCTCAGTCAAACCTCGCGCGGCAGCCGGCCTGCATGTCCGAGTCGCGGATAAAGCCGCATTGCCCCCGGCCCCCGCCGGTGGAGGCCCGGCACAGGGCCTGAAGATCGGAATTGCGGATGAAGCCGCATTGGCCCGAGCCACCGCCGGTGATGGCGCGGCAGTAGGCCTGGCTGTCGTTGTCGCGAATGAAGCCGCATTGCCCCGAGTTGTTGGTGGTGACGGCGCGGCACAGGGCTTGGTCATCGTTGTCGCGGATGAAGCCACACTGGCCCGATCCGCCGCCCGTGGTGGCCCGGCAGAAGGCTTGCTTATCGGAGTCGCGGATGAAGCCGCACTGTCCCGAGCCCCCGCCGGAGCTGGCCCTGCACTGCGCCTGCTTGGCAGGGTCCTGAATGAAGCCGCACTGCCCGCTTTGGGCTTGTGCGGGGCCGGCCCAGGCCAGCAGGGCCAGGCTCAAGAAAAAAGAGCTCAGAAAAGAAGGGATCATCAGCGGCACCTGGGTGGTCAGGGGAACAAGGGCGGGACGGTCAGTTCCGGCGCACGCCAAAGAGGATGCCACAGGTCACCAGGGCCAGCCCGACCAACAGGTTCCAGCCCATGGGCTCGCCCAGCAGCACCACGGCGCCCAGGGCCGAGAGGCCGGGCACCAGGGCGGTCATCATGGTCGAGCGCACGGGCCCGTAGTGGCGCACCATGATGTTGAAGGTGATGCCGGAAATCACCACCGAGCCGATGCCCTGATACACCGCCTGGAACGCCATCTCGCCCCAGGGGGCCTGGCCCAGGTGCGAGGGCACCCAGCCTTGCCAGGCGGCCAGGGCGTACAGCGGCACGTAGCTCACGCAGGAAAAAGCCGTGATCGCCACGGTGGCCTGCACCGCATCCAGGCCGTGGCGGCGCACCATCACGGTGTACACCGCCCAGCAGGCCGCCGCCGACATGAACAAGAGGTCGCCCTTCCAGACATCGCCGCCCTCAAAGGCCTTGAGCAGGCTCAGGCCACCCACCAAGGCATCTCCGCAGACGATGCAGGCCAGCCCCAGCACGCGCAGCCGTGTGAGAGGCTCTTTGAGCCACCACCAGGCCAGCAGGGTGGTCCACAGCGGCAGACTGCCGGGCATCAGCACGGAGGCATGCGCGGCAGGCGCAAAAAAGAAGCCGGAATAGGCCAGCGTCGCGTAGAGCAGGCTGCCAAACAGGCCGGCCATCGCGGTCAGAGACCAGGGCAGGGGCGACAGGCCGGCCAGTGAGCTGTGGGCCGGGGCGCGTTGGCGCTGAAGCCACCAGCCCCAGGGAATCAGCACGCAGCCGGCGCCCACCATGCGCAGAAAGCCGATGTCCAGCGGCAGCAGGCTGTGTGCGGCAGAGGCGCGGGCCACGATGATGAAGAAGGTCCAGATCAGCACCGTCAACACGGCGGCCATCCAGGCTTGGGTTCGGGAGCTCAGGGCCATGTGCCGTCTTCAGCGCGGGGGTGCGAAGCGCCACCAGGGCAGCTCACGGTGCAGGCTCAGCACCTCACCGCTGCGGCGCGCCACATAACCGGGCAGGGACTCCAGCTTGTCTTTCCAGGCCGCTTGCTGCAGCAGCTCGCGCAGGGCCGCCAGGGGTGGCTCCTCCAGGGCGGCCTTCAAGCACACCAGGTAGTAGTCTTCCTCCAAGAGCGGCACGAAGCCCAGGCCGCGCCGCCGTGCCGCCGCTTCAATCACCAAGCCCGTGTCGGCCTGCCCCGAGAGCACCGCCTGCACCACGGCTGCATGCGAGGGCTCCAGGCGGTGCCAGCCCTCAATGGCTTCTTCACCCAGGCCAGCCTCGGCGCGCAACTGCTCGGCCAAGAGGCGCGTGCCCGCGCCCAGGGCCCGGTTCACGTAGCGGGCGCCCGTGCGCGCCACATCGGCAAAGGTCTGCAGGCCCAGCGGGTTGCCCGGTGCCACCGCCAGGCCTTGCCTGCGCCGTGCAAAGCCCAGGATCTTGTGCCGCCCCGGCTGCAGCAGCGGCTGGTAGGTGCGCTGGGCCAGTGTGCCGGGGGCGGGCGAGGGCGGCACATGAAAGCCCGCCAGGGTGCAGCGCCCTTCGTTGAGCGCGGCGATGGCGTCCACACTGCCGCAAAAGCGCACGTCCAGGTGCAGCTGGGCCTGAGCGGCTGCATGTTCGCGCAGCAGAGGCAGGGCGTCGTCGTGGCTGGCGAACAGGGTCAGCAGGTGGGCGCGGTCGTCGAAGGCCACCGCGAAGACCTGCTCCAGGCCAGCCTGCAGCGCTTCAATCTGCGGCGCCAGCCGGGCTTGGGCCTGCCGCTCGGCCCACAGCAGCTTGTCGCCAAACTCGCTCAGGTGCGCCGCCTGGCCGCGCTCCCACACCACCAGGCTGCGGTCGAGCTCGGCTTCCCAGCGCTTGAGCTGGCCCCAGGTGTGCCGGTAAGACTGCCCGAGCCGACGGGCTGCGCCAGAGATGGAACCTTCGTCTTTGAGCGCCTGCAACAGGTCCAGCAGCGGGTGGGAAATCGCCCCGGCCGCGTCGCGGCGGCCGAAGGCGTAGGAGAGTTCGATCTGGCGCACGGCTGGAGTATCGGCCAAGCGGTGCCAGGCCCCGCCATCGGCGGTCACGGTCTATGCCCCACGCGCTGCTGGGTCATTGGCCCGTCTTCGCTGCACGCAAAGGGGGGCTCCCTCGTGCAAGGCGGCGCCTGTGCTGCCACCTATGCAGCGTGATGCATAAGCGCCGCACGGCCCTGCGCGGTGCGGGGGGCGCGTCTTAAGATGCGCGCCGCTATGAATCCCTTCCTCGAGAGCGTGGCCACAGCGCTGCGCCTCATCATTGAACTCGACCCCGTTCTGCTGGCCATCGTCGGCCGCTCGTTGGCCGTCAGTGCCACGGCCTGTGCCCTGGCCTGCGTGGCCGGCCTGTTGCTCGGCGCCTGGCTGGCGGTGGCGCGCTTTCCGGGGCGAGGCGCGTGCCTCACGAGCTTGAACACACTGCTGGCCGTGCCTTCGGTGCTGGTGGGCCTCTTGGTGTACTTGCTGCTGTCGCGTTCAGGCCCGCTGGGTTTTCTGGGCTGGCTGTTTTCCTTCAAGGCCATGGTGCTGGCGCAGGCCCTGCTGGTGCTGCCGGTGGCCGCCGCGCTGGCGCGCCAAGCCATTGAAGACGCCGACCAGGCCCATGGCGAGCAACTGCAGTCGCTCGGGGCCGGCCCCACCCTGCGCGGCCTGCTGCTGGCCTGGGATGAGCGTTATGCGCTGTTCACCGTGGTGATCGCCTGCTTTGGCCGCGCCATCTCCGAAGTGGGCGCCGTGATGATCGTGGGTGGCAACATCGACGGCTTCACGCGCGTGATGACCACCGCCATTGCCCTGGAAACCAGCAAGGGCGACCTGCCGCTGGCCGTGGCCCTGGGCGTGGTGCTGCTCTTGGTGGTGCTCTTACTCAACATGGCGATCTCCCTGCTGCGCCGCTGGCGCATGGGCCGGGCCGATGCACCGCTGCAGACCCTGCAGGCCACGCCATGACGAATCTGCTGGAACTCCACGCCGTGGACGTGCGCTATCGCGCAGCGCTGGCCTTGTCTGGGGTGAATCTGTGCATCGCCCGCGGTGAACGCGTGGCCTTCATCGGTGCCAACGGCAGCGGCAAGAGCACCTTGCTGCGCGTGCTGCACGGCCTGCAGCGGCCCACGGCGGGCACGCTGCACCGCGATACCCAGGTCTTGCAGGCCATGCTGTTTCAGAGGCCCTACATGCTGCGCACCAGTGCGCTGAACAACGTGGCGCTGGGCCTGTGGCTGCGTGGTGTGCCCTGGCGCCAGGCCTGCACGCAGGCACGTCCGGCCCTGGCTCGCGTGGGCCTGGCCGACCTGGCCGGGCGCCATGCGCCAGCGCTGTCGGGCGGTCAGCAGCAACGCCTGGCTCTCGCGCGTGCCTGGGGCCTGCAGCCCGGGCTGCTGCTGCTCGATGAGCCCACCTCCAGCCTGGACCCGCATGCCAAGCGCGAGGTTGAACGCCTGATGGCTGAGTTCGCAGCGGCCGACGTGACGCTGGCTTTTTCAAGCCACAACCTCGGCCAGGTCAAGCGCCTGGCCACCCGCGTGGTCTACCTGGAGCGAGGCCGCATCCTGGCCGACCTGCCCGTGCGTGATTTCTTCGAGGGGCCGCTGCACCAGACCTCCCCCGAAGCCGACTTGTTTGTTAAAGGAGAACTTGGATGACCCTCTTTCGCTGCATGCGCGCCACATTGGCCGCCGCCCTGCTGGCCGCTTCGGCTGGCGTGTCTTGGGCCCAGACCATCACCATGGCCTCGACCACCTCGACCGAGCAGTCGGGCCTGTTCGGCCACCTGCTGCCCGCCTTCAAGAAAGCCACGGGCCTCGACGTGAAGGTGGTCGCGGTCGGCTCGGGCCAGGCCATTGACATGGCCCGCCGGGGCGATGCCGACGTGCTGTTCGCGCACGACCAACCGGCCGAAGAGAAGTTTGTGGCCGACGGCTTTGCCGCCCGCCGTTACCCCGTGATGTACAACGACTTCATCCTCATCGGCCCCAAGGCCGACCCGGCCGGCACGCGCGGCAAGGACATCGTGGAAGCGCTGCGCAAGCTGGCCTCGGCCAACGCGGCCTTCGTCTCACGCGGTGACAAAAGTGGCACCCATGCGGCCGAGAACCGCTATTGGACGCAGGCGGGCATCACTGCGGCACGCGGCACCGGCTACCGGGAGTGTGGCTGCGGCATGGGCCCGGCGCTCAATATCGCAGGCTCTGTGGGCGGCTATGTGCTGGCCGACCGCGGCACCTGGCTGAATTTCAAGAACCGGGGCGATCTGGCCATTCTGGTGGAGGGTGACCAGCGCCTGTTCAACCAGTACGGCGTGATGGCCGTCAGCGCCCAGAAGCATCCGCACGTGAAGACGGCCGATGCCCAGAAGTTCGTCGATTGGATCATCTCGCCGGCCGGCCAGCAGGTGATTGCCGGCTACAAGATCGGCGGCGAGCAGCTGTTCTTCCCCAACGCCAACAGCGCCCGCTGAGGCTAAGCCCGGGCGCTCAGCCCGGGCCGCAGCTCACGTTCAGGGCTTGGCGTGGGCCCGGGCGCGCTGGTAGAGGCTCAGGTCAATGAACTTGTCGGCCGCCGGCGGCTTGCCGCCCCACTGGCCTTCCATCTCGGCGCGCAGCGCCAGCACGTTCTGGAAGCCCGCCATGTCGAAGGCGCAGTCCTTGCTCAGGCCGTGGCCGGGGGAGTTGAGCTCCTTGTAGGTCAGCTCGGCATTGCGGGCATCGAGCTTGAGCTCGCGCATCAGCACCTTCAGCGCCAGCTCACGCTCAGCCGGATTTTGCGCGGCCCGGCAGCCTTCAATGTAGGCGGCGAGGTAGCGCTCCAGCGCCGAGGCGTTGGTCTTGGCCCAGGGGCGCATCACGAACACGCCTTGCGCCTGGTAGGGGCCGAAGAGCTCCCGGGTGGTGCCCAGGCTCTTGGCACCGCGCTCCTTGGCCAGGAAGTTCCAGGGCGGGTTCAGGACGGTGGCCGCGCCTGCCGGCGTGTCCATCGACTTGGTGCGTGCCTCCGAGCCACCCAGGGGGTTGAGCTGGTAGTCCTGGCCTTCCTTGAGGCCGGCATCCTTGAGGATCTTGCGGCCGATCAGGGCATAGGCGGTGTTGGGCGCATCCACCACATAGGTGCGGCCGCGCAGGTCGGCCACCTTCTGGATCTCCGGGCGCACCAGCAATTCGTTCATGCCGCCGTCGCCGCCGGCCACGATGACTGCATCGGCCTTGGCCACCTCGATCATGGCCACCGCGTTGTCAACTGCCGCGTGCGCGATGTCGAAGCGGCCGGCCGCCAGGCCTGCGCGCTGCTCGGTGGAGTTCGGTGTGAACTGCATCTGCGTCGTGATGCCGCGCCGCGCGAAGTAGCCCTTCTCTTGGGCCATGTAGATGGGCAGGTTGCTGGCGCCGCGGAACACGTTCACGCGCAGCGTGACCGGGTCATTGGGGGGGGCCACCGGGGCGCTGGCGCAGCCGGCCAGGACCAGGGGAGCAAGGACAGCAAGAACTTTGAACATCGGCGGACTTTCAGCAAAAGTAAAAGAATCCTTGCATTCTGCGGGCCCGCCCCGGCTCAGCGAGTCGGTTCAAGCCCGTCTTGACAAGATGGTTTTACTCCACCTTAGCGCCGGTTTCTTTGACCACCTTGGCCCATTTGCGCAGTTCCTTTTGCACCAGGGCATTGAACGAGTCGGTGCTGCCCACGGACGCCTCAAAGCCCACGTTGCGCAGCCTCTCGCGGGTGTCGGGCTGGGCGGCGATCTTGGCCATCTCCTCGCGCAGCCGCGCCACTACGGCTGGCGGCGTGGAGGCGGGCACCCACAGGCCCACCCAGGAATCGTCTTCAAAGCCGGTAAAGCCGGCTTCGGCGATGGTGGGCACATCGGGGATGGCGCTGTTGCGGGTGGCGCTGGTCACGGCCAGGCCGATCAGTCGCCCGGCCTTGATTTGCGGCACGGTCGGCGGCAGCGCAGCGGCGGCCACCTCCACCTCACCCGCGATGGCGGCCTGCATCAGCGGCGGAATGCCCTTGTAGGGCACGTGCGTGACATCGGCCTTGCCCAGCACCTTGAACAGGTACTCGGCCGACAGCTGCGGCGTGGTGCCATACCCGGGCGAGCCGTACTTCACGGCCTTGCCCTGGCGGGCGCGATCGACCACGTCCTTGAGCGAGCGGATGCCGCTGGCCGGGTTGGCCACGATGATGTTGGGCGTGGTGGCCAAGAGCACCACAGGCACCAGGTCTTTCTCGGCGTCGTAGCCCAGGTTCTGGTACAGGTAGGGCGTGACGGCATAGGCCGTGGAGCTCACCAGCACGGTGTAGCCGTCGGCCGGGGCCTTGGCCACCGCCTGGATGGACAGCAGCGAGCCGGCGCCGGCCCGGTTGTCCACCACCACGGCCTGGCCCCAGCTGTCGGCCAGCTTCTGTGCGAACAGCCGCCCCACCACGTCTTGCGGGCTGCCCACGGAGGCGGTGACAAAGCGCACGGGTTTGTTCGGGTAGGCCTGGGCCGTGGCCAGCGTGCTGGCCGCGGCGAGCAAGGTGGCGGCCAGGCTGCGCAAGAGGGGGGTCAGGGTCATGCTCGTGTCTCCTCGAAGGTTGGTGGGAAAAGGGCTCAGCGCTTGCGTGTGGACTGGGCGGGTGAGGGGGGCGCTTGGCGCCTGGCGTTCCAGACCGCGGCCAGGTCGCGCACCTGCTCGGCGCGCAGGGTGACGTGGGCCATCATCAGGCGCTCGGCCTGGGCGTCGTCGCCGGCCATCACCGCCTGCAGCAGGGCAGCGTGCTCGCCGTGGGCCGTGGCCATGTCGGTGACCGAGTGCATGCTGCCCAGGCGCACCGGCGCGATCTTGTGCAGGCACAGCTGAATGTGCTCTTCCAGGCTGGGGTTGTGCGCGCCGGCCACCAGGGTGTGGTGGAAGGCGGCGTCGAGCTCGATGTACTGGCTGCGCTGCGCCGCGTCCAGGCAGTGGCCCATGCGCTCGTGCAGCTGCTGGAGCTCGCTCTTTTGCGCAGCGCTCATGCGCCGGGTGGCCAGACGGGCGCACAGGCCTTCGAGTTCAGCCAGCACCTCGTAGGAGCCGAACACGTCTTCCAGGCGCATGTCGGCCACGAAGGTGCCGCGGTGCGCCTGCTGTACCGCCAGACCCCGGGCCGCCAGCTCTGTCAGTGCCTCGCGCACCGGCGTGCGCGACACCGTGAAGCGCTCGGCCAGCGCCTGCTCGTCCAGCCGTTGGCCAGGGCGCAGGCTGCCCTCCAGAATGTCCTGCTCCAGCGCCGCCACGATGCGCGTGGCCGAGCGGGTGGGCGAAGGTGATTTCGTCGACGAAATTTGAGTTTTTGTGTACACGAAAGAAAGTTTTGCATAAGATTTACCGCAGATCAACCAGATAAACACCGGCACCGCCCGAACCCAGGAGACCGACCATGTCCGACCCCACGCTCGAACGCTCGGGCCCCCGCAGCTTGGAGGAGGCCAAGCGCTGGATGCACGACAAGCTGGCCAAGCGCGTGCACCCGCTGGGCCTGAGTTCGCCCGAGCGCACCGCCCGGCTTATCGACGCGCTGCAGGGCCTGGACGGCGAGCGCTGGGCCGCCACCTGGGTGCCGGCCGGCCAGGAGCGCATGGCCGCTGGCGAGGCCGCGCTGGCGCGGGGCGACCGCGCCCAGGCCCGTGAGGCCTTCTACGAGGCCTATGGCCTCTTTTTTCTGGGCCGCTTTCCCTGCCCCAACCACCCGGCCAAGCTGGAGTCCTACCGCCTGGAGCGCCAGGCCTATGTCGCCGCAGGCGCGCTGTTCGATCCGCCGCTCGAACGCGTGGCCGTGCCCTTTGAAGGCCGGGCCGGCGAGGGCCGCGAGGTGGTCTTTTACGTGCGCCGCCCGCAGGGTGTGCTGCGCCCGCAGGTGGTGGTGATGTGGGGTGGCGTCGATGCCTGGAAGGAGGAGATGACCGAGCTCTCCGAGCAGCTGCTGCGCCAGGGGCTGGCCACTGTGGCCCTGGACAACGTGGGCACGGGTGAGTCGCCCGTGGTGGCCGTGCCCGATGCCGAGCGCCAGTTCATGCCCGTGCTCGACTGGGTGGCCCGCCAGGCCGATCTGGACGGCGCGCGCCCGGCCATCCTGGGCCGCTCCTTCGGCGGCTACTGGGCCACCAAGCTGGCGCACCTGCAGCCCGAGCGTTTTGCCGCCAGCGTGAACTGGGGGGGCGGGGCGCACCATATGTTCCAGCGCGAATGGGTGGAGGCCTCGCGCCACCCCGAGAGTTACCTCATGGAATTGGTCGAGACGCGCAGCCGCATGCTGGGCGCGCGCAACGACCAGGAATACATCGATGGCTTTGCGCGCCTCTCGCTCAAAGACCAGGGCCTGCTCGAGCAGCCCTGCGCGCCCATGCTGCTGGTCAACGGCAAGGACGACCGGCAATGCCCGATTGCCGACATCCACCTGCTCTATGAATCGGGCTTGCCCAAGGCCGTGCGCCTGTTCCCGGGCGGGCACATGGGCTTTGGCCCGCACACGGTGCCCACCATCGTGCAGTGGCTCAAGGAGCGGCTGCGCATCGCGCGCGCTCTGGCGGAGGAGGCCGCATGAGCAACTGGGTGCAGACCATGCCCTCGGCCGAGGCCTATGGGCTCAACAAGGTGCTGTTCCAGCTGCACCACAACGCGGGCGACCTCGCCCGCTACCAGCAGGATGCCCAGGCCTACCTGGCCGGCTACGAACTCACGCCGCGCGCCCATCAGGCCATCTTGGGCAACGACGTCGAGCAGCTCTACCTGCTGGGCTGCAACCCCTACCTGCTGCGCGCGCACTGTATTGGCATGCGCATTCCTGAAGCCGACTCACTGGCCGCCCTCAGGCGCGCCGCACGGAGCTGAACCCATGGCACGCATCACCGGCATCTATGCCGCCAGCCACACGCCCGTCATGCTGAACTTTCCGCAGGCCATCGGCGATGCGCTGCGCAGCGACATCTTCAGCGCCTTCCGCAGCCTGGGTCAGGCCCTGGCCGAGTCGCAGCCCCAGGCCCTGGTGGTGCTCTCGGACGACCACGTACACAACTTCTTTCTCAACAACCTGCCGTCGCTGTGCATAGGCGCCGCGCCGTCCTACCCCACGCCGGTGGAGCACTGGCTGAAGGCTGAAAAACGCGTGCTGCCTGGCGATGCTGCGCTGGGCGCCTACCTGCTGCAGCACGCCATGGCGCACGACTTCGACCCCTCGCTCTCCATGGAGCTGACCCTGGACCACGGCATCCTCACGCCGCTGGAGCTCGGCGGTGTGCCGCGCGAGCTGCCGGTGGTGCCCATCCTTATCAACTGTGTGCAGCCGCCCCTGCCGTCCATGGTGCGCTGTCACGCCTTTGGCCACTGGCTGGGCCAGGCCCTGCGCGAGTACAGCGGCTTGGAGCGCGTGGCCATTCTGGCCACGGGCGGTTTGAGCCATGACCTGGCCACGCCGCGCATGGGCATGGTCAACGAGGACTTTGACCACGCCTTCCTGGCCCTGCTGGAAGCCGGTGACGAGGCCGGCGCCGTGGCCTATGCGCGCGACCATGTGCACCTGGCTGGCAATGGCGGCGAAGAAGTGCGCATGTGGCTGGTGGCCATGGGCGCCGCTGCCGGCGCGCCTTTCACGCGCCGCTTCTACAGCCCCGTCAAAGATTGGTACACCGGCATCGGCCTGGGGCACTGGGCATGCTGAAGCCGGCGGCCGTCGCGCGTGTGTTGATTGTGGGCAGCGGGGTGGCGGGCTTGTCGGCGGCCATCGCCCTGGCGCGGCGCGGCGTGCATGTGGAAGTCATTGACCATGTGCGCCAGTGGCAGGCCACGGGCGCGGGCCTCACTCTGGGAGCCGCCACCCTGCGCGCACTGCAGCAGCTGGGTGTGCTGGAGGAGCTCATGCGCTTGGGCCACACGCATGCGGGCATTCAAGTGTGCGATGTGCAGGGCCAGCCCCTGCGTTTTATTGCCAGCCCGCCCTTGCCCGATGCCCAGGTACCTGGCGCCGGAGGCATCTTGCGATCGGTGCTGCACGACATTTTGTTCGCCGAGGCCCAGCGATTGGGCGTGGCGGTTCATCTGGGCCTGAGTGTGGACCATCTGGAGCAGCGCGAAGACGCCGTGCAGGTGCGGCTCACCAATGGCCGTAACCAGGACTGGGACCTGCTGGTAGGCGCCGATGGCCTGGCTTCTGCATTGCGCGCCCGCCTGTTTCCGCAGGCCGCTCCTGTGCGTTTTACAGGCCAGGGCTGCTGGCGCGTGGTGCTGCCCCGCCCGGCGGCTATGGCCCACCGGCATTTTTTCCTGGGCGGGCCCTGCAAGGTTGGGCTGACGCCGGTGTCGAACGAGGAGATGTACCTCTTCCTGCTCGAGCATGTGCCGCACAACCCGTGGCGCGATCCGGCCACGCAGCACGCCGAGCTGGCGCAATTGCTGGCCCCTTATGGCGGGCCGCTGGCCGAGGTTCGCGCACAGCTGGGGCCGCAGTCGGCCATCGTGTACCGGCCGCTGGAGTCGCACTTTCTGGGTGAGCGCTGGCACGCAGGCCGCGTGGTGCTGATCGGTGATGCCGCCCACGCCACCACGCCGCAACTGGCTGCCGGCGCCGGCATGGGCATTGAAGACGGTCTGGTGCTGGGCGAGGAACTGGCCCGCTCGCAGCCCTTGCCCGACGCGCTGGATGCGTTCATGAGCCGCAGGCACGAGCGCTGCCGCCTTGTGGTGGAGAACTCGCTGCGCATCGGCGAGCTTGAAGTGCAAGGCGCCAGCCCCCAGGCCCAGACGGATGTGGTGGACGCCTCCCTGCGGGTGCTGGCCCAACCGATCTGAGGAGAAAGATCCCCGGCGCTCAGGCCGAGCCCCAAACTTCGGCTATACTTTTGGCTTCAGCGGCTGTAGCTCAGTTGGATTAGAGTACTTGGCTACGAACCAAGGGGTCGTGGGTTCGAATCCTGCCAGCCGCACCAACTTGCACACGGGTCAGCTTCCATAAGAAGCTGGCCCGTTTTGCTTTTCAGGCCCTCATTGGGCCTGTGTGTGCCCTGGCCTCATCTGTAGTCTATTGCGCGGCTGAGCTGCAGAAATAAGGGCATTTAGGTGTCGAATGGGGCATGCTCCCCGCCCACCCGGATGCCAGTGCACCCCCGCCCCTTGCTGATGAGACGCCGGCCACGGGCCTGAGCAGCGCGCAGGCCGCCCAGCGCCTGGCCGAGGAGGGTCCCAACGACTTGCCGCGCCAGCCCCCGCGCACGGCCTGGCGCATCTTGCGCGAGGTGGCCCGCGAACCGCTGTTTCAGTTGCTGGCTGCGGCCCTGGGCATCTACATGGTCTTGGGCGAGACGTCCGAGGCGGCGGTGCTGCTGGGCTTTCTGAGCGTGATCGTGGCCATCACGGTGGTGCAGGAGCGGCGCACCGAGCGGGTGCTGGAAGCCCTGCAAGAGATGACCAGCCCGCGCGCCCTGGTGTGGCGCGACGGCCGCTCTCAGCGCGTGGCCGGCCGCGAGTTGGTGCGCAGCGACCGCATCGCCTTGGCCGAGGGCGACCGGGTGCCGGCCGATGCCCGCTTGTTGGAGGCCGGTGACCTGGCCGTGGACGAATCCCTGCTCAGTGGCGAATCCCTGCCAGTGGCCAAGTCGGCCGGGGGCCAGGCACCGTCGTGCATGGTCTGGGCCGGCACCCTGGTGGTGGCTGGGCAAGGCATTGCTCAGGTCACGGCCACGGGGCGCCACAGCGCCATTGGCCGCATTGGCTTGGCCTTGGAGGCCGTGCCAGTCCAGGTCACGCCCCTGCATGCGCAGACCCGCCATCTCGTGCGCTGGGCCTCCGTCATCGGCCTGATGCTCAGCCTGGTGGTGGGCGGGCTCTTTGTCTGGCGCAGCGGCGACTGGCTGGGCGCGGCGCTGGCCGCCATCACCCTGGCCATGGCCTTGCTGCCGCAGGAGTTCTTGCTGATCCTCACCGTGTTCATGGCCATGGGGGCCTGGCGTTTGTCGCAGCAGCGCGTCCTCACCCGCCGGGCCGCCACTATTGAAGCCCTGGGGTCGGCCACCGTGCTGTGCACCGACAAGACCGGCACCCTCACCCACAACCGCATGGAGGTGGCAGCCCTGGTGCGTTGGGACGCCCGTGGCCCCAGCACCTGGCACGCCGGCACCGAGCTGCCGCCTTCGGCCTTCTCGCCCTTGCTGTGCCATGCGCTGCTGGCCTCGGAGCCTGCGCCGGTCGACCCCATGGAGCGGGCCTTGCATGAAGGGGCCCGGGCGCAGGGCATGCGCGTGCCCGAGGGCTGGCGCCTGGTGCATGAATACGGCCTGAGCCCGGGCGCGCCCATGATGACGCATGTCTGGCGTGCACCGGATGTGGCGCAGCACACCGTGGCGGTCAAGGGCGCGCCCGAGACGGTGGTGGCCCTGTGCGGCTTGCTAGAAGCGCAGCGTGCGCAGGCGCTGGCCCAGACGGCAGCGCTGGCTGAGTCGGGCATGCGTGTGCTCGCGGTGGCGCGTGCCCGCTGGGAGGGCGACACCTGGCCCGCCCGCCCGCAGGACTTCGAGTTCGAGTGGCTGGGCCTGGTGGCCCTGGCCGATCCGCTGCGCAGCCAGGTGCCGCAAGCCGTGCAGGAACTGCGCCGTGCCGGCATCCGGGTGCGCATGATCACAGGCGACCATCCGGGCACCGCGCTGGCGATCGCGCAGCAGGCGGGCCTGGACACCGCAGGTGGTGTGCTGTTGGGCAATGAGATCGCCGCCCTGTCTGACGAGGCCTTGCACCAGCGGGTGGCCACGGTGGCCGTTTACGCGCGGGTGGCGCCGCAGCAAAAGCTGCGCATCATTCAGGCACTCAAGGGGCGTGGCGAGGTGGTGGCCATGACCGGCGATGGCGTGAACGACGCGCCTTCACTGAAGGCCGCGCACATCGGCGTGGCCATGGGCGGGCGCGGCACCGATGTGGCCCGTGAGGCCTCGTCCCTGGTGCTGCTGGACGATGACTTTGTGTCGCTCGTGCAGGCGGTGCGGTTGGGGCGGCGCATCTACGACAACCTGCGCAAGGCCATGCGCTTTGTCTTTGCTGTCCACGTGCCGATTGCAGGCCTGAGCCTCTTGCCGCTGCTCATGGGCTGGCCGCTGGTGTTCTCGCCCATGCACATCGCTTTTCTGGAGATCGTGATCGATCCCGTCTGTTCCATCGCCTATGAGGCCGAGGACGAGGAGCCCGACGTGATGGACCGCCCGCCGCGCGACCCCTTGGCGCCGCTGTTCTCGGCGGCCATGATCGGACAGAGCCTGCTGCAAGGCCTCATCGTGCTGGCCTTGGTGGCCGGTTTTTATGCCGCTCTGCTGCACGGCGGCCAACCGGCTGAGTCGGCGCGCACCGCCGCCTTCATGGCGCTGCTGGCCTCCAACATCGCCCTCGTCCTGGCCAACCGGTCTCTGGCGGGTGGCTGGCGCCAGGCCCTGCGTCCGGGCAACCGCGCGATGTGGAGCATGCTGCTGCTCAGCCTGGGGCTGCTGGCGCTCGTGATCAGCGTGCCTGTCCTGCGGGAGTTCTTCGGCTTCGTCTGGCCGCAGATGGTCTGGGTGGGCGCAGCCCTGGCTCTGGGCCTGCTGGCCTTCTTGCTGCTGCTGGTGCTCCAGCGCTGGAGCAGCAGCCGGGTCAACTCATAAGTTTCAGAGCCCCCAGCGCGAGCCCGCACCCAGCAAGGTGGCCACGCCCAGCAGCGCGAAGATGCCTGCAGCGATGCCATGCACCAGCTTCATGGGGATGCGGCTGGCCAGCTTGTCGCCTGCGAAGACGGCCGGCACATCTGCAATGAGCATGCCCAGCGTGGTGCCCACCACCACCAGCAGCGGCGTGTTGTAGTGGGCGGCCATGGCCACGGTGGCAATCTGAGTTTTGTCACCCATCTCGGCCAGGAAGAAGGTGATCAGCGTGGCGCCAAACACGCCAAAGCGCTGGGCCACCTGCGTCTCTTCCTCTTCAATTTTGTCGGGGATCAGTGTCCACACGGCCATGCCCAGGAAGGACAGGCCCAGGCCCCAGCGCAGCATGGCCGGGCTCACCGAGGCGGTGATCCAGGCGCCCAGTGCACCGGCCAGCCCATGGTTGAGCACGGTGGCCACCAGGATGCCCAGCACGATGGGCCAGGGTTTCTTGAAGCGGGCTGCCAGCAGGAAGGCCAGCAGTTGGGTCTTGTCGCCGATTTCAGCCAGCGCCACGACCCCGGTGGAGACGAGGAGTGATTCCATGAAAAGAGGAGTGCAGCAGGGCTGCCCTGCCTGTGGATGGGCGCCCTGCAAGCAAGAGGCGGCCCGAAGCGGGTCAGTCTACCCAAGGTCGGCTTACGCCTGGACCGCCTGGCCCAGGCTCTGCGGACATCGTCTGACACGCAATGTAGCGATCCGGGGTCGTGCGCCCCTGGCCTGGGCACAGAAACTGCGGCTTCAAGCAGGCCTGTGTTCCCCGGGGATGCGCTGCCTGCAAGGATGCCCGCCATGCCCGACCGACAGCGTTCCCCCCTCCCGGCTTCTGGCTGCGGCCCTTTAGATGATTTTGTACCGGCCAGCTTTTTCGGACCGCCGGGGACGCCCTGGCGCGAAGCCGCCTGCGCCTGGTGGGGTGCGCTGCAGATGGGCCAGCGTGTGCAGCAGCAGTGGTGGGAGCGCACGGTCTTGCGCTGGCAGGAGATACCCCGCCACTGGCAGTCTTCTGCCAGCCCTGCGGATTTGGGCGACCTGTCCCTGGCCAGCATGCGATGGGGCTTGCAGGAATGGGACCAAAGTCTGATGGACCAGATGACCGCCGCCCTTACCCTGTATGGACACTGGCGCATGGACCAGGCGCCCACGGCGGACTCTCCGCCTTGGAGCCAGCCCGCCATGAGCTGGGAGCCCTTCGTCGATTGGTGCACCCAGCAGCCGAGCCGGCAGATGCAGACATGGGGGCAGGTCTGGGCACAGGCTTGGGCGGATGCCGGCCAGCGCAGGCACCGCTCCGGTGAGGCCAGTGCGCCCGGCCCCTCCCAAGACCTCTGATGAGCTGGGGATTTGCCCCGCCCCGTTAAGATATCTGCTCCTTCCCCAGGGGGAGTAGCGAGCCGGATCCATGCATGTGGAGTGCATTGCCGGCGGTGATGTCCGTCAATACACAGGAGGCCGCAGCCTCGTGTCGGAGTCGCCAGGCCCGGCCACGTCGGTGCCACGCAAGACCTTGAGGGTGTGTGCAACACCGTCTCCTCGAGGTTTTTTCATGCAGACAATTGCCCCTTTGTGGCTCTGGATCGTGTTCGTGGCCTTCGTGCTGGCCGCTTTGTTCGTGGACTTCGTGGTCTTGCGCAAGCAGGGTGCCCACGAAGTGGGCGTCAAGGAAGCGCTGAACTGGTCACTCATCTGGATCGCCCTGAGCTTTCTCTTCAATGGCCTCTTCTGGTGGGCTATCAAGGACAGCACGGGCGACGCGGACCTGGCCGCCACCAAGTCCCTGGAGTTCCTCACCGGCTACCTCATCGAGAAGAGCCTGGCGGTGGACAACATCTTCGTGTTCCTGATGATCTTCACCTACTTCTCGGTGCCGCCGGCCTACCAGAAGCGGGTGCTGATGATCGGCATCATCGGCGCCATCGTGCTGCGCACCATCATGATTCTGGTGGGCGGCTGGCTGCTGGCCCAGTTCCACTGGGTGCTCTACGTGTTCGGCGCTTTCCTCATCCTCACTGGCGTGAAGATGTGGTGGGCCGCCGGCCAGGAGCCCGACCTGAACAACAACCCGGCGCTCAAGCTGCTGCGCCGCGTGCTGCCCGTCAGCCAGTCCTACGACGGCGAGAAGTTCTTCACCCTGGAAAACGGCCGCCGCATTGCCACGCCGCTGTTCATGGTGATCTGTCTGGTGGGCCTGACAGATCTGATCTTCGCGGTCGACTCCATCCCCGCCATCTTTGCCATCACGAGCGACCCCTTCATCGTGCTGACCAGCAATGTGTTTGCCATCCTGGGCCTGCGCGCCATGTTCTTCCTGCTGCAGGCCGTAGCCGCCAAGTTCCACCTGCTCAACTACGGTCTGGCCGTGATCCTGGTCTTCATCGGCACCAAGATGATGCTGATTGACATCTACAAGATCCCCGTGGCTTTGGCCCTGGGCGTGGTGGTGGCCATCCTGGCCGTGACCATGCTGCTCAGCGTCAAGACTGCCAAGCCTGAGGCTGAGGACCCGCACCTGCCCCGGTGAGGCCAGTGCTATTCTTTTTTGAATGAGCAAGGCGTTCACCAAGGACAGCGAAGGCGAGGACGATGAGCCTGGCCTGCCGCCCCTGCCGGCCGGCGGGAAGAACTACATCACGCCGGCCGGATTCGAGCGCCTCAAGACCGAGCTGCTGGAGCTGATCGACAACGAGCGCCCGCGCATCGTGGAGATCGTGCACTGGGCTGCCAGCAATGGCGACCGCTCAGAAAACGGCGACTACCTCTACGGCAAGAAGCGGCTGCGCGAGATCGACCGGCGCATCCGCTTCCTGGCCAAGCGTCTGGAGATCGCTGAAGTCACCGACCCCTCGCTGCACCACGGTGGCGAGCAGGTGTTCTTTGGCGCCACCGTGCGTTATGTCAACGAAGAGGGCCAGGCGCAGGTGGTCACCATCACCGGCATCGACGAGGCCGACAGCCTGGCAGGCCAGGTAAGCTGGGTCTCTCCGGTGGCGCGGGCCCTGCTCAAGGCCCGCGTGGGTGACGAGGTGCCCCTGGTCACACCCCGGGGCGTGCAGATGCTCGAAGTGCTATCGGTGGACTACCCGGCCCCCGGTTAGGGCTCTATCGACCAGGATCGCCCAAGCTCGCCCAAGATCGCCCAGGGGACTGGGCTCCTACAGGGGAAACAGGGTCTGCATCCGTAGGAGCCCAGTCCTCTGGGCGATCCCAGCGTCAGGCGCCGTTCAGCCGCCCGGTTTCGCGCGCTGCACGCGCAGCACCGAGGGTGTGCGCTTGACGCTGCGCATCACGGCCGCCAGGTGCACGCGGTCTGCCACGGCTACGGTAAAGCGCAGGTCCACGGTGTCCTGCACCGATTCCTGCAGCATCTCCACATGGGTGATGTCGGCTTCGGCAGCGGTCAGCGCGGCCGCCACCCGGGCCAGCACGCCCTTGCCATTGGCCACCGTCACCAGCAGGTAGGTTTCAAAGGCACGGCTGGGTTCATCCGACCACTCCACGGCAATGAAGCGCTCGCTGTCCCGGTGCTGCAGCCGCTTGGCCACGGCGCAGTCCTCGGTGTGGATCACCACGCCTTCGCCGCGGCCCAGGTAGCCCACGATCTCGTCGCCTGGGATGGGGTGGCAGCAGGGCGCAAATTGCAGCGACGAGCCTTCGCTGCCGTCGATCAGCAGTGCCCCCTGAGAGACCGACTCGTGCGCCGTGAAGCGCTCGCGGCTCATGAGCAGCACGTCGGGTTTCTGGCCGGCCTCCATCAGCAGCGAGACCATGCGCTTGGCCACGATGCTGGCAATGCGCTTGCCCAGGCCAATGTCCGTGAGCAGGTCGGCACGGTGGCGGTTGCCGGAAAAACGCAGCACCCGCTCCCAGATGCCTCGGTTGGCCTCGTCATCGGTTGGCAGACGTTCAATGCCTTCGGCCCGCAGCGCCTGGGCCAGCATCTTTTCGCCCAGGTCCTGCGACTCGGTCAGGGCCATGGTCTTGAGGTGGTGGCGGATCTTTGAGCGAGCGCGGCCGGTGCGCACAAAGCCCAGCCAGCCCGGGTTGGGGTTGGAGACCGGGGCGGTGATCACTTCAATGACGTCGCCATTGCGCAGCTCGGTGCGCAGCGGCACCTGCTCGCCATTGATCTTGCCGGCCACCGTGCGGTGACCGATGTCGCTGTGGATGGCGTAGGCAAAGTCCACCACGGTGGCGCCACGCGGCAGGGCCATGATCTGGCTCTTGGGCGTGAACACGTAGACCGCGTCCGGGAAGAGGTCGATCTTGACGTGGTCCCAGAACTCGGCGGCGTCGCGCGTCTCATGCTGGATGTCCAGCAGCGACTGCAGCCACTGCGCGCCCAGGCGCTGCGAGGCCTCGCCCTGCGGTTGGCTGGCCTTGTAGAGCCAGTGCGCCGCCACGCCCGACTCGGCCACCACATGCATGGCCTCGGTGCGCATCTGGAACTCGATGTTGGTGCCAAAGGGCCCGATCAGCGTGGTGTGCAGTGACTGGTAGCCATTGATCTTCGGGATGGCGATGTAGTCCTTGAACTTGCCCGGCATCGGCTTGTAGAGCTGGTGCAGCACCCCCAGGGCGGTGTAGCAGGTGATCAGGTCGCTCACGATGATGCGAAAACCGTAGATGTCGGTGACCTGTGCAAACGAGAGGTGCTTTTCATCCATCTTGCGGTAGATGGAGTAGAGCGTCTTCTCCCGCCCGTCGAGCGACACCTCGATGCCGGCGGCGGCAAAGGCGGCCTCCACTTCACTCTGCACGCGCTTGATCACATCGCGGCGGCGGCCGCGGGCCCGCGACAGAGCCTTGTTCAGCGTACCGTGGCGCCAGGGGTACAGGTGCCGGAAGGAGAGGTCCTGCAGCTCGCGGTAGGTGCTGTTCAGGCCCAGGCGGTGGGCGATGGGCACATAAATGTCGAGGGTCTCGCTGGAGATGCGCCCCCACTTGCTGCGCGGCACGTCGCCCAGGGTGCGCATGTTGTGCGTGCGGTCGGCCAGTTTGATCAGGATCACGCGCACGTCGCGTGCCATGGCCAGCAGCATTTTGCGGAAGGACTCGGCCTGGTTCTCCTCGCGGGTGTTGAAGGCGAGCTTTTCCAGCTTGGTCAGTCCGTCCACCAGCTCGGCCACCGGTGCGCCAAAGCGCTCGATCAGCTCGGGTTTGCTGACGCCGCAGTCCTCCAGCGCGTCGTGCAGGAGCGCGGCCATGAGCGCCTGCGCGTCGAGCTTCCACTCGGCGCACTGCGCGGCCACGGCAATCGGGTGGGTGATGTAGGGCTCGCCGCTGTTGCGCAGCTGGCCGAGGTGGGCCTCGTCGGCAAAGCGGTAGGCCCGGCGCACCTGGTCGATATCGGGTGCGCTCAGGTAGTCCAGCTTGGCCGTCAGGGCCGCGAAGCTCGCCGCTGCCGCATTGACCGCGGCCGGCGTGGGCCTTCCTGGGGTGGTCGACAAGCCGCTCATGGCCTCAAATGTAGCGTGGGCCCGCAGGCCCCTTCAAACGCAAGGGTGGCGCACAGGGCAGCGCAACAAGGAAAAAAGCACCGCGCAGGCGGTGCTTTTGGGTGTGTTCGGGGGCAGGCCCGGTTCAGATGGGAACCTTCTTGAGCATCTCCACGCCCACCTTGCCCTCGGCGATCTCGCGCAGGGCGGTCACGCCCGGCTTGTTCTTGCTCTCGATCTTGGGCGTGTGGCCCTGGCTGAGCATGCGGGCGCGGTAGGTGGCGGCCAGCACGAGCTGGAAGCGGTTGGGGATTTTCTCCAGGCAGTCTTCGACGGTGATGCGGGCCATGTGGAATCTCCGGTAGGGGTGCGAGGGGCGAATCAGGGAATGTTCAGGGCTTCGAAGGTGGCGGCCCGACTGCGTCGTTGGGCTGCGTACTTCAGGCGCTGGGCATGAACAATGGTTTTCAGGTCGAAAACCGCGCGTTCAAAGAGTTCGTTGATTATAACGAAGTCGAATTCCTTGGCCTGGGCCATCTCCAGGGCGGCGTTCTTCAGGCGCAGGGCGATCACCTCGGCACTGTCCTCGCCACGCCGCTGCAGGCGGGCCCGCAGCTCTTCCCAGCTGGGCGGCAGGATGAAGATCAGCACGGCATTGGCAAAGATCTTCTTGATGTTGATGGCGCCCTGGAAGTCGATCTCCAGCATCACGTCCGAGCCGTTCTTGATGCGCTCCTCGATGGCCTGCCGGGAGGTGCCGTAGCGGTGGCCATGCACCTGGGCCCATTCCACGAAGGCATCGCGCTCGACCATGCGGTCGAATTCCTCGTTGGAGAGAAAAAAGTACTCGCGGCCATGCTTTTCTTGGCCACGGGGTGGGCGTGTGGTGTGCGAGACCGAGGGCGCCACGCCCGAGTCGATCTCCAGCAGCGCCTTGACCAGGCTGGACTTGCCAGCACCACTGGGCGCTGCCACAACAAAGAGGTTTCCGGGGTAGTCCATGCGGGGCCTGAAAAAGTGCGGGGGTTCTTATTCGATGTTCTGGACCTGCTCGCGCATCTGCTCGATCAGCACCTTCATGTCCACCGAGATGCGGGTCAGCTCCAGGGCCGCCGACTTCGAGCCCATGGTGTTGGCTTCGCGGTGCAGTTCCTGAATCAGGAAGTCCAGGCGCTTGCCCACTTCGCCGCCGGCTGCCAGCAGGCGGTCAATCTCGTCCAAATGCGAGGCCAGGCGGGTGAGTTCTTCGGCCACATCAATGCGGATGGCAAAAGCGGTGGCCTCGGTCAGGGCCCTGTCCTGCGCCGCTTCGGGCAGCACGCTGCCCTCGGCCAGGGCCATGGCCTCGCGCCAGCGCTCCAGAAAGCGGCTTTTCTGCTGCTCCACCAGTTGGGGCACCAGGGGGCGCGCCTGCTCGCTCAGCGCCCGCAGCTCAGCGGTGCGCCCCTGCAGCATCTGCACCAGGCGCGCGCCTTCGCGTTCGCGGGCGGCGCGCAAGTCCTTGAGGGCCTGCTTGGCCAGCTTCAGCAGGGCCGGCTGGTGGTCTTGGGGGGTGCGCTCTTCCTGGCTGGCCATGCGCAGCACGTCGGCCACCGACAGGGGCTGCGCCTGCGGCAGCCAGGCGCGGATGCTGTCCTGCAAGCCGTTGAGCCGCTGCAAGGTGAGGGAGGAGGGGGCTTTGAGGGCGCTGCTGCCCTGGCCTTCGAGCCCGGCGCGCAACTCCACTTTGCCGCGCTTGAGCTGCTGCGTGATCAATTCGCGCAGGGCCGGTTCAGCCTGCCGCAGTTCGTCGGGCAGGCGAAAGGCCACATCGAGGAAGCGGCTGTTGACCGATCGGATTTCCAGACCCAGCCGAATGGGTGTGCCGGAGGAATCGCCCGAGGCGTCGCTGCCGGTGCTGGACTGCACCGCGGCGTAGCCGGTCATGCTGAAGACTGTCATGGAAGTAGTTTACTTGCCGCTACCATTGCCGCCTTTGGCCTTCCAGGAACAACGACATGAGCTTTGTCCGCAGCGCCCAGCGCCAGCCCGACCAACTTCGCCCCGTGCGCATCACGCGCGGCTACACCATGCATGCCGAAGGCTCGGTGCTCATCGAGTTCGGTCACACCAAGGTGCTGTGCACGGCCTCGGTCGAAGAAAAGGTCCCGCCGCACAAGCGCGGCAGTGGTGAAGGCTGGGTCACGGCCGAATACGGCATGCTGCCGCGCGCCACCCACACCCGCAGCGACCGCGAGGCCGCGCGCGGCAAGCAAAGCGGCCGCACGCAAGAAATTCAGCGCCTCATCGGCCGCTCGCTGCGCGCCGTGTTCGACCTCACCCAACTGGGCGAGCGCACCATCCACCTGGACTGCGACGTGCTGCAGGCCGACGGCGGCACCCGCACCGCGGCCATCACCGGCGCCTTCGTGGCGGCCCAGGACGCAGTGGGCAAGCTGCTGGCCGAAGGCAAGCTGTCGGCCTCGCCCATCCTCGGCCATGTGGCCGCCATCTCGGTGGGCCTGGTCGACGGCACGCCCCTCCTGGACCTGGAGTACGTGGAAGACGTGGACTGCGACACCGACATGAACGTGGTCATGACCGAGGCCGGCCACTACGTGGAGGTGCAGGGCACCGCCGAAGGCGCGGCTTTCACCCGCAAAGAAATGGACCAGCTGCTGGGCCTGGCCGAGCAGGGCATCCGCGACCTGGTCGCTGCGCAAAAGGCTGCATTGGCGCAGCCCCGAGCGGCCTGAGGACTGGACCCGCATGAAAGTCGTCCTCGCCTCGCACAACCCTGGCAAGCTCGCCGAGCTGCAGGCCATGTTCCAGCCGCTGGGGCTGGCCTTGGTGCGCCAGTCCGAGCTGGGCATTGGCGAGGCCGAGGAGCCCTTCCGCACCTTCGTGGAAAACGCGCTGGCCAAGGCGCGCCATGCCGCCCGCGAAAGCGGCTTGCCGGCCATTGCCGACGACGCCGGCCTGTGCGTGCAGGCCTTCGGCGGTCTGCCGGGCGTGGACACGGCCTACTACGCCACCTTGTATGGCTTGCCCAAGGGCGACGACCACAACGTCACGGCCCTGCTGGAGCAAATGGCCGGGGTGGATGACCGGCGCGCCGCGATGGTGAGCACCCTGGTGGCCGTGCGCAGTCCGGACGATCCGGAGCCGCTCATTGCCGTGGGCCGCGTCAGCGGCGAGATCACCCGCGAGCGGCGCGGCCTCAACGGCTTCGGTTTCGATCCCGTGATGTTCCTCCCCAGCTTCGGAAAGACCTTCGCCGAACTGCCCGTGGAGGTGAAGAACGCCCACAGCCACCGGGGCCTGGCGGCCCGGCAGATGGTGGAGCTGATCCGTGAGCGCTGGGCCTGAGCGCACCGCCATGCAAGACCTGCAGCACTACATGCGGCCCGGCACGCTCAGCCTGGGGAGCTTGCCGCCCTTGTCGCTCTACGTGCACTTGCCCTGGTGCCTGAAGAAGTGCCCCTACTGTGATTTCAATTCGCACGAGATGGCCACCGGCGAGCCCCCCGAGCAGGCCTACCTCGATGCGCTGATGGCCGACCTCGATGCCGCGTTGCCGCTCATCTGGGGCCGCTCGGTGCACAGCATCTTCATCGGCGGTGGCACGCCCAGCCTGTTCTCACCTCAGGCCATCGACCGGCTGCTGGCCGACCTGCGGGCCCGGCTCAAGCTCTCGCCTGACTGCGAGGTCTCGCTCGAGGCCAACCCCGGCACCTTCGAGAAAGACCGCTTTCGCGCCTTCCGCCGGGCCGGCGTGACCCGGCTGTCACTGGGCGTGCAGAGCTTTGACGACAGCCAGCTGCGCACCCTGGGCCGCGTGCATGACCGCGCGCAGGCCCTGGCCGCCGCGCGCGAGGCCGCCGAGTGCTTTGACACCTTCAACCTCGACCTCATGTACGCCCTGCCGGGCCAGGACCTGGCGGGCCTGGAGGCTGATCTTGGCGAGGCCCTGAGCCTCAAGCCGCCGCACCTGTCGATCTACCACCTGACCATCGAGCCCAACACCTACTTCGCCAAGTTCCCGCCGGCCATCCCGGAAGACGACCAGGCCTATGACATGCTCGACCACCTGGTGGCCCGCACCGCCGAGGTGGGGCTCGAGCGTTACGAGGTCTCGGCCTTTGCCCGGCCGGGCCACCGCTGCTGGCACAACCTGAACTACTGGCGCTTCGGCGACTACCTGGGCATCGGTGCCGGTGCGCATTCCAAGCTCAGCTTTGCCCACCGTGTGCTGCGCCAGGTGCGCGTGCGTGAGCCTCGGCTTTACATGGAGCGGGCCCAGGCAGGGCAGGCCCTGGCGCAGGAGCAGGAGATCGGCCGCGCCGATCTGCCCTTTGAATTTGTGCTCAACGCCCTGCGCCTGCCCGAGGGCTTTGCCCTGCAGGACTTCAGCGAGCGCACGGGCCTGCCTCTGTCGGCCCTGCAGCCGGGCCTGGAGCAAGCTGAGGCGCAAGGCCTGATTGAGCGCGACCTCGTGCGGGTGCGGCCCTCGGCACGCGGCTTCGATTTCCTGAACGACCTGCAGGCCCTGTTCCTGCAGAGCTAAGAGACACACCATGGACAACACCGGATGGGCCATCCTGCTGGGCACGGGCCTGGCCAGCTTCCTGATTGGTCAGTTTTTCAGGCGCTTGTGGCTGCGCCGGCGCAATCAAAAGGCCCAGGCCCTGCTGCACGAGATGCAGGTGCTGGCCCGGCAGCGCCAGCAAAATGAGCCTCCCGCGCTCAACAAGGCCAAGCGCCGCCGCCAGCAGCGCGATCAGGGCCGCCGCGACACCTGATCCGCGCAGACCCTGTACCGCGATGAGCAGCACCTCAGTGCGCAAGGGGCGCTGTGGGCCGCGCCTCGTCTGGCCAGTGCCATGACCAGCGTCATGGGCAGCGTCGCCCGGCCATGGCCGCCCTGAGCCTGCGCGTGGTGCTTTCGGTCTGGGCCTACGCCCGCGCTTGCCGGTGGCCCACAGCGAGGTCGGGCCTGAGGCCTTAAGTTCCACCAAAGGCCGGCGAGAAGTGCTTCCGTTCGGGTAGCTCCTTGGCGCCAGATCAACAAGATCAACACTAAAGGACCAGGCGCACATGCACGTCGATACACGGCAGATGGAGGGGACAGTACGACAGGCCGATGTTTGCATCATGGGTGCGGGCCCCGCCGGCATCAGCCTGGCCCGTGAGATGGCCGCAAGCTCTGTGCGTGTGGCTCTGCTCGAAAGCGGCGGGCTGGACTTCGATCCGCAGATGCAGCAGCTCTCCAGCGGACCCACCCACGGTCCTGTGCTGCCCTCGGTCAAGGTCAACCACCGGCAGTTTGGCGGGAATGCCAATGTCTGGGGCATCAAGCTCGGCGGGCCCGACAAGGGGCTGCGCCACGCGCTGTTTGACGAGATGGATTTTGAAGCCCGCGAATGGGTGCCGCACAGCGGCTGGCCGCTCACGCGCGAGGACCTCATGCCCTACTACCGCCGCGCTCAGCAGGTTTGCGGTGCAGGCCCCTTTGCCTATTCACCCGAGCACTGGGCGCGCGACGGTGTGCAGCCTCTGCCGCTGGAGGGATCGCAGCTGGAGACCGGCATCTTTCAGTTCAGTCCCTACGATGTTTTTTGCAACACCTATCGCGAGCAGCTCCTTCGCAGTGAGCAGGTCACGGTGTACACCCACGCCACGGCCGTGGAGCTGCAATGCGCCGAGGGCGGCGAGGCGGTGCGCACCGTGCGCGTGGCCCGGCCCGGCCGACCCGACTGGCTGCTGCAGGCCAAGGTGTTCGTACTGGCTTGCGGGGGCTTCGAGAACCCGCGCCTGCTGCTCATGTCCCGAGGCCGCCACCCCTTTGGCCTGGGCAATGCACATGATGTGGTGGGCCGTTACTACCACGACCACCTGCAGGGCCGCAGCGGCTACCTCATTCCCCACGACAGGCAACTGTTCAAGCAGGCGGCACTCTATGACCTGCGCATGGCCAGTGGCAGCTACGTCATGGGCTACCTCAAGCTCTCGCGCCAGCTGCAGGAAAAAGAGCGCATCCTCAACCTCAATACCCTGATGTTCCCGCGCGCCCGCGAACGGCAGGACCGCGCCATCCAGGCCTTCAATACCTTGCGCGAGCGCCGTTTGCTGCGCGCCCGCCCGCATGAAACGGTGCCGCCGCTGGGGCTCAGGCAGGTGGCGCGCCAAGCTTGGCTGGCTGCGTGCGGCCTCGACTATGTGTCCGTGGTGGCCCTGCGGGCCAAGCTGGGGCGCCAGTCCACTGCCTACGGCACGGGGCACGGAGGTTGGTCCTCGCTGGAGAACGTGCAGAACCTGTTTGACCGCCTGGAGCTGTGGCACAGCATCGAGCAGTCGCCCCGGCCAGAGAACCGCGTGGCCCTCAGCGGCGAGCGCGACCTGTTCGGCTGCCCCCGCATGGCTCTGCACTGGCACTGGCCGCAGGATGACATCGAGCAGACCCAGCGCGCCATGGACCTGGTGGCGCGCGAGATCGAACGCGCCGGCCTTGGGCGTGTGGAGCGCGTGTATGACGCGCAGGGCCTGCCCGCCATCGACTGGCCTGGTGGATCGCACCACCTCATGGGCACCACCCGCATGCACACCGATCCCCGCTATGGTGTGGTCGATGCCCAGTGCCGCGTGCACGGTGTGCCCAATCTGTACGTGGCTGGCAGCTCTGTGTTCCCGACAGGCGGCTATGCCAACCCCACGCTCACTTTGCTGGCGCTGGCCCTGCGCCTGGCCGACCATTTGGCGCCGCAGCTGCAGGTCCACGCAACAGAGCTCGCCACGGGCTGAGCTTGGCCATCCCGGCTCAGGGGGCGCTGCTTTTGCTGCACTGCAGCTCGGCGAGGCTCGGTTGGTTCAGACCACGGGGCTTGCTGACGCCGGGTCCATGGTCTGCTGCACCGCCTGCCGCACGATGCGCGCCAGGTGACGGATGGCTGGCAGATCCACGTTGTCGGTGCGGCTGGCCAGCACCAGCATGCGCTGGGGCGCAGAGCCCTGCAGGGCCAGGGCCTGCAGCCGGCCGGCCTGCACATCCTCGGCAAAAGCACTGGCCGGCACGATGGTCAGGGCCGTCTCAGCCAGCAGCAGGCAGCGGATGGTCTCGATGGACTCCACCTCCGCCACCACCGACAGCCGCCTCTGCGCCCGCGGATCGCCGCCCGTCACCAGCGCCCGCATGCCGGGGGTAATCACCAGGGGCATGCCGGCCAGATCGGCCAGCGTGAGCTTTTTCAGACGCGGCATGTGCTCGGGTCGGCCGACCAGGCACAGCGGTTCCGACACCAGGGGTTGCATGCTCAGCTGGTAAGAGCCCACCGGGTTGGTCAGGATCGCCATGTCCAGCGCCCCCGTGAGCAGCTGCTCGTGCAGCCGCACGCTGCGTGCCTCCAGCACCTTCAGTGACACCTCGGGCAACTCGCGCAGGCACTCGCCCACGACCATGGGCATCAGCACCCGGCCCAGCGTGGTGGTGGAGCCCAGCGCGATCACGCCCCGGGGCTGGCTGCCTTGCGCCGTGATTTCGTGGCGCGCACGCTCGATATCGTCAATGATGCGCCTGCAGTGCTCCAGGAACTCGCGGCCGGCGGCGGTGAGCTGCACACCCCGCGGCAGGCGGTTGAACAGCCGCACACCGAACTCTTCTTCCAGCTGGTTGATCTGCCGCGTGAGCGCCGGCTGCACGATGCCCAGCTGCTCGGCAGCCCGCGTGATGTTGCCGCTCTCGGCCACTGCAATAAAGAACTTGACGCTTTTAAATTCCATGGGGCCTGCCAATCAAAGACATCAAAAATTTTGATGGATGAGCACGGCCGAAAGTATTGGTGCATCTACCAAGCTCTGCCTAGCATGGCATGCAACACACACAGGCTTGGCCTGGGCAATAAGAGGAGACATCCATGCAACGCTTGCGCCGCATCTGCACACTCACCGCCCTGTCTGCTCTGGGTCTGGCCGCCACGGGCTGGCAGCCTGTCCAGGCCCAGGCCTATCCCGTCAGGCCCGTGACCCTCGTCTTGCCCTTCTCAGCCGGGGGCACCGCCGACATCCTGACCCGGGCCATGGCTCCGGCCCTGTCCACCGCCTTTGGCCAGAACGTGGTGATTGAGAACAGGGTGGGCGCCAATGGGGCCATCGGTGAGGAGTTTGTTGCCCGTTCCAAGCCCGATGGCTACACGGTGATGATCACTTCCACCTCGATCGCCACCAACCCCTGGATGACGACCCTGAGCTACGACCCGCGCAAGGCCTTCATTCCCGTCATGCTCATCACCTCGGTGCCCCTGGTGCTGGCGGTGAACCCGCAGGTCAAGGCGCAGACGGCGCGCGACTTTGTGGAGCTGGCCCGTCGCCAGAGCGGTGGCCTGAACTACTCCTCCTGGGGCAATGGCAGCATCGGCCACTTCGCCGGCGAGAACCTGCAGCTCACCTCCCAGGTCAAGCTCAACCACGTGCCCTACAAGTCCACCGCGCAGGCGCTCAATGACACGCTGGCCGGCCAGGTCGATGCCATGTTCCCCACGCTGCCGCTGGCGCTGCAGCACATCAAGGCGGGCAAGCTGCGGGCGCTGGGCCTGACTTCGCCGAACCGCTCGCCGCTGGCGCCCGAGATTCCGACCATGGCCGAAGCAGGTCTGCCGGGTAACGAGATTGAAACCTGGTTCGGCGTGTTCCTGCCCACCGGCACCGACCCGGCCATCGTGCAGCGGGTCTACCGTACCTTCCAGTCGGTGCTGCAGCAGCCCGAGATGAAGACCCGGCTCGAGGGCCAGGGCTTTCGCGTGATCGCCAGTTCCTCCGACGAATTCGCCAAGTTCCTGGCCTCCCAGACCGAGTGGTACGGCCGCGTGGTCAAGCAGGCCAATATCAAGGGCGACTGAGCGCCTTTCTCCCCCCATGAATCCACTTCAGATCGGCGGCAACGACACGCCGGGGCAGGTTGTTGCCAAAACCAGCCTGGCTCGTCAGTGGCTGCAGGCGCCAGAGCCTGCGGCGCGCACACCCGAGACCGTGCTGCGCGTGAGTGCGCACATCCCTCAAGCCTCGCCGGCGGTGCAAGACGTCTTCGTGCCCGCCTTCCGGCGCCTGGCCCAGATGTCGGACGGTGCCATCGGCGTGCAAGCCACCTGGGGCGGCGCGCTGCACGCTGAGCGCGAGGGCATCCAGGCCTTGCGCCAGGACCTCACCGACCTCTGCCCGGTGTACTCCGCCTGGGACCCGCGCATGTTCCCGGCCGCCCAGGCCCTGAGCCTGCCTTTCCTGTTTGGCAGTGCCGAGGCCGCCACCCATGTCTCGGAGTCGCTGTACCGGCGGCATTTTTCCCGAGACTTCGAGGCCCAGGGCGTCCTGATGGGGCGCATGGTGGCCACCAGCGAATACAACCTTTTCAGCCGCCAGCCGATTGCCAGCCTGGCTGACCTGCAGGGCCTGCGCGTGGCCTGCAGCGACGGCCTGGAGGCCCAGCTCTTTGCCGCTTTGGGCGCCGAGCCCGTGGGCTGCAGCACCCCCGAGGCCAAGCAGCGCTTTGCCCAGAAGGACGTGGCCGCCGTTTCCATCTCCGACAGCGCCGCCTTCACCGTGGGCCTGTTTCGCGATGCGGCTTACCGCACCCAGGCCAACCTGGCGCGGGTCAACCTCGAATACGGCCTCTCGCCGCATTTCTTTGGCCGCTTGCCCTTGCACCTGCGGCCCGTGCTCAACCGCTGGCTGCGTGGTCTGGCCCAGGCTGGGGCGCAGCTGTTTTATGGCCTGGCCGGTGCGCAAGCGCGGCAGGCCTTTACCGAGGCGGGCCTGCAGTCGATCGAGCTTGATGCGGCCGAGACCGAGCGCTGGCGTGCGCGCCTGGCACCGGTGCAGGCAAGGCTTCGCGATGAACTGATTGGCGCGGGCCTGCCGGCTGATGCGCTTCTGGCCGACCTGCAGCGCGAGGCCGAGGCCTGCGCCGGCTGGCGCAGCGACCAGTTCATGGCCCATGCTCTGGAGCATCCCTTCGAGGACCTGCTCCCCATGAATGCCCCTGCCGGTGCAGGAGGAGCCGCATGAGCGCGCCGCAACTGCCCCGTGTGGGCATCGCCGGCCTGGGCCTCATGGGCCGGGCCCTGGCCAGCCGCCTGCTGCAGGCCGGCTTTGAGGTGCGCGGCCTGGACGTGCGCGTGCCGCCTGAGCTGCCAAGCGGTCTCGTCTGGGTCGACACGCTGGCCGACTTGGCCGCCCACAGCGAGGTGCTGCTGCTGGCCGTGTTCGACACCACCCAGGTAGAAGACCTGCTAACGGGTCCGCAGGGGCTGCTGACCGTGAGCACCGCTCGCCCGCCGGTCATCTGCACCAGCACCTGCGACCCCGAGCGCATCGCCGCCCTGGGCCAGCGCTGCGAGGCGGCGGGCCTGCCCTTTCTAGAGTTGCCGTTTTCGGGCACCAGCTTGCAGGTGGCACGCGGCGAAGGCGTGGGTCTGATCGGCGGCGACCCAGCGCTGGCCGAGCGCCTGGCAGGCGTGCTGGGCGCGGTGTGCCCCAAGCGTGAGCATGTGGGCCGCTGCGGCGATGCCAACCGCACCAAGCTGGCTGTCAACCTGGTCTTGGGCCTGCACCGCGCCGCGCTGGCCGAGGGCTTGGTGTTCGGCCGCAGCCTGGGCCTGGATCCGGCCCGCTTGCTGCACACCCTGCAAAACTCTGCCGCTGCATCGAGTGTGATGAAGGTCAAGGGCAGTCTCATGGTTGAGCGCCGCTACGAGCCGCCGCAAAGCCGGGTGGACCAGAGCCTCAAGGACTTCACGCTCATCCAAGAACTGGGCCTGAGGCAAGGCCAGGCCCTGCCGCTGGCCAGCCTTTATATCGAGCTGCTGGCTTCTTGCGCGGCCCGCGGCGAAGCCCACCTCGACAACGCCATCATCCAGGAGGCCATCGCCCGCTGCGAGGCCCGCCCCTAGGAGAGCTGCCATGACCGCTGCATCCCAGCCCCTGCCAATCCGCCGCGCCGACGCTTTTGCGCTGCGCCTGCCCCTGCGCAAGCCCGTGCTCATGGCCGGTGTGCGCCTGGAGCATTCCGACAACCTGGTGGTGCGCCTGGAATCCGAATCTGGCGCCGTAGGCTGGGGCGAGGTCAGCGCGGCGCCCAGCCATGGTGGCGACACCTTGCCCGCCTTGCGCCAGGCCTTCGAGCTGACTTTGCGCCCTGGCTTGCTGGGCCAGGATGCCCGCCAACTCGGCGGCCTGTCCGCCGCGCTGTCGGCCCAGCTGTCAGCCGGCAAAAGCGCCGCCACGGCGGTGGACATGGCACTCTATGACTTGGTGGGTCAGCACCTGGGGGTGCCCGCGCATGTGCTGCTGGGGGGACTCAGGCGCGAGACCGTGGAGCCGCTCTGGCTGATCGGCACTGGCAGCCAGGACAGCGACCTGGCCGATGGGCGCCGCCGCTTCGACGAGGGCTACCGCTTCTTCAAGCTCAAGGTGGGAGTGCGCCCTGTCGACGAAGAGATCGAGATGGCCCTGCAGCTGCGCAAAAGCCTGGGCCCGCAGGTGCGTCTGTGTGCCGACGCCAACATGGGCATGAACGCCGAGCAGGCCATCCGCTACGCCGAAGGCGTACACGAGGCTGGCCTGCAATTCTTCGAGCAGCCGCTGCACAAGGACGACATCGCGGGCTTGCAGCGCCTCATAGCCACCCAGCTCATTGCAGTGGGCCTGGACGAATCCATCACCTCGGTGGAGGTGCTGATCCGCCACGCCGCCCTGGGCGTGCAGGGCGGCTCGCTCAAGACGCTCAAGCTCGGTGGGGTAAGCGGCGTGGTGGCGGCGGCGCAGGTGTGCGCCGCCCATGCGCAGCGCATCAACCTGGCCGGCAAGATCGCCGAGACCGGTATCGCCTCGGCCGCGCTCATTCACCTGGCCGGCGTGGTGCCCAACGTGGACTGGGGCGTGAGCCCCAGCCACGCCTACCTGGCCGAAGACATCGTGCGCCAGCCCGTCTCGCCCGTGCAGGGCCTCTACACCCTCTCGCAGGCCCCGGGCCTGGGCGTGGAGGTGGACGAAGCCCTGCTGTCTCGCCACCGCGTTTCCTAAAAGGACAGTCCATGATTCGAGCGGCATTGATCGGCTTTGGTTGGTGGGGGCAGAACATCGCCCGCGCCATACAGGGCAAAAGTGAACACCTGCAGTTTCCGCTGGTGGTGAGCAAGGAGGCCGCGCAGGCCGGCCCCGCGGCCCAGGCCCTGGGCATGCGCGTGGCCGACGACATGGCCGCGGCCCTGCAGGACCCGGACATTCAGGCCGTGGTGCTGGCCACTCCACATTCGCTGCACGCGCAGCAGATCGTGGAGGCCGCCCGTGCCGGCAAGCATGTGTTTTGCGAAAAGCCCCTGGCGCTCAAGCACGCCGATGCGGTGCGCGCCATCCAGGCCTGCCAGGCCGCGGGCGTGACGCTGGCAGTCGGCCAGAACAAGCGCTTTTGGCCCAGCATGGTCAAGCTGCGCGAGGTGGTGGCCAGCGGCGTGCTGGGGGAGGTGCTGCACCTCGAAGGCCATTACAGCAACGAGCATTCCACCAAGTTTTTCTCCGACTGGCGTTCCTCGCCGGCCGAGTCACCTGCCGGTGGCCTGACGGGCACGGGCATTCATATCGTTGATGCCTTCGTGGGCCTGGCTGGTCCGGCAGCCCATGTCACGGCGCGGGTGCACAGCACCCGGCAGGGACACGATCCGCGCGATGCCACCTCGGTGCTCATCGAGTTCAAGAACGGATTGCAGGGCTTTTTTGCCATGGTGCGCGCCACACCGCTGTACTGGCGCGTGCATGTGTTTGGTGACCAGGCCTCGGCCGAGGCCCTGGGCGAGAACGAACTCGTCATCCGCCACCGGGGCGGGCGCGTGGAGCGCCATGTCTTCCCGGCGGTCGATTCCATCCGCGCTGAGATCGACGCCTTCGCCTGCGGCATTCCCGCTGCGGGGCGCCAGACCGTGCCCTATCCCATCAGCCCTGCCGAGATGAGTGATGCGATCGCACTCTTCGAGGCCATCGTCCAGTCGATCGAATCGCAACAACCCGTTGGAGTACCTTCATGAAGCGCATTGCATCTGCTCGATCTGCCTGGCCCAGGCGCCTGTTCCTCTCCACCCTGGCGGGCCTCGGCCTGACGGCGGGTCTGCCCGCCCTGGCGCAGGATGCGGCCTTTCCCGTCGGCCCCATCACCTTGCTGGTGCCCAACCCGCCGGGCGGGGCCTCCGACATCAATGCCCGCATCCTGGTGGAGCCCTGGTCGGCCGTACTCAAGCAGCCGGTGGTGGTGATCAACCGTCCCGGCATGGGTGGGGCCATTGGCGCGGCCCAGGTGGCCAAGGCCAAGCCCGATGGTTACACCGTGCTGATGGCGCTGTCCTCCGTGGTGGTGGCGCCCGAGGCAGAGAAGGTATCAGGGCGCAAGCCCCTCTATGAGCTGGAGCAGCTCGAGCCGCTGGCGCTCATCTCCAGCGACCCCATGGTGGTGCTGGTGCGAGCCGATTCGCCCTGGCGCACCCTGGCCGACCTGGTCAAGGCCGCGCGCGACAAGCCGGGTGCCATCAACTACTCCTCGTCTGGCAACTTCGGGCCCATCCACCTCTCGGTGGAGATGCTGGCGCACCAGGCGGGCATCAAGCTCACGCAGGTGCCCTTCAATGGTGGCGGCCCCTCGCTGCTGGCGCTGCTGGGCGGCCAGGTGGAGATGACCACCGCCGCGCCGGCGGTGGCGTTGGCGCAAATCCAGTCGGGCAAGGTGCGGCCCCTGGCCACCTCGGGCGTCAAACGCTTGCCCATGCTGCCCGACGTGCCCACCTACCGCGAGGCCGGGTTCGACGCCGAGTTCCACATCTGGGCGGGCCTGTATGTGCCCGCTGGCACGCCCCGTCCGGTGGTGATGGCACTGCGCGAGTCGCTGCAAAAAGCCGTGCGCGCGCCCGCTTTTACGGGCGGCATGCAGAAGCAATCGATCATCTTCGACTACCGCGACGCGCCTGATTTCACCCGCTTTGCCGAGGAAGACCGCGTGCGCATGACGCGCGTGGTGCGCGCCATCGGCAAGATCGATTAACCCCCATTCACCCAACCCACAAGGAAGCGAAAGCATGGCAAGCAAGAAGAAGTACAAGGACATCCTGTTCGAGGTCAAGGACCAGGTGGCTTGGATCACCATCAACCGGCCCCGCGTGATGAACGCCTTTCGCGAGCAGTCGCTCGACGAGATGATCGAGGCCGTCAAGTCCACCCGCGAAGACCCCTCGATTGCCTGCATCGTGTTCCAGGGCGCGGGCACCGAGGCCTTTTCTGCCGGCGGCGACTTCTACGCCATGAAGCGGCTGAATTTCACCAACGGTGCCATGTGGAACGACCGCATGCTGGGCCTGGCCATGGCTATTCGGGGCGTGCCGATTCCGGTGATTGCCAAGGTCAACGGCTGGTGCATGGGCGGCGGCCATGAGCTGGCGCTGTGGTGCGATCTGGTGATTGCGTCCGAAAAATCCATGCTGGGCCAGACCGGCGCCAAGGTGGGCGCCTGCCCCACGGTGGGCGCCACGCAGTACCTGCCGCGCATCATTGGCGAGCGCCTGGCGCGCGAGATGATCTTCCTGGCCCGCCGCTTCACGGCCGCCGAGGCCGAGGAAATTGGCCTCATCAACAAGTGCGTGCCCGAGGACAAGCTCGACGAGGAAACGCTGGCCTGGTGCGAAACCATCAAGGGCCACAGCAGCCAGACCCTGCGCATGACGAAGAAGAGCCTGAACATGGAGTCCGACCAGCTGTATGGCTCTTGGCAGCACGGCATGGAGCTGCTGGCCCATGTGTGGGGCTCGGAGGAAAGCCTGGAGGGCATGAACGCCTTCCTGGAAGGCCGCAAGCCCAACTTCCAGAAGTTTCGCCTGCAGAACAAGGCGGTGCTCGACGATTACCTCGACGGCTTTCACCGCCACCTTAACGCGCCGCCCCATATGCGTGACTTCCCGGCCGAGGGATGAGCGCCACCTCCACGCCTGCCGAAGGGGCCCTGGCCGGCCTGCGCGTGCTCGACCTCACGCGCGTGCTGGCCGGCCCCTGGTGCGGCATGCTGCTGGGCGACCTGGGGGCCGACGTCATCAAGGTCGAAGCGCCCCAGGCTGGTGACGACACGCGTGGCTGGGGCCCGCCCTTCGTGGAGGGCGAATCGGCCTACTTCCTCGGCTGCAACCGCAGCAAGCGCGGCATCTGCATCGACTTTTCCTCCGCCGAAGGCAAGCAGCTGCTTGGGCGGCTCATGCAGAACGCCGATGTGGTGCTGGACAACTTCAAGCGCGGCACGCTCGCGCGCTGGGGCTTTGACGACGCCTGGTTCGAGGCGCATGCGCCGCGAGCCGTGCGCTGCGCCATCACCGGCTATGGCGAAGACGGCCCCTCTGCGGGCCTGCCCGGTTACGACTTCATCTTGCAGGCCGAATCAGGCCTCATGAGCATCTGTGGCCCGGTGGACGGCGAGCCCACCAAGTACGGCGTGGCCGTGGTGGACCTGGCCACCGGCATGATGGCGGCCAACGCTGTGCAGGCCGCGCTGATTGCGCGCTTTCGCACGGGCCGGGGCCAGAAGGTGGAGGTGTGCCTCTTTGACACCGCGCTGGCCCTGTTGGCCAACGTGGGCAACAGCCACCTGGCCACCGGCAAGGACGCCCGGCGCTTTGGCAATGGCCACCCCACCATCGTGCCCTACACCACCTTCGCTTGCCGCGACGGCGTGATCGCTATTGCCGTGGGCAACGACGGGCAGTTCGCCAAGCTGGCCCAGGTGCTGGGCCAGCCCCAGTGGGCGCAAGACGCGCGCTTTATCCGCAACGCCGACCGCGTGGTGCACCGCCAGGCCATCGAGGCCGAGGTGGCTGCCTGCACGGCCGTCTGGGCGGGCGAGGCGCTCATTGAGGTCTTGCGCGAGGCCGGCATTCCCTGCGGCCGCGTGAACACCGTGGCCCAGGCCCTGGCTGATCCGCACACCTTGGCCCGCGGCATGGTGCATTCGCTCCAGCGCCCAGGCGCCGAGCCCTTCCGCAGCTTGGGCGCCCCACTCAAGCTGCAGGGCACGCCGGTGCGCGCCGGCCGCGTGCCGCCGCGCCTGGGCGAGCACACCGCCGAGGTGCTGGCCCAAGAATTGGGCCTATCACCTGCCGAGCTGGCCGGCTTGCAGGCCCGGGGCGTGATTGCGGGCGTGGTGGGGGCTGGCGCATGATCACGGGCCTGAGCCATGTGAGCCTCATCGTGCCGGATCTTGCGGCCGCGGCCGAACGCCTGGCCCGCGTGTACGGCCTGGCCGTGGGGGAGGTGCAGGTGAACGCCCAACAAGGCGTGCGCCTGGCGTATGTGGAGCTGGGCAACGCCCGCCTTGAGCTGATGCAGCCCATGCCTGGCAACGCACCGCTTGAGCGCTTTCTGGAGCGCCACCCCCAGGGCGGCCTGCACCATGTGGCGCTGACGGTCGATTCGGTGGCCGCCACCTGCGAGGCCCTGGCTGCCTCGGGCGTGCAGCCCGTGAGCGCTCCGCAGGCCCGCAACGTGCACGGCGAACCCATCGCCTTTATTCACCCGCGCGATTTCTTGGGCGCCCTGCTCGAACTCGAAGAGCCGCACACGCCCTAAAGAGGCGCGGGCCGTTCAGCGCCAGAGCAGTTCCCAATTCCAGGGGGCCGACAGCGCCGTCTCGGCCCAGTGCACCATGCCCGGCCAGCCCGCGCGGGCCGAGGCCAGGGCCAGGCCCAGGCTGCACACATTGGCCGTGGGCAGGAGCAGGGTGCAGAACAGCAGACCCGCCTTTTGAAGGTCGGTCTGGCCCAGGTGCGTCTGCGCCCAGTTCGAGCACAGGTGGTAGCCCAGGGTGAGCCCCAGCAGCGCCTGCCCGGGGGTGCCCTGCAGCTCCGGAATGAAGGGCAGGGCGGCCATCAGCAGCACCGCCGCGAGCGGAAAGAAGTAGGGCGACACATCCACCAGCCAGTTGCCCGTGCCCAGGTACTGCATGTGCCCGCCCTGTGTGAAGGTGACTTTCAGGCCCGTCACCCGGTTGCCCGTGAGCAGTGCAAACAGGCTGTGGGTGAGCTCATGCTCCAGCGTGCTCAGCAGCGTCACCGACGAATGCCGCAGCAGGAAGAGCCACACCAGCAGGTAGAGCAGGGCGCCCAGGAACACCACGCCCAGGGCGTCCAGGCCCAGCCGCAGCTCCTGGCCGAGCGCCCACAACACCGCAGGCAGACACCAGGCCGCCCCCAGGGCCAGGGGCCATTTGACGGTTTGCAGGATCAGACCGCTCCAGCGATGCCAAGGCATGCCCCGCGCACCCTGCTCAGCGCTCGGGCCGGCAGGCGCCGGGCCGAGGAATATTCACATTCGGATACATTGCTTTTTAATGAGCTTTTATTGCAAATTCTTGTGTTTATAGCCGCTCGCCTCTTGACTCGCCGCGCATGGCGCGCCGTCGCGGCTGTGGCCCTGGTGTGGCTGTCGGCGCTGCCTGTGCGCGCCGAAGGCTTTGAGGCTTGCCGTGAACAGTTCTTTACTGGCTACGTGCCGCGCCTGTTGCAGCCCCGCAGCGACAGCCTGCAGGCCCTGTGCTTCGAGGGTTTTGCGCTGCTGCACTCGGGCCAAGCCAAAGGCCCTGTGTACGTGGCCGAGTACCTGCACCCCGCCCGCCTCAAAGACGCCCGGGGCATCCCACGCAGCAACCTCTTTTATGAAGAGGCCCGCCTCCCGCGCGCCGACCGCGCCACCTTAGAGGACTACCAGGGCGCAGGCTACGACCGCGGCCACCTGGCACCGGCCGCCGACATGCCCACCCCCAGCGCCAACGCCCAGAGCTTTTCGCTGGCCAACATGGTGCCCCAGGCCCACGAGCACAACCGCGGGCCCTGGGCCAAGTCGGTGGAGCGGGCCACGCGCCACTATGTGGAGCGCGGCCACGAGGTGTATGTGATCACCGGGCCCATCTACAGCGCCCCCGTGCGCACCATCGGCGCTGGCCAGGTGTGGGTGCCCGAGGCCCTGTTCAAGCTGGTGTACGACCCAGCGCGGCGCCGGGCCTGGGCCTATATCGTGCCCAACGACAACCAGGCCCGCGTGGAGGGCACCTACAGCTATGCCGAGTTGGTGCGCCGCACGGGGATTGAGTTTTTGCCGGCTGGGGCGGTAGAGGAGTGAGCCGCCTGATGCTGTTCAGGAGCCGCGATCCGTCAAGGGAAGCCCTTCTCGGATCAGCGTGGCCAAGCGCTGCCGCTCTTCATCGCCAGCCGAAGCGATCTCCTCCAGCAAGGCGTCTACCCCCCTGACGCTGAGCGCCACTGAACCCATGGCCCAGTGTGGAAAGAGTCGCCCTGTGTCTTCGAGTCGTTCGACCCACTCAAACTCAGTGTGCCGATGGTCAACTTGAATCCGATCCAGGAGGGCTTCGAGCGCGGCCTTGGGCCCTTCCAGGATTTGCACAATGTGCTCTTTCTGAATCACCAGAAGACCCGTCAGCCCAAGACGCCGATTTTTTCTGTGGCACTCGAGTAGCAATTGCGCATGCTCTGACTCGCTCATCAGTGAGCGGCTGCGATATATCGCACGGGCCACCCGCTCTTCATGCCCTACAGCCGTCTGCCCCAGACCGGCAGACAGGGCCTGCAGAGGCTGGGTCCAAGATGAATTCGTGCTCATGGGCCGGATTATTAATGGTTTTGGTGCTGACGAGGGTGGGGGTTCATGTGACCTGCCCCCCACCAGCTGTACCCGCATAAAGTTCATGAAGTCCGTCACCCAGGCGAATGACGGACATGAAGGAAAGCAGATTTACCGAGGTGCTGACCGCAGTCCGGGTAAGGCCGGCCTAGCGTAGGTCGGGCGTCGAACGATCTCGCGCAGTGCCAACACGGTCTGCCTAGGGCCTTCTTGCATCGCCATCGCCACAAACTGCCGCAGGGGTGCAAGCGAAAGATTCCCACCTGGATCGGCAACGGCTTCGAACAACACGTCGACTCGCCCGTCTGCTCGCGGACGGAGTTGCCAAAGCGATTCAAACAAGGGCATCCTTACTCGACTTGGATCTTGAGGAAGATGTCCAGCGACTGCGCGACCTGCCAGCGTGATCACGAAAGTTTCTGGATCCTGTTTCATAGACCACGCCACCACCACTTCACGGTCAGCCAAAGGCCACGGCATTGATGTGACAAAGAGCATCACGCCTTGCAGGGGACCCTGGGATTCCAGACTCCTTGCTTCGCGTGTTCGATAGACCCATTCGTGTGCGCGAGATGAATCGAGAAGCACAGCCGCCAGAGATAAAAGCGGCGCATCAATGACAGCGGTCGCTCGCAAGTTAGGAAGCGCATCGCCGCGCCGCCGTGACCAAAGTGCAATTTCGGCACTGGGATCGTCGCGGACGAGTTGCCAGCTTTCGCTCGTGTGGCTGCCTGTCGCCTTGGTCTCAGCGTGTACCGACTGGGTCAGAGACAAAGCCAAGATGGCAGCGCTCAAGGCCCAAGCCATCACGCTCCAGGCACCTCCAGCCCAGCCGATAAGCGCCATGCACCTGTACCAGGATTGTTTTCTAGCAGGCCAAGTCAATCTGAACATCCAATCTGTTGACCACCAGCGTTGGAATTTGCTTGGTACCTGGCGGAAGCTGTGAGATTCGAACTCACGGATGGGTCACCCCATCGGCAGTTTTCAAGACTGCTGGTTTAAACCACTCACCCAAGCTTCCAGAATGAGCCTAGTTTACAGCGTGGTCTGGGGGCTCAGTCCTTCAGGGCGAGCTGCACCACCCCGTACACCGGCACGCCCCACACGGCGCGGAAGGCGGCGCACATCCAGTCCGAGGCGGGGTGGTAGCCCTCCAGCACGGGGTGCTCGGCCTTGAGGTGCAGGCGCGGGTGCGCGCGGGTGAAGTCGGCCAGGCAGCGCGGCCCCCAGTGGAACTGGGCGCGGGTGTGGCACACCGAGGGGTGGCGCGCGGCCGCGCCCATGGCCATCCAGCTCAGGGTGTCGCACACCAGCTCCGAGCCGGGCGGCGCGTGGGTGGCGAATTCGCGCAGCACGGCTTCCACCTCGCAGGCCTTGAAGTACATGAGCACGCCTTCCAGGATCACCAGCACCGGGCGGCCATGCGCGCCCTGAGGCAGGCCCAGCGCCTGCCACCAGTGGGGCGCGCACAGGTCCACGCTGGCCTGGTGGTGGCGGGGCCCGAGCAGGGGCAGCAGCTCATGGCGCAGCTGCATCACGTGCGGCAGGTCGGCGTCGAGCCAGTGGTTGCGGCCTTGGTCCAGCCACTGGAAGTAGGCCGAGAGGCCGCAGCCGAGGTTCACGCCCCAGCCCTGCGGGTGGCGCACGAAAAAGTCGTGCGCCAGTTCGCGGATGAGCCGCGTGCGTGACAACACCCCATACACACTGAGCGTGTCCTCAAGGAAGCAGCTCACATCCGCTTGCAGGCGGGCCAGCGTGGCGGCAGCGCTGGCGTCGTTCAGGGCCATACCCGGGAAAAGCCGCTCGCCGTGGGCCCGGGCGGCCAGGGGAATGAGCAGCGTGCTTTCCACCGGGCTCAGGCTCTGGCGCTGGTGCAGGGGCTCGGGGTCGGGCGTGAATTCAGGGGATTGGAAAGCCATGCCCCATGATGGACTGCATCCCTTGCGCGGCGTGGCGGTCGGGCATGTGACAGAAGGCAACAGGCGCCACGGCCTGTGGTTTGATGCTTCGGGCCTCAGACCGGCTGCAGCAGCCCGCGGGTCTCGATGAAGGACACCACCTCATCGAGGCCGCTGCGGGTTTTGAGGTTGGTCATCACGAAGGGCTTGAGGCCGCGCGGCGTGCTGCGCATGCGCACGGTGTCGGCCTCCATCACGGCCAGATCAGCGCCCACGTGGGGGGCGAGGTCGGTTTTGTTGATCACAAACAGGTCGCTCTTGGTGATGCCGGGGCCGCCCTTGCGCGGAATCTTCTCGCCGGCGGCCACGTCGATCACGTAGATGGTCAGGTCGCTGAGCTCGGGGCTGAAGGTGGCGGCCAGGTTGTCGCCGCCGCTTTCCACAAACACCACGTCAGCATCCGGAAACTGCACCAGCATGCGGTCGATGGCTTCGAGGTTGATGGAGGCGTCTTCCCGAATGGCCGTGTGCGGGCAGCCGCCGGTTTCCACGCCCATGATGCGATCGGCCTCCAGCGCGCCGCTCACGGTGAGAAGCCGCTGGTCTTCCTTGGTATAGATGTCGTTGGTGATCGCCACCAGGTCGTACTTGCTGCGCATGGCCTTGCACAGCATTTCAAGCAAGGTGGTCTTGCCGGAGCCGACGGGCCCGCCAATACCCACGCGCAGGGGTGGCAGTTTTTTGGTGCGGTGGGGAATGTGGTGCAGGCTCATGGGCTTAGGAACGGAAGAGTCGTGAATACTGAACTTCATGCTGGCTCGACAAAATGGCCAGCATGGGGGTAAAAGCCTGGCGCTCGCCATCGGCCAGTGCCAGTGCGTGCTCCACCGCCGGGGGTATGGCGCGGGCCAGGCGCGCCAGGATGCGCTGGCCCGCGCTTTGGCCCAGGGGCACGGCCTTGATGGCGGCCTGCATCATGTTCTCTGCCCAGCCGAAGGCACAGGCCAACACAATGTCGCGCGGTGTGGCCTCGCAGCGCGAAGCGGCCAGGGCCAGGGCCACCGGGTAGGTGGGCGGCAGGGCAGCGCAGTCGGCGAGAGGCAGCTCGGCGGCGGCCTCGTCGTGGCGCAGCCACTCCACCAGGGAGCGGCCCATTTGTTCGCTCTGCAGGCGCAGCTCGCTGGTCTCGCGGGTGTGCAGCACCCAGCTGTTGAGCTGGCGAATGCGCTCAAGGTTTCCTTCACGCCAGGAGGGCACGGCCTGAGCCAGCACGGCCAGGTCGCTGCGGGCCTGGCCCAACTGCAGCTGGGCCACCAGCCAGTCGGCCGCATCGGCCTCGGTGGCCACCAGCCCCGCGTCGACCGCCGCTTCCAGCCCTTCGGAGTAAGAAAAGCCGCCCACCGGCAGGGCCGGTGAGGCCAGCCAGATGAGCCGCAGCAGGCTGGCTGCCGGCAGGGCCGAGAGGGCAGGCGCGGCCGTGTTCACTTGCTGTGGTCGTGCCCGCAGCCGGGGCCATGGATGTGACCGTGATCATGGCCGTGGTTATGGCCGTGGTCATGCGAGTGATCGTGTGAATGATCGTGGCCATGCGCGTGATCGTGCGAGTGACCGTACGAGTGATCATGCCCATGCGAATGCGCGTGGCCATGCCCGCCTGCCGCATACGCCCCACCCTCGGGCTCGAAGCTTTCGTTGGCCTCGTTCACGATCAGGTGCATGGCGCGCAGCATGTCGGCCAGCACGTGGTCGGGCTCGATCTTCAGGTGGTCGGGCTTGAGTTCAATCTGCACATGACGGTTGCCCAGGTGGTAGGCGGCGCGCACCAGGTCAAAGGGCGTGCCGTGCTGGGGGCAGGGCGTGATGCGCAGCACCGCCTGCGGGGCGGCCATCACGCGGATGAGCGAGCCGTCGGCGGCCACCAGCACGTCGCCGCCGCGCACCATCGTGCCGCGCGGCAGGAACACGCCCAGGCGCCGGCCGGTGGAGTCGAGCGCGTCAAAGCGGCTTTTCTGGCGCACGTCCCAGTCGAGTTCGACCGAGCTTGCGCGTTTGAGCAGCACAGGCGCAAGACCCGCGCCCTGGGGGATGAGTTTGGAGACTTCAAGCATGCGCTGATTAGACCAGCCTGCTCAGAACAAAAAGTAGCGCTGTGCCATGGGCAGGCTCTTGGCCGGCTCGCAGGTGAGCAGTTGCCCATCGGCGCGCACCAGGTAGGTTTGCGGGTCGATCTCCATGGCAGGCAGGTAGCTGTTGTGAATCATGTGCTGCTTGCGCACGTGGCGGATGTGCTGGGCCGCGCTGAGCGTCTTGGCCAGGCCGTAGCGCTCCTTCACGCCGGCGGCCAGCGCCGACTTTGACACGAAGGTGAGCGAGCCGCGCGCCAGCGCGCTGCCAAAGCTGCCGAACATGGGCCGGTAGTGCACCGGCTGCGGTGTGGGAATGGAGGCGTTTGGGTCGCCCATGGCCGCGTGCGCGATGAAGCCACCTTTGAGAATGAGCGAGGGTTTCACGCCAAAGAACGCCGGGCGCCAGACCACCAGGTCGGCCCACTTGCCCACCTCGATGGAGCCCACCTCGTGGGAGATGCCGTGGGCAATGGCCGGGTTGATGGTGTACTTGGCCACGTAGCGCTTGACGCGGTAGTTGTCATTGCGGGTGTTCTGCTCCACCGCCGCGCCACCACCCTGGCCTTCCCCCAGCGAGGGCGGGGACAGGTGGCCGCGTTGCTGCTTCATCTTGTGCGCGGTCTGCCAGGTGCGAAGAATCACCTCGCCCACGCGGCCCATGGCCTGGCTGTCGCTGCTCATCATGCTGATGGCGCCCAGGTCGTGCAGGATGTCCTCGGCCGCTATGGTTTCCTTGCGGATGCGGCTTTCGGCAAAGGCCAGGTCCTCGGCAATGCTGGCATCGAGGTGGTGGCACACCATGAGCATGTCCACGTGCTCGTCGAGCGTGTTCACCGTGTAGGGCATGGTGGGGTTGGTGGAGGAGGGCAGGAAATTGGCCTGGCCCACCACCTTCATGATGTCGGGCGCATGGCCGCCACCGGCGCCCTCGGTGTGGAAGGCGCACAGGCCCCGGCCCTTGGTGGCGGCGATGGTGTCTTCCACAAAGCCCGACTCGTTGAGCGTGTCCGAGTGGATGGCCACCTGCGTGTCGGTTTCGTCGGCCACGTCTAGGCAGTTGCTGATGGCCGAGGGCGTTGTGCCCCAGTCTTCATGCAGCTTCATGCCGATGACGCCGGCATCGATCTGCTCGTGCAGCACCTCGGGGCGGCTGGCGTTGCCCTTGCCCAGAAAGCCCAGGTTCATGGGAAAGGCGTCGGCCGCCTGCAGCATGCGCTCGATGTTCCAGGGGCCGGGCGTGCAGGTGGTGGCAAAGGTGCCGGTGGCCGGGCCCGTTCCGCCACCCATCATGGTGGTGATGCCTGAGCTCAGGGCTTCCTCGATCTGCTGCGGGCAGATGAAGTGGATGTGCGAATCAATGCCGCCGGCCGTGACGATGAGCCCCTCGCAGCTGATGATCTCGGTGCCCGCGCCGATGACGATGTCCACGCCCGGCTGCACATCAGGGTTGCCAGCCTTGCCGATGGCGGCGATGCGTCCGGCCTTCAGACCAATGTCGGCCTTGATGATGCCAACGTGGTCAATGATGAGCGCATTGGTCAGCACCGTGTCCATGGCGCCTTGGGCGTTGGTGCGCTGTGACTGCGCCATGCCGTCGCGGATGGTCTTGCCGCCGCCGAACTTCACTTCTTCGCCGTAGCTGCCCGCGCGCAGGGTGTGGTCCGCCTCGACCTCCACGATGAGCTCGGTGTCGGCCAGGCGCACGCGGTCGCCCACGGTGGGTCCAAACATTTCCGCGTAGGCGCGGCGGGAGGTGGTGGCCATGTCTTGTCCTTGTCGTGTTCAGTTCCGCAGGGCGCTGAGTTTTTCCCTCTCCCTTTGGGAGAGGGGCAGGGTGAGGGCACCGCGTGCCGCCACCGCTGCCCTCACCCCAGCCCTCTCCCAGGGGGAGAGGGAGGAAGGCTGTGCCTTAGCGGGTGCGTTCACAGCTTGCCTTGCACCAGGCCGCGAAATCCCCAGACCTCGCGGGCGCCCGCAAAGTCGACCAGTTCCACCGTGCGCTGCTGGCCGGGCTCGAAGCGCACGGCCATGCCGGAGGCGATGTTCAGGCGCATGCCGCGTGCGGCCTCGCGGTCGAAGCTCAGCGCCTGGTTGGTTTCGGCAAAGTGGTAGTGCGAGCCCACCTGGATGGGCCGGTCGGCCGTGTTTTGAACCACCACCGTCAGGGTACGGCGGCCGGTGTTGAGTTCATGCTGGCCCTCGTCCAGCAGCAGTTCACCCGGGGTCATGCTTGGCCTTACTTGCGGTAGAACCACAGGCCCACGGCCACGGCCACGAGCGCGGCGATCCAGCCCGCGGTGTCGGTGGCATGCCAGTGCGAGCCGAAGAGGCCGTGGCCTTCGTGGGCAGATGCCAGGCAGGGCGAGAGCAGGAGCAGGGCGGCCAGGCTGATGGGAGGGCGCATGAGAGATCCTTTGATCAAGGAGTTCAGACGATGGGCTGGTGCACGGTGACCAGCTTGGTACCGTCGGGGAAGGTGGCTTCGACCTGGATGTCGCTGATGAGCTCGGCCACGCCGTCCATCACATCGGCGCGGGTGAGGAGGGTGCGGCCTTCGCTCATGAGCTCGGCCACAGTCTTGCCGTCGCGCGCGCCTTCCATCACGGCCGCGCTGATAAAGGCTACCGACTCGGGGTAATTGAGCTTGAGGCCGCGTGCGCGCCGGCGTTCGGCCAGCAGCGCGGCGGTGAAGATCAAGAGCTTGTCTTTTTCACGGGGACTCAGTTCCATGGGGGTGGCTTTCGCAAGTTCGGTGCCATTGTTCAGAGGGGCCGGCCGGCGCATGGCGGCGGTGGCACGCCATCTGCACCAAGTGGATGCTGTGTGTGCACCTGCCTTGGCGCAACTGCGCCGCCGCCACTGGTGCTGCGGTGATGCGCGTGTGCACCGGCTTGGTGTGGCGCCGCGGGTGGTGCACGGCTTTGGGGAGTCTGAGTGGTGTGTGCTGCAGCTGACGCTTTGTTTTGGTGCGCCCGGCACCAGAGGTGCATGACAGGTATAGAGCATGACCTCTTCGTGGAGGGGCGCCCCCGCCGCTCCAGCCAATGTGCGTGGGGTGGGGCGCTTTGAGTGAGGCCGCTGCCCTCACCCCGGCCCTCTCCCAGAGGGAGAGGGAGAAAGTCAGGCCCCGCCTCCTCCCCGCAATTACCTTCTACGGTCAACGCTCGGATTTGGCTCCCTCTCCCCCTGGGATAGGGCTGGGGTGAGGGCCCGCGCGGCACGGTCCCCAGCGAACGCTTCAGCGCGGCTCGCTCAGCTGTCCTTTCCAGCCCGCCACCGTCGAGGTGATCAGCTCGGCCACGATGCGGCTGGCCTGGGTGAGCTGGCCCTGCTTGGGCCGCGCCAAGGTCACGTAGCGTTTGAGGTCGGGTGAGACCACCTTGGCGGCCTGCAGGTGGCCCGAGCGCAGCTCGTGGCTGAAGGAGAACGGGCCGAGCAGCGCATACAGGTGCTTGTGGGCCGCCACCAGTTCCTTTTGCATGGTCAGCGAGTCGGCCTCCACCGCCGGTTGCAGCTGAAAGCCCTTGCTCTTGGCCGCTTCATCCAGGATGGCGCGCCAGTGCGCAGGCCGCCGGGGCAGCACCAGGGGCAGGCCCTCCAGGCGGCGGAACTCCACCGTCTCGCCGTGCGTGAGCGAGAGCCCCGGGCTGGACACCAAATAGGTGCTGGCGCTGGCCAGCAGGGTTTCGTCGGTGGTGCTCGGCTTGTCATAGCGAAACAGGATGGCCATGTCCACGCTGCCGGCATCGAGCATGGCATCCAACTCGCCGCCCTGGCCTTCGCGCACGTCCAGCCGGATGTTGGGGTAGGCCAGGCCCAGGCGCTTGAAGACCTGGGTCATCAGCGGGTGCGCGGCCGAGGGCAGGATACCCAGCTTGACCTGACCCATGGGCACTTGCGCGGTCTGCCGGATGTCGGCAAAGAGCTGCTCGCTCTCCTTGATCCACAGCCGTGCCCGCTGCGCCACGTGCTGGCCGAACTCGGTCAGGGCCACGCCCCGGCCGGTGCGCCGGAACAGTGGGCCGCCGCACTGCCGCTCCAACTCGCTGACCTGGCGGCTGATGTGCGACTGCACGGTCTGCCGCTGGGCCGCCACCTTGGTGAAGCTGCCGGCCTCGGCCACCTCGAGAAAGAGCCGGAAATCTTGGATTTGCATGGGCTGGTCTGCTATGCCTATTCAGGCATGTCTGAAATGTCTGATCGCATTCTAGGCGGATGCCTTGCGGCTCTTTAAAGTTCCGGCCCATTGACCCCCGCCAAGAAGACCCCCGCAAGAAGGAAGACCGATGCGTTTCGTGAGTTTTGAACACCAGGGCCAGGCCAGCTACGGCCTGTGGAAGGATGAGAGCGCCTGGTGGCAGGTACCGGCTGAGTTTCAGGCCCGCTTTTCGGACCTCAAGGCGGTGATTGCCGCTGGCCAGCTTCAGGCGCTGGCCCAAGCCGCGCAGGCCCAAGGTGCCCTGCGGCAGGCTGCCGACTGCCGGCTGCTGCCGGTCATTCCCAACCCGGGCAAGGTGTTCTGCGTGGGCCTGAACTACAAGAGCCATGTGGCCGAGATGAAGCGCGCTGACAGTGAGTACCCGGCCATCTTCACCCGCTTTGCCGACAGCCTCACGGCCCACGGCGCGCCCCTGCCCAAGCCGGCCAACACCCAGCGCTTTGATTTTGAAGGCGAGCTGGCCGTCATCATGGGCCAGGGTGGCCGCTCTATCGCGCAGGCCGATGCCTTCAAGCACATTGCCGGCTACGCCTGTTTTAACGACGGCTCGGCCCGCGACTGGCAGCGCCACACCCACCAGTGGACGCCCGGCAAGAACTTTCCGGCCACCGGGCCCTTGGGCCCCTTCATGGCCACGCGCGAGGCCATCCCCGACGTGAATGCGCTCACGCTGGAGTCGCGTCTGAATGGCCAGGTGATGCAGCACGCCAGTGTGGCCGACCTGATCTTCACGCTGCCCGTGATCATCGAGTACCTCTCGGGCTTCACCACGCTCTCGCCGGGCGACGTGATCGCCACCGGCACCCCCGGCGGCGTGGGTGACAAGCGCGAGCCGCCCGTCTACATGAAGGCCGGGGACGTGATCGAGGTCGAGATCACGGGCCTGGGCACGCTGCGCAACGTGGTGAGCGACGCCGCTTGAAGGAACCCTTGAATGTCTGACTCTAAAAAATCCATGCGCATCGCCGTCGACATTGGCGGCACCTTCACCGACATGGCCTCCTTCGACGAGGCCACCGGCGAGATCGCCTTCGGCAAGGCCCTGTCCACCCACGGCCACCTGCACGACGGCATCCAGAACACGCTTGATGGCGCCGGCGTGGACCTCACGAACGGCTACCTGTTCCTGCACGGCTCGACCATCGCCATCAACACCCTGCTCGAGCGCAATGGCGCCAAGACCGCGCTGCTGATCACCGAGGGCTTTCGCGACATCTACGAGATTGGCCGGGTCAACCGCCCAGATGCTTACAACCTCTTTTTCTCCAAGCACGTGCCCCTGGTGCCGCGCTCGCTGCGCCACGAGGTGAGCGAGCGCCTGCGCGCCGACGGCTCGCTGCACAAGCCCCTGGACGAGGCGGCCGTGCGCGTGCTGGCCCGCCAGCTGCGCGATCAGCAGATCGAGGCCGTGGCCGTGCTGCTGCTGCACTCCTACCGCAACCCGGACCATGAGCGCCGCGTCAAAGCCATCTTGCAGGAGGAAATGCCCGGCGCTTTTGTGACCGCCTCGCACGAGCTGTCGCAGGAGTACCGCGAGTTCGAGCGCGTCTCCACCGCCGTGGCCAACGCCTATGTGGGCCCGCGCGTGTCGGCCTACCTGGGCGAGCTGGAGCAGCACTTGGAGAAAAAGGGCTTCGAGGGCGACTTCTATGCCGTGCAGTCCACCGGCGGCCTGTTCCCGCTGGAGCATGCGCGCCGCGACTGCGTGCGCATGCTCGAATCCGGCCCAGCCGCTGGCGTGATTGGCGCGCAGGCCATCTGCGCCCAGTTGGGCCTGCCCGATTCGATTGCCTTTGACATGGGCGGCACCACCGCCAAGGCCGGCGTCATCAGCGAGGGCCGACCCCTGACCACCGGCAGCGCGCTGATCGGCGGCTACGAAAAAGCACTGCCCATCCAGATCCCGATGATGGACATCTTCGAGGTCGGCACCGGCGGCGGCTCGATCGCCCGGGTGGAGCTGGGCCAGTCGCTGCGCGTGGGCCCGCAGTCGGCCGGCAGCATGCCCGGCCCGGTGTGCTACGGCCGCGGCGGCACCGAGCCCACCGTGACCGATGCCAACCTGATCCTCGGCCGCCTGGACGAGCAGCACTTTCTGGGCGGCGAGATGCCGCTCTACCTGGACCGCGCGCGCCAGGCCATGGAGGAGAAGGTCGCTACGCCTCTGGGCCTGGACGCCACCCGCGCGGCTGACGGCATTTTGCGCATTGCGGTTACCCAGATGTCGCACGCGGTCAAGGCCGTGACCACCGAGCGCGGCTTGGATGCCGGCAGTTTCACCATGGTGGTGTACGGTGGTGCGGGCCCGCTGCACGCCTCGGCGATTGCCCGCGAGATTGGCATCCGCCAGGTGCTCATTCCGCATGCGCCCGGCTACTTCTCGGCCTACGGCATGCTGTTCTCCGACCTGCGCTACGACTACGTGCGCTCGGTGTTCCGCCGCTTAGAGGGCCTGTCCTTCGACGAGATCGAGGCCATCTACAAGGAGATGGAAGACGAAGGGCGCGCAGCCATCAGCGCCTCGCAGATCCGCCCGGAGGAGCTGGTCTTCGAGCGGGCCGCCGACATGCGCTACGTGGGGCAAGAGCACGCCGTGACGGTGGACCTGCCGCATGCCTTCTTTGAAGGCCGGGACCGCGCTGCCATCAAGAACCACTTCGATGAGGTGCACAAGGTGCGCTACGGCACCTCGGCGCCCAAGGAGGCCGCCGACATCGTGAGCCTGCGCGTGACCGTGCTCGGCCGCATGCGCAAGCCCCCGCGCAATGAAGTGGCCGCCGGCCAGGCCTTGCCAGAAGCGGCCGCCTTGCGCGGGCACAAGCCGGTGTACTTCCGCAGCGCCGGCGACTATGTGGCCACGCCCGTCTACAAGCGCGAGCTGCTCAAGAGCGGCAACCGGATCCAGGGCCCGGCGCTGATTGAGGAGCATGCCTCCACCACCGTGGTTCAGCCGGGCGACAGCCTCCAGGTCGACCCCTTCGGTAACCTGCAAATTTCCATTGGGAGCGACCGCTCATGAACACCGTGACCACCCCCCAGCTGCAGACGCAGACGGTCGACCCCGTCATCGTCGAGATCATCCGCAATGGCCTGTTTGCCGTGACCGAGGAGATGAAGACCAACCTCATGCGCACGGCCTACAACCTCATCATTTATGAGGCGCTGGACTTCACCGTGGGCCTGTTCACCAAGGAGGGCGACACAGTCTCCATCGGCCTGGGCCTGCCCATGTTCATCCGGGGCATGTCCGAGACGGTGAAAGCCAAGATCCACCACTTTGGCTACGAGAACATCCACCCGGGCGACATCCTGGTCACCAACGACGCCTACACCACGGGCAGCCACCTGAACCACTTCACCTTCACCATGCCGGTGTTCCACGAGGGCGAGCTCATTGGCTTTACCTGTTGCATGGCGCACTGGCTGGATGTGGGCGGCAGCCTCGGCCAGATCACCACCGACATCTTCTCCGAGGGCATCCAGGTGCCCATCGTCAAGTACCAGAAGGCCGGCGTGGTGAACCAGGACCTGATCGACATCATTGCCATGAACGTGCGCTTGCCCGAGCGGGCCCTGGGTGACTTGCGCGCGCAGATCACCGCCATCACCACGGGTGAGCGGCGCTTTCTGGAGCTGGTGCAGCGCTACGGCAACGAGGCGGTGCAGGCCGCCATCCGCGAGATCATGAACGCCTCGGAGATCCTGGCGCGGCAAAACACCCTGTCGATTCCCGACGGTGTGTACGAGGCCGAGTCCTTCATGGACGACGACGGCCTGGAGGTGGGCAAGCGCATCCCGATCCGCGTGAAGGTCACCGTCAAGGGCGACGAGATGGAGATCGACCTCTCCGACGTGAGCCGCCAGGTCAAGGGCTTTTACAACTCGGGCTTCACCACCGGTATTGCCTGCGCGCAGGTGGCCTACAAGTGCCTGACCACGCCCACCGACTACCCGGTCAATGACGGGAGCTTTCGACCGCTGAAGGTGATCATGCCCATGGGCACCGTCATCAGCGCCGAGCGGCCCTACCCCATGCGCGTGTGGATGACTTTCCCCATGACGGTGATCGACACCATCTTCAAGGCACTGGCCCCGGCCATTCCGCACCGCTCCATTGCCGGCCACCATGCCGATTTGGTGTTTCCCAATATCCACGGCATCTCGCCGGAGGACGGGCGCCTGTTCATCGTGGGCATTGGCCCCTTGGGCGGCGGCTGGGGCGCCAAGAGCCGCGAGGACGGCGTCTCGGTGACGGTGTGCATCAACGACGGCGACACCCACAACAGCCCTACCGAGCAGCTCGAAGCCAAGTACCCGGTGCTGGTAGAGAGCTACCGCATCCGCCCGGACAGTGCCGGTGCCGGCGAGTTCCGCGGCGGCCTGGGCGCCGAGATGGTGGTGCAGGCCCTCTCGCCCTTCTCGGTGACCACCCGCATCGACCGCATGCACTGCAAGCCCTGGGGCCTGGAAGGCGGCGGCGAGGCGGCGGGCAACGGCATTGCCATTCGCCACAAGGGCCAGTGGAAGGAAGACCTGCCCAACGCCAAGATCTTCAATGTGCGCTTGGAGCGCGGCGACGCTTACAAGATGCTCTCGGGCGGCGGCGGTGGCTTTGGTCACCCCTTCAAGCGCGATGCACACAAAGTGGCCGAGGACGTGCGCGAGGGCTATGTCAGCCGCGAGGCCGCCGAGCAGCTTTATGGCGTGGCGCTTGATGCACAGGGCCAGGTCCGTGCGGCCGAAACCGCGGCCCTGCGCCAGAAAGCCTGAGGTGCTGGTGACCACGCCCCACCAGGAACAGGCCGCCCGCCTGGCTGAGCTGTGGCACAGGCTGTCGGCGCAGCACATTGCGCTGGGGTGTTCCTGCGGCATGAGCGGCATCAGCGTCACGCTGGAAGATTTCGAGCGTGACATCGCCGACTACCTTTGGGCCGAGAGCGAGCGTCTGGGCCAGGCCCGCGTGGTCGACTTCCTGCTCGCCCCCGGACCGATGGCCGAGCAAGAACGCGCCATTCGCGCCATCCTGGCCCGCCTGGAAGCAGGCCAGGCCGATGACGAGGTGGCCGACTGGCTGCTGGCGCGCATGAGCAAGACGATTGAGTCCTATGCCAAGCTTCACGGCCCGGCACCGGAGGCCCCCTTGCTGGGCGGATCCAGTGCCTGGCGCAAGGCTTACCGTTCCTGAGTACATTTCAACCACCAAGGAGACACACGATGAATCGCTTCACCCGCAGGGCCCTCACGCTGGCCTTCTTTGCATTGGCTGGCGGCGTCCAGGCGCAAGGCAAGTTCCCCGACGGCCCGATCCGCATGGTGGTGCCCTTCGCGCCCGGCGGCGGCGTGGACAGTGCGGCCCGCCTCGTGGCCAGGCAGCTGGGCACCAACTTGAATGTGTCCGTGTTGGTGGAAAACCGGCCCGGCGCCAATGGCTCGGTGGGCGGCAAGGTCGTGCAGACGGCGGCCCCTGATGGCCAGACCATCCTGTTCTCGGCCTCCACGCATGCGCTGGTGCGTCAGGTGATGGCGGCGCCCCCCTACGACCCGGTGGCCGATTTCGCCCCCGTGGCGCGCGTGGGGGCTGCGACGCTGATGATGGTGATCTCGCCCAACCTCGCTCCCAACAAGCTCTCTGAAGTGATTGCCGCCGCCAAGCAAAGCCCGGACAAGTGGACCGCCGCCCTGCCGGCGCTGGGTGCCGCCAGCCACCTGGGCACCCTGATGTTCGCCAAGCAAGGTGGGCTGACCGAGCTGACCACGGCGGTGTACAAGGGCACGGCACCTGCGCTCACCGACGTGGCTGGTGGCCATGTGCAGATTCAGATCGACGCCATCATTGCCCTGCAAGCCATGGCCAAGTCGGGCAAGGTCAAACCCATCATGGTGACCTCTGCCAAGCGCAGCCCCGTCATGCCGCAGGTGCCCACGGCGGTGGAAAGCGGCTACCCGCGCTTAGTGGCCGACTCCTGGTACGGCATCTGGGCGCCCAAGGCCACGCCGCCCGAGCGTGTGCAGTTCCTCAACAAGGCGGTCAATGAGGCGGTCAGCCAGCTGACCAAGGCCGGTGCCTTCGAGGCCATCGGCGTCGATCCGGTGACCGAAGGCGTCGAGGATTTCCGCAAGTACATGGTCGGCTATATCGCCGAGAGCGCCGAGTTGCTCAAGGGTGCGGGCTTCAAGCCCGAGTAAGCCCACTTTTCGGCGGTCCTGGCCGTCCCAGATAGGGAGGGTCGGCCAGGCCGGGCTGGCTCTACAATTACCTTTTTTGCCTCTCCTGCGGTCTGCGCCCGGTGAAACCTTCTTTCAACCTCCCGGGCGTCCCAAGCACCCTGGGGGCTGGCTGATCGTCCTGAGGAAAAAGCAGAGAAAGATATGGCCAAGGAAGAACTGATCGAAATGCACGGTCTGGTGGAAGAGGTTCTTCCCGACTCCCGCTTTCGCGTGACCCTCGACAACGGTCACAAGCTCATTGCCTATACCTCCGGCAAGATGCGAAAGAACCACATCCGCATCCTCGCCGGTGACCAGGTGTCGCTGGAACTCTCGCCCTACGACCTGAGCAAGGGCCGCATCACCTTCCGCCACATCGCCGGCCGCACACCGCCGCCGCCGCGCGCCCCGCGCTGATTCTTCCATCCGCTTGCCCCACCAGCGGGCATTCGATCTGGTCCCTGTTGTAGGAGCCCAGTCTCTGGACGATGGTCGGTTCTTGCGAAACATCGCCCAGAGACTGGGCTCCTACGTCCTACGTCCTACGTCCTAAGGGCCAGGGGCGCAGGTGCTCAGTTCTGCAGGAAAACGCGGGCCTTGCGAGGTGACACGACCAGTTTGTCGCCGTCCTTCAGGCCCAGCGCATGGAAGCGCTCGGCGGCCATCTGGGCTTCGATGAGCGGGTCGTGCCCGTCGGGCTGGCTGGGGTTCTCGGGCCAGAGTTCAAGGCGGGCAATCGGCCCGACCACGATGGCGCGCTGCAGCTCGGCCACGATGCCCGTCGCGCCCGGGGTGTAGCGCTCCACCTCCAGGTCGTGCGGCCGCACATAGGCAAAGGCGTTGGCGTTCTGCGCCTGGCTGTGCTCGGGCGTTTGCAGGGCCACGCCGTCGAGGTGCAGCAGGCCTTCGTGCGCACGGCCGTGGAACAGGTTCACGTCGCCCAGGAAGCCGTACACAAAGGGCGAGGCCGGGTGGTCCCACACCTGCTGGGGCGTGCCCACCTGCTCGACCTTGCCGCTGTTCATCAGCACCACGCGGTCGGCCACTTCCAGGGCTTCTTCCTGGTCGTGCGTCACGAAAATGCTGGTGACATGCAGTTCATCGTGCAGGCGGCGCAGCCAGCGGCGCAACTCCTTGCGCACCTTGGCGTCGAGCGCGCCGAAGGGTTCATCGAGCAGCAGCACCTTGGGCTCCACCGCCAGGGCGCGGGCCAGGGCGATGCGCTGGCGCTGGCCGCCTGAGAGCTGCGAGGGGTAGCGGTCGGCGATCCAGTCGAGCTGCACCAGCTTGAGCAGGTCCATCACCTTGGTCTTGATCTGTGCGTCGCTCGGGCGCTGGCCGCGCGGCTTGACGCGCAGACCGAAGGCCACGTTCTCGAACACCGTCATGTGGCGGAACAGCGCGTAGTGCTGGAACACAAAGCCCACCTGCCGCTCGCGCACGTGCACGTCGGTGGTGTCTTCGCCGCTAAAGAGGATGCTGCCCTGGTCGGCCACTTCCAGGCCGGCGATGATGCGCAGCAGCGTGGTCTTGCCGCAGCCCGAAGGGCCGAGCAGGGCAATCAGTTCGCCCGATTCGATGTCGAGGTTGACCTGGCGCAGGGCGTGGAAGTCGCCGAAGCGCTTGGAGACGTCGCGGATTTCAATGCTCATGCTGTGGCTCTGTGGTCACTCCCTCACCCGTTGGGGGAGGGTAGGGGTGGGGGCAAGTGTGAGGAAACAGGAGTGGCACGCGCTGCCCTCACCCTGACCCTCTCCCAGAGGGAGAGGGAATGAAGAAAACCCCCTCGCCCACAGGCGAAGGGACGGATGCAAGCACCCTCGCCCCTCTGGGGAGAGGGCTGGGGTGAGGGGCTGCGTGAGGTGATGCCTGTGTCATGCGCGGCCCTCACCCTTGCCCTCTCCCAGAGGGAGCCAAGACAGGCGCAACCGGCCGCTCGGGTGGCAGTTCGGTGGCCGCGCGCAGCTCACGCTCATGCCGCCACTCCACCCAGGTCTTGATGGCCAGGGTCACCAGGGCCAGCAGGGCCAGGAGCGAGGCCACGGCGAAGGCGGCGACCGACTGGTATTCGTTGTAGAGGATCTCCACGTGCAGCGGCATGGTGTTGGTCTGGCCGCGGATGTGGCCAGAGACCACCGAGACCGCGCCAAACTCGCCCATGGCGCGTGCATTGCAGAGGATCACGCCGTAGATCAGGCCCCACTTGATGTTGGGCAGGGTCACGTACCAAAAGGTTTGCCAGCCGGTGGCGCCCAGCACGATGGCGGCTTGCTCCTCTTCATTGCCCTGCGCCTGCATCAGCGGAATGAGCTCGCGCGCGATGAAAGGGAAGGTCACGAACACGGTGGCCAAGATGATGCCCGGCACCGCAAACACAATTTTGATGTCGTGCTCGGCCAGCCAGGGCCCCAGCCAGCCTTGCGCGCCGAAGACCAGCACGTAGACCAGGCCCGCCACCACGGGTGAGACCGAGAAGGGCAGGTCCACCAGGGTGGTGAGGAAGGCCTTGCCTCGGAATTCGTACTTGGCAATCGCCCAGGCGGCGGCCACGCCGAAGACCAGGTTCAGCGGCACGGCGATGGCGGCGGTCAGCAGGGTCAGGCGGATGGCCGACCAGGCGTCGGGTTCCTTGAGCGCCTGCCAATATGCGTCCCAGCCCTTGCGCAGGGCTTCGGCGAACACGGCGGCCAGGGGCAGCACCAGGAACAGGAACATGAAGCCCAGGGCCAGGGCAATGAGGCTCCAGCGCACCCAGGGCGCTTCCTGCGTGCTCACATGGCGGGAGGAGGTAGCGGACGTGCTCATGACTTGCGGCGTTGCCAGGTTTGCAGGCCATTGATGACCAGCAGCAGCACGAAGGACATGATGAGCATCACCGAGGCCACAGCAGTGGCGCCGGCATAGTCGTATTGCTCGAGTTTGCCAATGATGATCAGCGGCGTGATCTCAGAGACCATGGGCATGTTGCCGGCAATGAAGATGACGGAGCCGTACTCACCAATGGCCCGTGCAAAGGCCATGGCAAAGCCCGTCAGCAGGGCCGGGCCGATGGTGGGCAGGATCACCCGGGTGAAGGTCTGCCAGCGCGTGGCGCCCAGGCACATGGCGGCTTCTTCCAGTTCTTTCTCTGTGTCTTCCAGCACGGGCTGCACGGTGCGCACCACGAAGGGCAGGCCGATGAAGATGAGCGCGATCACCACGCCATTGGGGTTGAAAGCCAGCTGGATGCCCCAGGGCTCGAAGTACTGGCCCACCCAACCGTTGCCAGCCAGCAGCGCGCTGAGCGAAATGCCGGCCACGGCCGTGGGCAGGGCAAAGGGCAGGTCGACCAGGGCATCGACGATCTTCTTGCCCGGGAAGCTGTAGCGCACCAGCACCCAGGCCACCAGCAGGCCAAAGAACACATTGACGAGCGCTGCCAGCAGCGAGGCGCCGAAGGTCAGGCGGTAGGAGGCCAGCACGCGCGGCGCCGTGACCGCCTCCCAGAACTGGGGCCAGGTGAGCGTGAAGGTCTTGAAGGCCAGCGCCGACAGTGGAATGAGCACCACCAGGCTGAGATAAAGCAGGGTGTAGCCCAGCGTCAGGTTGAAGCCGGGCAACACCCTTTGGGGTGAACTCATGGCTCAGCGCGTGGTGTAGAGCTTGTCGAACTGGCCGCCGTCATTGAAGTGGACCTTCTGCGCTTCGGCCATGGAGCCGAAATACTGGTCGACCGTGAAGAGCCTGATGGGCTTGAAGGCGTTGGCGTACTTCTTCAGGATGGCTTCGTTGCGCGGGCGGATGTTGTGCTTGGCCGCGATCTCCTGGCCTTCAGGCGAGTAGATGAAGTCCAGGTAGGCCTTGGCTTCGGCGGCGGTGTTCTTTTTCCGTACTGTGCGCTCGACGATGGCCACCGGGTTCTCGGCCACGATGGAGGCCGAGGGGTGGATGGCATCGACCCGACCAGCGCCGAATTCGTTGTCCACCGAGACCACCTCGGACTCAAAGGTCACCAGCACGTCGCCGATGTTGCGTTGCAGGAAGATGCCGGTGGCATCGCGGCCGCCCCGGGCCAGCACCGGCACGTTTTTGTAGAGCTTGCTCACGAACTCGGCGGCCTGTGCGTCGGTGCCGCCCTCGCTGCGCACATAGCCCCAGGCGGCGAGATACGCCATGCGGCCGTTGCCGCCGGTCTTGGGGTTGACCACGATCACCTGGATGCCGGGCTTGATGAGGTCGTCCCAGTCCTTGATGCCTTTGGGGTTGCCGTTGCGCACCAGGAACAGCATGGTCGAGGAGGTGGGGGCGGCGTTGTTCGGGAAGCGCTTGCGCCACTCCTTGTCGACCACGCCCTTGTCGGCCAGGAAGTCCACGTCGGTGGTGGTGTTCATGGTCACCACGTCGGCGTCCAGGCCGTCGGCTACGGCGCGCGCCTGGGCGCTCGAGCCGGCGTGCGACTGGTCGACCTTGATGTCCTTGCCGGTGGTCTTCTTGTAGTGGGCCACGAAGGCTACGTTCAGGTCTTTGTAGAACTCGCGGGCCACGTCGTAGGACACATTGAGCAGCGAGGTGGTCTGGGCATGGGCCAGGCTGGCAGCCGACAGGGCCAGGGTGGCGATCAGGTGGCGGAGCGGGAAGGTCATGACTGAAATCCTGAAGAAGGGGCGGGCGTCCGCGGGGCGGTTGCGCGTGGGGAGGCTGGATTCTGGGGGGCGTTCTAAATAAGGCGAACTATTTTTTCGAAGTTTTGATATACCAAAGCTGAATAAGGATTGGACGATGCGAGCGGGCGCTTACTTTTTTGTGTAAATCTGGTCGAACAGCGCCCCATCGACAAAGTGCTCCCGGCTGGCCTGGGCCCAGCCGCCGAAGGCCTGGTCAATGGAAAACAGGTTCAGCTTGGGAAAGGTCTTGGCGTACTTGGCCTGGGCCCTGGGCGAGATCGGGCGGTAAAAGTGCTTGCCGATGAGGTCCTGCGCCTCCTCCGTGTAGAGGAACTCCAGGTAGGCCGTGGCCACCGCGCGGCTGCCTTTCTTGTCCACGTTCTTGTCGACCAGGGTCACGGCGGGCTCGGCCAGGATGGACAGGCTCGGGTAGACCACATCGAACTTGTGGCCGAACTCCTTTTCCAGCAGGTAGGCTTCGTTTTCCCAGGAGATGAACACATCACCCTGGGCGCGCTGGGCGAAGGTGATGGACGAGCCCCGCGCGCCGGTATCCAGCACCGGCACGTTGGCATAGAGCTGGGCCACGAACTGGCGCGCCTTGTCGGCGCTGCCGTACTTGCGCTTGGCGAACTCCCAGGCCGCCAGGTAGTTCCAGCGCGCCCCGCCCGAGGTCTTGGGGTTGGGTGTGATCACCTTGATGCCGGGCCTGACGAGGTCGTCCCAGTCCCGGATGCCCTTGGGGTTGCCTTCGCGCACCACCAGCACGATGGTGGAGCTGTAGGGCGAGCTGTTGTGCGGCAGCCGCTTTTGCCAGTCGCGCGGGATGAGGCCGGCCTGGCTGTGCAGGGCGTCGGTGTCGCCGGCCAGGGCCAGGGTGGCCACGTCGGCGTCCAGCCCGTCAATGATGGAGCGGGCCTGCTTGCCTGAGCCGCCGTGGGACTGCTTGATGGCCACGTCCTGCCCGGTCTTGGTTTTCCAGGCGCGCGCAAAAGCGGCGTTGATCTCCACGTACAGCTCGCGTGTGGGGTCGTAGGAGACATTGAGCAGTTGCACGGGGGCCTGGGCCTGGGCGAGGGGGCCCGCCAGCAGGGCGGCGGCCAGCCAGGCCAGCAAGGTCAGGGGGGCGAGACGGCGGGTGATCGGCATGGTGTTTCTTCCTTCCTGGGCCCGCTTCGGTGAACAGGGGGATGAGCGGGTCCGGGGATGGTGGTGCGCCTTCTTTAAATCTCAAAAGAATATTTTCTTTGTTCTTAATACCGATAAGCTATTAAATAGGCTGCAATCCCTTCCTAGGCTGAGCACAGCCGTTTGTCCTACAGGATGAGTCGGGGGCCACTGACGCGCTTGGCCTGTTGCGCTTCCTACAGTCAAGCTGTGTATCAACCCCGCCACCTCAACTGAAGGAGACCTGCACCATGACTGAACTGAATCAAGCCAAGACCCCCTCCAAGCGCGGCTTTGCCTCGATGGATCCCCAGCGCCAGCGCGAGATCGCCAGCCTGGGCGGCAAGGCAGCCCATGCCAGTGGCAAGGCCCACGAGTTCAACTCGGCCGAGGCCCGCGAAGCCGGTCGCAAGGGCGGCCGCGCCGGCCGCCGCAACGCCCAGTCGCCCAGCAACTCGGCATCGGAGTCCTGAGCGCTACAGCCAACCAGCCCGAGCGGGCTGGATCAGGGAGGAGACAAATTTCAAGGGGCCTTCGGGCCCCTTTTTTCGTTCAGGCTTCCCTGGACGCGCCCGGCGCGGTGGCAGGCGGGCCCGCAGCGCTGAGCGCCGGCCGCCACCAGGCCGGCAGCAGCGCCAGCACCTCTGGCCGCGCAAAGCGCCCATCCATCAGGTAGACCACGCCGCGGTCCTCGGGGCGGCGGATCACGCGGCCAGCGGCCTGCACCACCTTGCGCAACCCGGGGTAGAGGTAGGCGTAGTCCTGACCCCGGCCGAAGAGGGCCTCTAGCCGCCGGCTCATCTCCTCGTTCACCGGATTGACCTGCGGCAGGCCCAGGGTGGCCACGAACGCGCCTATGAGCTGGCTGCCCGGCAGGTCAATGCCCTCGGCAAAGGAGCCGCCCAGCACGGCAAAGGCGATGCCTGGGGCGCCCGAGCGAAAGCGTTCCAGAAAAGCCTGCTGCTGGGCCTCGCTCATGCGGGGGCTCTGCCGCCATTGCGGCAGCTGCGGATGGGCGCCAGCCAGGGCGTCGGCCGCCTGGGCCAGGTAGTCAAAACTACTGAAGAACGCGAGGTACTTGCCGGGCTCGCGGGCCCACTGCGCGGCCATGGTCTCGACGATGGCCGGCAGCGAGCCGCTGCGGTGCTGCCAGCGTGTGGAGATCTGCCGCATCACCTTCACCTCCAGCTGCGCGGCGGCAAAGGGCGAGGCCACGTCCATGGCCACTGTGTGTGCTGGCAGGCCGAGCAGGTCGAGGTAGAAGTCCCAGGGCTGCAGCGTGGCCGAGAACAGGGCGCAGGACGCCGCCGCTTCCAGCCGCGTCTTTAGAAAAGGCGCCGGCACCACGTTGCGGATGCACAGCCGGGTGCGCGGGCGGCCGGTGGTGTGCGCCTGCACCGTGATGTCAAACAGGCTGTGCCCGCCCAGGGTTTGCGCCCGGTCGATGAAGGCCAGCAGCTCAAAGAAAAAATGCTGCAGCTCTGGCTGGACCGTGCTCGGGTGCTCGGCCTGCCAGGCCGCGATGCCGCTGGCGAGTTGCTGCAGCGCCAGCAGCAAGGTCTGTGGCACCTCGTCCTGCACGCTGTAGGCCGGGCGGTCCTGCACGAGCTGGCTCCAGCGCCGGCGCAGGCGATCAAGGTCTTTCTTCAGCGCCAGCGGAGCCTGGCGCCGGGCCAGGGTGAAGCTGTGTTCATCGAGCTCGGCGCTGTACATCTGCCGGGCCCTCTCCACCAGGTTGTGCGCCTCGTCCACCAGCAGGGCCACGCGCCACTCCTGCGCCCGCGTCATGGCATAGAGCAGGGCGTGCGGGTCGAAGTAGTAGTTGTAGTCGCCCACCACCACGTCGGCCCAGCGCAGCAGGTCCTGCGCCAGGTAATAAGGGCACAGGCCGTGGGCCAACGCCAGGGTCCGCAGCGCGGGCTTGTCCATGGTGGGCAGCTGCACGGCCGCCTCGCGTGCGGCAGGCAGCTTGTCATAAAAGCCCTGCGCCAGCGGGCAGGACTCGCCGTGGCAGGCCTTGTCCGGGTGCTCGCAGGCTTTCTCGCGGGCCACCAGCTCCAACACCCGCAAGGGCCCGGGAGCCAGCTGCGCCAGCGCGTGCAGGGCCAGCGCCCGGCCCGAGCTCTTGGCGGTGAGGAAGAACAGCTTGTCCAGCGCCGGCCGGTCGGGCGCGGCCATGGCCTTGAGAGCGGGGAACAGCGTGCCCACGGTCTTGCCGATGCCCGTGGGCGCCTGCACCAGCAGGGGCCGGCCGGTGGTGGCCGATCGCCACACGGCCTCGGCCAATTCGCGCTGGCCGGGCCGGAAGTCGGGGTGGGGAAAGGCCAGCGCCGACAGGGCCGCCTGCCGTGCCTCGCGGTGGTCGGTTTCCTGCACGGCCCAGGCCATGAAGGCCTCGCACTGTGCCTCAAAGAAGTGGCGCAGGTCCTCGGCGCGGCAGGTCTCCATCAGCACCGTCTCCTGCTGGTCGTCCAGGTTGAGGTACACCAGCGCCAGGCGCAGTTCGTCCAGCCCGTCCTGGGTACACATCAGCCAGCCATAGACCTTGAGCTGGGCCCAGTGCAGCTGACGCTGCGCCTCGGTGATGCCCTGCACATCGCCCCGGAAGGTTTTGATTTCCTCCAATTGCCGGGTTTGCGGTGCGTAGCCGTCAGCCCGGCCCCGCACCGCCAGCTGCCCGTGGCGGCCGGACAGCGCTACTTCAGTGCGGTAGCCGGTGGGGCGGCGCGCCGCCACCAGGGCATGGCCGGCGATGCCTTCCTGGGCGGTTGGGGTGGGGGAAAAGCGCAGGTCCAGGTCGCCGCGGCGGGCGGTTAACTCGCACAGCGTGCGCACGGCCACGGTGTAGGACGCTTCGCGGAAGCTGGACATGGGGCTGGCATGGTAGTGCATGGCGGTTGCCTGCCCACACCCGCTACCATCGGTGTGGCGGCTTTTGTGGAACCCCTCATGAAGAACACCCCTCCCGAACGCACCTCCCTCGAAGACAAGGGCTTTGGCATCCTGCTGGTGGCCGTGAGCCTGGCTTTCGCGTGGGTGCTGCTGCCTTTTTATGGCGCGCTGTTTTGGGGGGCGGTGCTGGCCATTCTGTTTGCGCCTTGGCATGCGCGGCTGTCCCGCAGCCTGCCGCAGCACCGCAACCTGGCGGCTCTGATCAGCCTGGGCATGATCCTGCTGCTGGTGCTGCTGCCGCTGGCCATCATCACCCTGATGCTGGTGCAGGAAGCCAATGCGCTGGTGCAGCGACTGCAGTCGGGCGACATCAGCATCAGCGGCTACCTGCAGCTCATGTACGACGCGTTGCCCGCCTGGCTGAGCGGGCTGCTCAACCGCTTTGGGCTGGGCACCTCGGGCCTGTTGCAGGAGCGAGTGACGGCCGGCCTGGCCAAGGGCTCGCAGTTCTTCGCCACCCAGGCGCTCTCGATCGGCCAGGATACCTTCAACCTGGTGATGAGCTTTTTCATCATGCTCTACCTGCTGTTTTTCTTCCTGCGCGACGGCCTGCAGCTGGTCTACCGCCTGCGCGAGGCGATACCGCTGGAGGCCGATATCAAGCGCAGCTTGGCGGCCAAATTCGCCACCGTGATCCGCGCCACTGTGAAGGGCAACATCGTGGTGGCCATGGTGCAGGGCGCCCTGGGCGGCTTCATTTTCTGGGCGCTGGACATCCACGCGCCCGTTCTCTGGGGGGTGCTGATGGCCTTTCTCTCGCTGCTGCCGGCCGTGGGCGCGGCGGTGGTGTGGTTTCCGGTGGCGCTGTACCTGCTGCTCAGCGGTTCGGTGGTGCCGGGCGCGGTGCTGATCGCCTTCGGCGTGCTGGTGATTGGCCTGGTGGACAACCTGCTGCGGCCCATCCTGGTGGGTAAGGACACCAAGATGCCCGACTACGTGGTGCTCCTGTCCACGCTGGGCGGCATTGCGATCTTCGGGCTCAATGGCTTTGTCATCGGGCCGGTGATCGCGGCCATGTTCATCGCCGCCTGGGACCTGCTGGTGACAGCGCGGCAACATGAGCCGCCGGGCTGAGCGCCATCTTGGCGTGCGTTCCACGCGGGTGGTCTGTGCACATGCCCCGCCGTTGACTGGGCCAGGCCGGCTTTCCTAAAAGGCGTAGCGCATTTCAAGCCAGAGGCGAGGATGGCCTGAGGTCTTGGTATCGGATTGCGCTGCCCCCCCCGCTGTGCGCCCGGCAAACGCGGCATTCCAGCTCATGGGGCCCGATTGGTAGCGCACGCCCACACCTGCCCCGGCTCGAACCTTGTCCGGGGAGGGCAAGCTCACGAGCTCGGGGCGCGCATCGACCTTGACACGGCCGTGGTCATAGAAAAGATACGGCGCCCATCCGCCAGCGCTCATGCGCAGCTCGAACTGGAGAAGCCGAGCCTGATCGCCTGCGGCTTCCCCTGAAGGATAGGCCCGCACGCCGCTGGCACCCCCCAGCAGCGCTTTTTCGGAGCCGTCCAGGTTGTCGGAGGTTCCCTGCTCGAACCACCGGCCATACAGGCTCCAGCCCTGACCCAGTTGCTGGAGCCGGGCCACATCGAGCATCCACTTGGTGAAGCCCTCCGAGCCTGCGCCCGCGTTGATCCGGCCCGAGACGGCCGACAGGGCGCCATAGGTCAGGCCGCCCTTGAGCAGGCCATCGCGCCAGTCGAAGTTCATCGACAAAGGATACGTCTGCACCTTCTTGACCGTGGGCCCGGGAGCGCTCTCGCCTTTGATGTCCTTGAGCGCCTTGTTCTGGTACGCCACCGAAGTGCTCAGATTCAATGCGCGGCTGCGCACCCAAGGCTGACTGAGGGTCAGGCTGCGCACGTCGGCCTGGCCGCTGAATCCCGAGAAATCTTCCCTCAGCTTGTAGTGGAGCCGGGTCAAACCCAGCTGCATGCGCCAGCCATCGCTACCCAAGGGCATGCCGTAATTGAGGTTCCCGACCCACAGCCCCTGCACAGGCGCGATGCCGGTCAGACTGAGTTGGTCACCCGCCATCAAGGCGTGACTGATGGCGCCGTTGAACTGCAGGCGATAAGGGCCCGTGTAGCGGCTGCCGTGGTTGTCCAGGCTGACGCTTCCCGAAGGATGGGGTCTGGGCTCGGTGAGCACATCCAGATCGCCCTCGCCCGTCTGTGCGCCGGGCCTGATCACGGGCACGACCTCCACGCCTGGCAGATCGCTGAGCAGCAGGGAGGCACGTTCGAGTGAGGCGGATTCGATCACCCGGCCCGGCGCCAAGGGCTGCAGGAAACGCTGGGTCAAGGCCGCGAGTTTTGGGTCGGATGACTTGGCCTGCACCTTGCCATAGCGACCTTCAAGCATCTGTATCACCAGTTGCCCCCCCGCGAGATCCTGCGCAGGCACAAAGGCGCTGGCGAACGGAAACCCGAGCCGGCGGTAGTGCTGGGTCACGCGTTCGGCCAGCGCGCGTAAGCCATCGATGTCCAGCGGCTGCGCCAAGGCAGTGGAGGCCTGCATGGCCGAGAGAATCGACTCGGAGGACAGGCTGTGGTTACCCTGGAGCACGATCTCCCGAATGCGCACCGTGCGCCCGCCCTGGGGCTTCAAGAGCGCTCGACCGGGCAGATTGAGGTCCGGCCCTTGTGGCAGGGCCTGGACTGGCGGACGCAGGGATTCCAGGGTGCTGCCTGCATCCGGCGCGAGCTGGGCCCACGACAGTCCTGCCCATGTCAGGCCCAAACTGAGCCAGCCAGCCGAAGCGAGTTCGCGGCGCGTGCCTCGTTCAATACGCATCTCAACCCATCCTCAACGAATCCCGGCGGGCAGCCGGATGCCATCCTCGACCACAAGCAGGCCGGTGTACCCCTGAGACTGCGCAGCCTGCAGCAGGGTGGCGGACGGTGCTGCCTCCTTGCCAGGCTCGCGCACCCGGGCATCGGAGGCCTCGAGCGCCTTCACGGCCTCCTGGCTGGCGGGGATGAGCATGAGTCCGGAAGAAGTGGAAGTGGGCAGCGCAGCGCTGGCCAGGCGGATCGCAGGGGACGCACTGGTCGCCAGAGCTGGCGCCTGGGTCGCCTGCGCCGATACCCGCGCAGGAGCCACGGTCAGCAGGCCATTGACAGCGGGGGTGGCGACGGGGGTGCTTGAGGCGGTATTCCCCCCCGCCTGGGTGATGCTGAGGTAGGCCGCCGGCGCCGTGATGACGTAATTCGGGTGTGCGCCGGACAGCAGGTAATTGCCTGGAGACTCGCCCGCAGACCGCGAAAAGCTCAGGCTGTCGCCCGCCAGCAAGCTTCCACTCACGATCTGGTAGGTCCACGCGGGGTCGCTGGCGCCGCTGAACTTGCTCTTGTCGTCGATCGCCAGGGTGAGGGCGCGGGCCGTGATGTCTGCGGTCGTGCTAGCGCTGGTACTCGACAGGCTGTAGTTGCCGGCGTCGGTGCCGCCCAGGCTCAGGCCCGAGATCGACACCGTCTTGCCAGTGCCAGCATTTTGGTCGGCGAAGGTGCCTGTGCTCGTGGCCACCGTGAGCGCATCGCCTGTCACCCTGCCGTTGAACACGGCACCTGTGGTGACCAGCGATGCGGCCGTGGTGCCGTCATAGGTCTTGTTCTGGGCCGTGAGGCCGGTGATGCTGCTGATGGCCGCCGGGGTGATGCTGCCATTGCTGCCAGTGAAGCTGTTGGCGCCGTTCAGGTGATAGTTGCCCGCGTCGGCCCCGGACAAGGCCAGGTTGTTGATGGTGTAGCTCAGGCTGTTGCCGGCGTGGCGGCTGCTGAACTCTCCCAACCCGCTGACCGATACGGCATCGGCGGTCTCCGGGGTTGCCAGGGCCAGCGTCATGCCATGGATGGCGGTCATGCCGTCATACACCTTGCTCACCCCGCCTGAGACCGAAGCCGTCAGCCCCTTCGTGGCGACCTGGTGAGTACCTACCACGGTGACCGTGTTGCTGAAGTTGGCGCTGTTTCCCGTGACAGCACCGGTCAGACCGAGTGCGTAGCTGCCTGCCTTGAGCTTGTTGGCCGCCGAGTATTGGCCCGACTGGGGGGACACGGTGAAAGTTGCCACGCCGCTCGCACCGTCGTTGACGGTCACGACATTGTTGGTAACCGAAACGCTGCTTCCAGAGACCGAGCCGTTGTCCAAGCGCACCACGACGCTTCCGTTGTAGTACTCCGCGCTGCTGACGGCGTACTGAGTAGGCGTGCCATAGGTATTGCTCACATTGCTCACGCGTACCAGCAGCTGGCTGGACGGCACGATGGTGTAGTCGCCGCCCACATAGTTGAGCTGATAGTTCGCGGCGCTCAGACCGCCGGGTTGCAGTACGCCCGCGTAGGTACCGGCCGTGCTGGTGGACGCGTTGGTGCGCGTCACGGTGGCCGAGCCGCCCAAGACACTGGCGGTTTCTCCTCCCACAAAGCCCGAATAGCTCACGCTGGCGAAGTTGACCGGATCGGACTGCGTGACGAATTTCGCATCGCTGTTGGCGCGTACCGTGAGGGTGGCCTTGGAAATGGCTGCCGCAACCTGCTGGCTGCTAGCGCTGAGCACGTAGTCGGAGGTCAAGGAGCCGTTGCTGCCGCTGATGCTGCTGATACCCAGACCCCCCACCGTGAGGGTGCTGGCGCCGGCCACCGTCGCGTTGTTGTAGCTAGACGAGGTGAAGCTCAACGCAGCGCCCGTGTCGCCGCTGGCCAAGCCCCCAAACGACCAGGACGGCGTGAAGCTCGCCGGTGCGTTGGTGGTGGCGTCGTAGGTCTTGCTCACGCCGGCGTTGGTCAGCGTGGGCGTGAGCGTGGCAGCACTGATGGTCACCTGATTGTTCACACCCGCAGCGGTGAGCGAAGGTAGTTGGTAGTTGGTCGCTAAGCCGCCGTTGCTGCCATCGAGTAGCGTGAGGGCGCTGAGGTACTTACCCGTCGGGGCCACATGCTTGCTGTTGGCCAGGGCACCGCTGTACGTCAGCGTCTCGCTGCCGACGCCTGTGGTGATGGTGAGCTGGTTGCCCGTGAACGCCGCCGTGCCGTCGTAGGTCTTGCTGGCCGCTAGGCTGACGGTCTTGGCCGTGATGTCTGCGGTCGTGCTGGCGGTGGTGCTCGACAGGCTGTAGTTGCCCGCGTCGGTGCCGCCCAGGCTCAGACCCGAGATCGATACCGTCTTGCCAGTGCCTGCGTTTTTGTCGGCGAAGGCGCCGGTGCTCGTGGACACCGTGAGCGCATCGCCCGTCACCCTGCCGTTGAACACGGCACCCGTAGTGACCAGTGAAGCCGCCGTGGTGCCGTCATAGGTCTTGTTCTGGGCCGTGATGCCGGTGATGCTGCTGATGACGGCCTGTGTGATGTTGGCCGTGGTGCTGGCGGTGGTCGAACTCAGCGTGTAGTTCGCCGCATCGGCCCCGCCCAGCGTGAGACCCGAGATCGACACCGCCTTGCCGGTGGCCGCATTCCTGTCTGCGAAAACCGCCGTGCCCGAGGCGATGGTCAGCACATCGCTTCCGATGCGGCCGCTGAAGGCGGCGCCGGCGCTCACCAGCGATGCAGCCGTGGTGCCGTCATAGGTCTTGTTCTGGGCTGTCAGGCCCGTGATGGCGCTGATCGTGGCGGGGGTGATGTTGGCTGTGGTCGAAGCCGTGGCGCTGGACAGGCTGTAGTTGGCCGCGTCGGTACCGCCCAGGGCGAGGCCTGTGATGGATACCGTCTTGCCATTCGCCGCGCTCTTGTCTGCGAAAGCCGCCGTGCCCGAGGCCACGGTCAGTACGTCGCTGCCGATGCGACCGCTGAAGGCGGCACTGGTGGTCACCAGGGTCGCGCTGGCAGTGCCGTCATAGGCCTTGTTCTGAGCCGTGAGACCGGTGATGGCGCTGATCGTGGCCGGGGTGATGTTGGCCGTGGTTGAAGCCGTGGTGCTGGACAGGCTGTAGTTGGCTGCGTCGGTACCACCTAGGGCCAGGCCTGTGATGGATACCGTCTTGCCATTCGCCGCGCTCTTGTCGGCGAAAGCCGCTGTGCCCGAGGCGACGGTCAGCACGTCGCTGCCCAGGCGGCCGCTGAAGGCGGCGCCGGTGCTCACCAGGGTCGCACTGGCGGTGCCGTCATAGGTCTTGTTTGGGGCCGTGAGGCCGGTGATGGCGCTGATCGTGGCTCGGCTGATGGTGGCGGTGGTCGAAGCCGTGGTGCTGGACAGGCTGTAGTTGCCCGCGTCGGCACCGCCCAGGGTCAGGCCGGAGATCGATACCGTCTTGCCGGTCGCTACGTTCTTGTCGGAAAAGACCCCGGTCGCCGAGCCAACACTGAGCACGTCGCTGCCGATGCGGCCGCTGAAGGCAGCGCCGGTGGTCACCAGGGTCGCGGCCGTGGTGCCGTCATAGGTCTTGTTCTGGGCCGTGATGCCGGTGATGCTGCTGATGGCGGCCTGGGTGATGTCG